>NZ_JACSMS010000005.1:0-222713 GCF_018618795.1 Exiguobacterium sp. s192 | reverse complement strand
GAGATTTCCCTTTGAGTAATCAAGAAAGACCCCTCAGAGACGATGAGGTAGATAGGTCACGGGTGGAAGCATGGCGACATGCGGAGCTGAGTGATACTAATCGGTCGAGGCCTTGTTCTAGCAGATGATCTTGTTGATGACTTCAGTTTTGAGGGCGCGAGCCCGTCGTCTGGTGACGATAGCCAAGTGGTCACACCCGTTCCCATGCCGAACACGGAAGTTAAGCACTTGAACGCCGAAAGTAGTTGGGGGCTTCCCCCTGTGAGGATAGGACGTTGCCAGGCAAACGGTGGTTCTGGAGCATACGCTCAAGGGCCGCCGCTTTTTTATGGACTTTTTTTGGTTTTTTTCATATATATAATAAGGAAGGAATGTGAGACTCATGGCAAAAAAACAAAAAATGCGCGTTGCCGTAGAAGAAAATGAAACGATCAGCGAGTGCATTGATCGGATTGATGCCATGGGTTATCGTCCGACCGTTCGACGGGAAGAACCGATTTTTGGACTTGATGCCAACGGAGAACCGTATCCTATCCGCCAACAAATCATTTTTGACTGTAAGCCGAAACTCGAATCTGAGAACGCATGAATCGGCATGAATCGAATTGTTTTTTCGCAAAGACCATCCTTTCTTTTATGAAAGGGTGGTCTTTTTTAGTAGTTTTTCTTTCTGTCAGGTTGACAGCAGTTTAAATTTCCGAATGGAAAACCAACCGAATGGAAGAAATTAAGTATAAAACCGAACGATGAATTTTCAGATAATTAAATTGTTCGCCTTTGGTTGACGAATCGAGTTCAGTCTTGTTAAGATGAAGGCGTGATAGGAAGATTTAATATAACACCTCGTATAATAGCAGGGATATGGCTTGCAAGTTTCTACCCGACGACCCTAAATCGTTGGACTATGGGGTATATGGATGTTCGTCGATCGTTTTTTGGCGTACCTTTTTATACCCTAAGCCACCCTTTTAGACGTGGTTTGGGCTTTTTTTATGCAAAAAGGAGGAGACGAAGATGAGTAAGGTGGAAATCGGAGTCATCATGGGCAGTCAATCGGATTGGGTGACCATGCAGAAAACGTGTGACGTACTGGATCAATTGGACATTGCATACGAAAAGAAAGTGGTCTCCGCACACCGGACACCGGACTTAATGTTTCGATATGCGGAATCCGCTCGGGAACGAGGATTAAAAGTCATCATTGCCGGTGCAGGTGGGGCAGCCCACCTTCCAGGAATGGTGGCAGCGAAGACAACGCTCCCCGTGATTGGTGTCCCGATTCAGAGCAAAGCACTCCAAGGCATCGATTCCTTACTCTCGATCGTTCAGATGCCAGGCGGTGTTCCGGTTGCGACCGTTGCGATTGGAGACGCTGGAGCGAAAAATGCCGGTTTGCTTGCAGCTCAGATTCTTGCGACCGTCGATGAACGGATTGCCCGGGCTTTAGATCATATGCGGGTCGAACTGGAAGGGGATGTCATCGCTTCGGAGGTGCATCTGACATGACACGAATCGGAGTTTTAGGCGGAGGACAATTGGGGCGGATGATGGCTTTATCTGCACGCCAAATGGGATATTCGCTCATCACGCTTGATCCGACGGAGAATGCACCGTGTGCGCAAGTTGCCGATCAACAGATTCAGGCACCGTTCACGGATGTCGAGGCAGCCAAACGACTGGCTGACGCCTCGGATGTCGTAACGTATGAGTTTGAAAACATCTCACACGAAGTAGCGGAAGCCATCGGCGGTAAATTGATCCATGGCACCGAACTTCTGTTTCGGACACAACACCGGATTCGTGAGAAGGAACTGCTTGAACAGCTCGGTTATCAAGTGGCACCATACCAGGCAGTTCAGACGACCGATGATCTTCTCGAAGCAAAACGGCAGTTAGGTCTTCCCTTCATCTTAAAAACAGCCCGGTTTGGTTATGACGGCAAAGGGCAGACGGTCATTCGAACGGAACTGGATCTAGAAACGGCCGTCACCCGTTTTGAACCGACAGAATACGTTGCCGAAAAGTGGTTGCCGTTTGACCAAGAGATTTCCGCCATCGTCACGCGAAGCGAGCGGGAAACGAAAGTCTTCCCGGTCAGTGAAAATATCCACCAAGACAACATCCTGCATCTGTCGATCGTTCCCGCCCGTATTTCAAGCGACTTGGAGCAACAAGCGATTGACCTGGCGACGCGTCTCGCGAACGATGTCGATTTGATCGGAACACTGGCAATCGAACTGTTCGTCGTCGGTTCCGAATTGATCGTCAACGAACTGGCGCCGCGTCCGCACAACTCGGGTCATTATTCGATTGATGCGTGCGAGACGTCACAGTTCGAGCAACACATACGAGCCATCTGCGGACTGCCGCTTGGCGATACCCGCTTGACGACACCGGTCGTCATGGCGAACATCCTAGGTCAACATATCACAGCATTAGACGAGGCATTACCGATGTTATCCTCGCGGACGAAAGTCCATTTATACGGAAAACAGGACGCAAAACAGGGGCGGAAGATGGGGCATCTGAACATCTTGGCTGATTCGGTCGAAGAAGCGTTAGCCGAAGTTGCGCGCCTGCAGATATGGAAGGAGACGGTTAGATGATCGAACGCTATACACGTCCTGAAATGAAAGCGATCTGGACAGAACAGAACAAATTCGAAGCCTGGTTAAAAGTTGAGATTTTAGCATGTGAAGCCTGGAGTGAGCTTGGCGTGATTCCAAAAGAAGACGTCCAGTTGCTTTGGGAAAAAGCTTCCTTTGATGTCAATCGGATCAATGAAATCGAGCAAGAGACACGACACGACGTCATCGCCTTCACACGTGCCGTATCGGAGACACTTGGCGAAGAACGCAAATGGGTTCATTACGGACTGACGTCAACGGACGTCGTTGATACGGCGTTATCGTATCTGTTGAAACAAGCCAATGATATCTTGGCGGCCGATCTCGATCGTTTCATTGAAATCTTGAAGGTCAAAGCCAACGAACATAAGTATACGGTCATGATGGGACGTACACACGGCGTACACGCTGAGCCGACGACGTTTGGTCTGAAGCTGGCCCTTTGGTACGAAGAAATGAAACGGAATAAAGTCCGGTTCGAGGCAGCACGGGAAACAGTCGAATACGGCAAGATGTCGGGAGCGGTCGGAACGTTTGCGAACATCGACCCATTCATCGAAAAATATGTCTGTGAGAAGCTTGGCACGAAACCGGCACCGGTCTCGACGCAAACCCTGCAACGTGATCGTCATGCCCATTACATGTCGACGATTGCCTTAATCGCGACATCGATTGAAAAGATGGCGACGGAAATTCGTGGTCTTCAAAAAACGGAGACTCGTGAAGTCGAAGAATTCTTCGCTAAAGGTCAAAAAGGATCATCGGCGATGCCGCACAAACGGAATCCGATCGGTTCCGAGAACATGACGGGTCTTGCCCGTGTCATCCGCGGCCATATGGTGACAGCGTACGAAAACGTCTCACTGTGGCATGAACGGGATATCTCCCACTCGTCTGCGGAACGGATCATTTTGCCGGATGCGACGGGATTACTCAACTACATGTTGAATCGGTTCGGTAACATCATCAAAAATCTGACGGTGTTCCCGGAAAACATGAAACGCAACATGGACCGGACGTTTGGTGTCATCTTCTCCGGTCACGTCTTACTCGCTTTGATTGAAAAAGGCTGGTCACGCGAAGCGGCCTACGACTTCGTTCAACCGCGGGCGATGCAGGCATGGGAAGAACAAATCATGTTCCGCGATGTCTTATGGCAGGAAGCGGACATTCAACAACTCTTTACAGAAGAAGAACTCGATGCTTGTTTTGATCCAACGTATCATACGAGCCGAGTCGATGAAATCTTTGAACGGTGTGGCTTGAACTAATCAACCTGGGACGGGAGCTCGGCTCCCGTCTACATCTTAGGATCATGGGGGACGAAATCGATGCAACCACTTTATGAAGGCAAGGCGAAACGGTTATACACGACGCAGGAGCAGGATGTGCTCCGCATCGTCTACAAAGACGAGGCAACAGCATTTAATGGAGAGAAGAAGGCAGAGTTTGCCGGTAAAGGAGAATTGAACAACCGCTTGACGAGCCACTTTTTTGAGGTCCTCGCAGCGGCGGGAATTCCGAGCCACTTCATTGAACGGACATCGGAGCGCGAACAGCTCGTACGTCGTGTCACCATCATTCCACTTGAGGTCGTCGTGCGAAACGTCGTCGCCGGCAGCCTCAGTAAACGGCTGGGCATCGAAGAAGGAACGGTGCTCGAGACGCCGATCGTCGAGTTTTATTATAAAGATGACAGCTTAGGTGATCCGCTTGTCACACCGGCACACATCAATTTACTGAAGATTGCGACTACAGAAGAGCTTTTACGGCTTGAACAGGAAGCCCATCGTGTCAATGACGTCTTGCGTCCCTACTTTGATAACAAGGGCATCACGCTCGTTGATTTTAAACTGGAATACGGTAAAACACCGGCCGGCGAAATTTTGCTGGCAGACGAAATCTCACCGGACACATGCCGGTTATGGGATAAGGAAACGGGCGAACACCTCGACAAAGATGTTTTTCGCCGCAATATCGGATCACTCATCGACACATACCAAACACTATTCAATCGCCTAGGGGGAAACGGACAATGAAAAAGGTTACAGTAGCGGTCGCATTACGAGAAAGTATTTTAGATCCACAAGGTGTCGCGGTCAAAGGCGGTCTAAGCCAGCTTGGTTTTGCGGGGGTCGAAGAAGTTCGGATTGGCAAGCGGATTGAGTTGCTCGTTTCCGATGAGACAACGGACGCGATGATTCATGAGATGTGTCAGAAACTGCTCGTTAACACTGTGATGGAAGATTACCGTTTTGACGTAGAAGAGGTGACGACCGTATGAAGTTTGCCGTCATCGTTTTTCCCGGATCGAACTGTGATCTAGATATGTATCATGCTGTCAAAGACGCACTCGGCGAAGAAGCGGACTACGTCTTCCATACGGAAACGTCCCTTGAAGGATACGACGGTGTCCTGTTACCGGGCGGTTTTTCCTACGGCGACTACCTCCGGTGTGGCGCGATCGCTCAATTCTCACCGATCATGGAGGAAGTGAAACGATTTGCGGCAGAAGGCAAAACGGTCCTCGGCGTCTGCAACGGGTTCCAAATTCTTGTTGAAGCCGGGCTTCTCCCGGGTGTCTTACACCGGAATACGGGACTGAAGTTCATGTGCCGGACGGTTGAACTGAAGGTCGAAAACAATGAGACGCGTTTTACATCCGACTACGCAGCGCAAGAAACGATTACGATTCCGATCGCGCACGGAGAAGGCAACTACTACTGTGACGATGCGACGTATGCGATGTTACAGACGAACCGACAAATTGCCTTTACGTATACCGATAATCCGAACGGATCACGCGGCGATATCGCCGGCATCACGAATAAAGCCGGGAACGTCCTCGGCATGATGCCACACCCGGAACGGGCAGTTGAACTGCTGACCGGCGGAACCGATGGACTTAAGTTATTCACTTCACTCGTCAAACAGGGGGCACATCATGTTAAAACAACAGTCTGAACCAACGATGGAGCAAATTCAGGAACAACGGATCTACGCAACAATGGGACTGAGCGATGCGGAATATGAGATGGTCGTCAACTTACTCGGACGCCAACCGAACTACACAGAAATCGGATTGTTTTCCGTCATGTGGTCGGAGCACTGTTCGTACAAGACGTCGAAGCCGGTGTTACGCCAGTTTCCGACGACAGGTCCACGCGTCCTGCAAGGTCCGGGTGAAGGAGCCGGTGTCGTCGATATCGGGGACAATCAAGCCGTCGTCTTTAAAATCGAGAGTCACAATCACCCGTCAGCCGTCGAACCGTATCAAGGGGCAGCGACCGGTGTCGGTGGGATCATCCGCGATATCTTTTCGATGGGAGCCCGTCCGGTCGCCTTGATGAACTCGCTTCGGTTCGGTCACCTCGGTACACCGCGTGTCAATCAACTGTTTGAACAAGTGGTCGCTGGAATTGCCGGATACGGGAACTGTGTCGGGATTCCGACGATCGGGGGAGAAGTCGGCTTTGATCATTCGTATGAGGGCAACCCGCTTGTCAATGCGATGTGTATCGGCTTGATCAACCATGAAGACATTCAAAAGGGTCTCGCCAAAGGGGCGGGGAACTCGGTCATGTACGTCGGAGCCGCAACCGGACGCGACGGGATTCACGGAGCGACCTTTGCTTCAGAAGATCTTGGGGAAGATACGGAAGCAAAACGTCCAGCCGTTCAGGTCGGGGATCCGTTCATGGAGAAACTCTTGATCGAAGCCTGTCTTGAAATCGTTGGTCATCCGGCGCTTGTCGGCATGCAGGATATGGGAGCTGCCGGACTGACATCATCATCAGCCGAGATGGCTTCGAAAGCCGGTATGGGCATCGAGATGCATCTGGATGATGTACCGCAACGGGAAACAGGCATGACAGCTTATGAAATGATGTTATCAGAGTCACAAGAACGGATGTTGTTGGTCGTTGAACGCGGACGCGAATCGGAAATCGAAGCGATCGTCAGCAAATGGGGACTCCATGCGGTGCATGTCGGAGAAGTCATCGATGAAAAAGTCCTTCGTTTGGTCCAACACGGCAAAATCGTCGCTGAAGTACCGGTGGATGCGCTGGCAGAAGAAGCACCGGTCTACAACAAACCATCCCGTGTCCCGGCATATTATGAAGAGTTCCAAACGATGGAGGAAACGTTACCAGTCGTTGACGATGTGGTCGAGACATGGCGTTCCCTACTCAAACAACCGACGATTGCTTCAAAACGTTGGGTCTACGACCAATACGATCATATGGTTCAAACGTCAACGGTCGTCGCACCGGGTTCTGATGCAGCCGTCATCCGGGTTCGCGGAACGAACAAAGCACTCGCGATGACGACAGACTGCAACAGCCGTTTCGTTTACCTCGATCCGTTCGTCGGCGGACAGATTGCCGTCGCTGAAGCAGCCCGCAACATCGTTGCCAGTGGTGCGACACCACTCGCGATCACCGACTGCCTGAACTTCGGGAATCCGGATAAACCGGAAGGCTTCTGGCAACTACAGCAAGCGACGGCCGGAATGGCAGAAGCGTGCCGTGTGCTCGAGACGCCGGTCATCGGTGGAAATGTTTCCTTGTACAATGAATCCGCCGGCAAAGCAGTCCATCCGACGCCGGTCGTCGGGATGGTCGGTCTTCACGAACAGACCGAATGGATTACGACGCAACACGTCAAGCAAGCAGGCGACGCTGTTTACCTGCTCGGAGAAACGACAGCAGAATTCGGCGGCAGTGAACTGCAATACCTGCAATTCGAAAAATCATTCGGGAAAGCACCGCAGATTGACTTAGCCGTCGAACAAGAGCGGTTACTGGCCTTGCAAGCGGCGGTTCAAGCGGGACAAGTCACAGCGATTCATGACGTGGCAGAAGGTGGTCTCGCTGTTGCCTTAGCCGAGATGACATTCGGAACGACGCTTGGTCTTGACGTGACATTTGACGGTCCGGCACTAAATCTGTTCAGTGAATCGCAATCACGTTTCGTCGTGACGGTGAAGCCGGAACAGGAAGCCGCCTTCGTAAAACTGACAGGGGCGCATAAAATAGGATACGTTACCGATCAAGATGCTTTGCAAATCAAGACAAGCGATACACTCATCGAAGCGACACGTTCAACACTGCAAGCCGACTGGGAAGGGGCGATCGCGTGTTATATGACATCAAAGGATTAAATGAAGAGTGTGGGGTGTTCGGGATTTTTGGACAACCGGAAGCAGCGCAACTTGCGTATTACGGACTCCACAGCCTGCAACACCGGGGACAGGAAGGGGCAGGAATCGTCGCAAGCGACGGCAAACTGCTCCTGCCGCACCGGGGACAAGGGCTCGTCACGGAAGTTTTTTCGCAAGAAACACTGGATTCTTTATCCGGGCACCACGCCATCGGACATGTCCGCTATTCGACGGCCGGGGGAAATACGCTTGAGAATACACAACCGCTCCATTTTAAATCACGGACGGGCGACCTGGCGCTTGCGCACAACGGGAACCTCGTCAATGCCGATTCATTAAAACATCTACTCGAAGCAGAAGGAGCGATTTTCCAAACGACGAGTGATACGGAAGTTGTCGCTCACCTCGTCAAGCGGAGTAAGTTACCGACGCTTGAAGACCGGATTGCCGATAGTCTGGCTCGACTCGTCGGCGCGTTCGCGTTCTTGTTCTTGACGGAAGATACGTTGTACGTCGCCGTTGATCCACACGGTCTGCGGCCGTTGTCGCTTGGAAAAACACCGGACGGCGGAATTGTCTTTTCATCGGAGACATGTGCGTTTGACATCGTCGGCGCCGAGTTCATTCGGGATATCGAGCCTGGGGAGCTCGTGACCATCACAACGTCCGGCATGTCATCGCGTCAATATATGGAACCACATGAGCGGGCGATGTGTTCGATGGAATACATCTACTTTTCCCGTCCCGATTCGATGATTGATGGGGTCAACGTCCATACGGCACGAAAAGCACTTGGCAAAAAGATGTTCGAAGAAGCACCGGTCGAGGCAGACGTCGTCACCGGTGTGCCGGATTCGAGTATTTCCGCCGCCATCGGGTATGCGGAAGCGAGCGGCATTCCATATGAAATGGGTTTGATCAAAAACCGTTATGTCGGTCGGACGTTCATTCAGCCGTCACAAGAACTCCGCGAGCGCGGTGTCAAGATGAAGTTATCGGCGCTGCGGGGTGTCGTCAACGGCAAACGGGTCATCATGGTTGATGATTCAATCGTTCGCGGGACGACAAGCCGCCGCATCGTCGGACTGTTACGGGAAGCCGGGGCAACCGAAGTCCATGTCCGCATCACGGCACCCCCCATCACCAATCCGTGTTATTACGGGATCGATACATCCTCAAAAGATGAACTGATTTCCGCCCGCTTGACACCAAGTGAGATTTGCCGGGAAATCGGAGCCGATTCACTTGAGTTTTTGACGGTCAACGGAATGGTCAATGCAATCGACCGCCCGTTTGATGGTCCGTTGAAAGGTCAATGTACGGCTTGTTTCACAGGCGAATATCCAACACCGATCGGTGCATTAGAATTAGAAGCCAAACTTTGAACAGATGGGGGAACAAAGCATGAGTAAACAATACGAAGCAGCAGGTGTCAGCCTGACGGCAGGATACGAATCCGTTTCTCGAATGAAAAAACACGTGGCCCGCTCGATGCGCAAAGAAGTCATGACGGGACTCGGCAGTTTCGGTGCAATGTTCGACCTCAGTCAATTGAATCTGAAAGAACCGGTCCTCGTCAGCGGTACGGACGGCGTCGGAACGAAGCTGAAGCTTGCCTTCGCCCTCGACCAGCACGATACGATCGGGATTGATTGTGTTGCGATGTGTGTCAATGACATCATCGTCCAAGGGGCGGAACCGCTCTATTTCCTCGATTACATCGCTCTCGGAAAAGCGGTTCCCGCTAAAATCGAGCGGATCGTCGCCGGCGTTGCCGAAGGTTGTGTCCAGTCCGGTTGTACATTGATCGGCGGGGAAACGGCAGAAATGCCGGGGATGTATGCAGACGGTGAATACGATATCGCCGGATTCGCGGTCGGTGCCGTCGAAAAACAAAAATTGATCACAGGAGAACACGTTCAACCGGGAGACGTCATCTTAGGTCTCGCTTCGTCGGGCGTTCACTCGAACGGCTTTTCACTTGTCCGGAAGATCGTCGCCGAAAGCGGTCTGCGGTACGAAGATGAGTTGATGATGTTCGGCAGTACGATCGGCAATACGTTGCTGATGCCGACACGGATTTACGTCGAAGCGGTCAAAGCGGCCCTCGAGACAGAAAAAATTCAGGCGATGGTCCATATTACCGGCGGCGGTTTTTACGAAAACGTTCCGCGTGTTCTTCCTGAAGGATGCGGTGCGACGTTTGACCCGAAAAAATGGCCGACGTTGCCGGTCTTCGATTGGCTCGAACAAGCCGGAAACGTGCCGCGTCACGATATGTACAATGTCTTCAACATGGGCATCGGTTACATGATGATCGTTAAACCGGAAGATGTCGATGCCGTCACGGCACGCCTTGCCCGTGAAAATGAGACAGTCTATACGATTGGGACAGTCACGGATGAGCCGGGCGTCCGCATCCATGGAGTCGATCAATGAAAATCGCCTGTTTTGCCTCGGGAAGTGGCAGTAATGTCGAAGCATTGTTCGACGCGATTGAAGAAGGACGTCTGCAGGCTACGATTGAACTCGTCGTCTGTGATCAAAAACAAGCGAAAGTGATTGAACGGGCACGCGCACGTAACTGTGATGTGTTCGTGTTTACAGCCAAGGAGTATCCGGATAAACCAACGTTCGAGCGGGAAATCGTCGCCGAGTTGGAGCGGCGACATGTGGAACGGATTATCTTGGCCGGGTATATGCGATTAATCGGGGATGTTTTGCTGGCACACTATGCCGGACGAATCGTCAACATCCACCCGTCGTTGCTGCCGGCTTTTCCCGGAAAAGATGCAATCGGGCAAGCATTTCGTGGCGGAGTCAAAATCACAGGTGTTACAATTCATATAGTCGATGAAGGGATGGACACGGGACCGATCATCGCACAAGAAGCGGTCCGGATCACAGAGGATATGACACGGGAAACGCTGCAACAGGCGATTCAGCAAGTCGAGCATAAACTGTACCCGCAAGTCATCGAAGAGTGGATGAAAGAGGAGGCAAACGTATGAGAGCGTTAATCAGTGTATCAGACAAAACCGGCATCGTTGAATTAGGACAGGCGATGCACCAGGCAGGGATTGAACTCGTTTCGACAGGTGGGACACATCAAGCCCTTGAGGCAGCAGGACTTCCGGTCATTGGTATCAGTGAAGTCACACAGTTTCCAGAGATGCTGGACGGACGGGTCAAGACCCTTCATCCGATGGTCCATGGTGGACTGCTTGGACGACGTGATCTCGAGAGCCACCGGGAACAGATGGCAGAACAACAGATTGAACCGATTGATTTTGTTGTCGTCAATCTCTATCCGTTCAAAGAAACGGTCATGCAGGAAGACGTCCCGTACGCCGATGCGATTGAAAACATCGATATCGGTGGACCGAGCATGATCCGATCTGCTGCGAAAAATCATGCGGCGGTGACGGTCATCGTTGATCCGGCAGATTACGCAGATGTCATCAACGAGATTCATCTTGGTGGAACGACGTTCGAAACACGCCAGAAGCTGGCAGCAAAAGCGTTCCGCCATACAGCGGCTTACGATGCCTTGATTGCAGACTACTTCTTGACGCAGACAGGCGAAAAGTTCCCGGATCAGTTGACGATCACGCTAGAGAAGGTTCAGGATCTGCGTTATGGAGAGAATCCACACCAGGAAGCCGCCTTTTACAAAACACCGATTTACCGCGGGGCATCACTCGCTTCGGCGAAGCAACTCCACGGCAAAGAATTGTCCTACAACAATATCCAGGATGCCAATGCAGCGCTTGAGATTCTCGATGAGTTCCGTGAAGCGGCAGCCGTCGTCGTCAAACACATGAATCCATGTGGCGTCGCGGTTGGTCCGACAATCGACGAAGCCTTCCGCCGGGCGCACGCCGCCGATCCTGTCTCCATCTTCGGTGGGATCGTGGCCTTGAACCGCGAAGTCGATCTCGCAACAGCAGAACAGTTAAGCGGAATTTTCCTCGAAATCATCATCGCTCCTTCCTTTACGGAAGACGCGTTTACGTTGCTTGCAGCGAAGAAAAATCTTCGGTTACTCGAACTGGATGTCAAACGTGTCCAAGCGATTCGTTATACGGCAGTCGCCGGCGGCATGCTTGTGCAGGACAGTGACGATGAGACACTCGATGATGCGTCAGCACGTGTCGTAACGGACCGGAAACCGACGGCAGCCGAATGGGAAGACTTAAAACTCGCTTGGCGTGCGGTCAAACACGTCAAATCGAACGCCATCGTCATTGCGAAAGACGAAGTGACGGTCGGCGTCGGCGCCGGACAGATGAACCGTGTTGGTTCAGCGAATATCGCGATCACCCAAGCCGGTGAGAAAGCGATTGGTGCCGCAATGGGATCAGACGCCTTCTTCCCGATGGGGGATACGGTCGAAGCAGCGGCAGCGGCAGGCATCACGGCGATCATCCAACCGGGTGGATCGATTCGCGACCAGGAATCCATTGATGCGTGCAATAAACACGGTATCACGATGATCTTTACGAACGTTCGTCATTTTAAACACTAAGCGGAGGCGGTCCGAGTGAAAGTATTAGTAGTCGGTAAAGGTGGACGCGAGCATGCGCTCGTTTGGAAACTGGCACAAGATGTCCGGATTGATACGATTTATGCAGCACCTGGAAACGTCGGGATGACGGAAGCTGTTTGTGTCCCGATTCGGGAAGACGCAATTGGGGAATTGGTTCAGTTCGCCCGTGACGAACAGATTGATTGGACGATCGTCGGACCCGAAGGACCGCTTGTCCTCGGAATCGTCAATGCGTTCCAAGCAGCCGGATTAAAGATCTTTGGACCGTCCCGTGAAGCGGCGGCGATTGAAGGCAGTAAACAATTTGCGAAAGCCTTGATGGACCGGGCCGGGATTCCGACGGCTGACCATGCGGTCTTTACTTCCGCGGTTGAAGCGAATGCTTACATTCGGGCGCAAGGAGCACCGATCGTCATCAAAGCGGATGGTCTGGCAGCAGGGAAAGGTGTGACCGTCGCTGCGACGACGGAACAGGCCATCCAAGCTGTCGACGAAATTTTTGCCGGTGATTTCGGGGAGCAGAGCAGCGTCGTGATCGAAGAATGTCTTGTCGGAGAGGAATGTTCGCTGATGGCTTTCGTGCACGAAGAAACCGTCATTCCGATGGTCTTGTCGCAAGACCATAAGCGGGTCTTTGATGGTGATCTTGGTCCGAACACGGGTGGTATGGGCGCTTACAGTCCGTTGCCACAGTTTGACGAACAGGCGGTAACGGAGGAAGCGATGCAACGGGTCCTCCGGCCGCTCGTCGAACAGATGGCGAGTGAAGGGATTCCGTTTACCGGTTTCTTATACGCCGGTCTGATGTTGACCGACCGTGGACCGTCCGTGATCGAGTTTAATGCGCGCTTCGGTGATCCGGAGACGGAAGTGATTTTGCCCCGTCTCGAAACCGAACTGCTGGATGTCATCATCCCCTTGATGGAAGGTGACGTTCCCGAAGTCGTCTGGTCGGATGAAGCCGTCGTCGGTGTCGTCATCGCGGCGAACGGATATCCGGAACAGCCGGCAACGGGCCATCTGGTCCGGACGGATACGATCGGTTCCGATGTCCTTGTCTTTCATGCCGGAACCGTCGCCGGTGATCAAGAGACGGTGTTATCTGCCGGAGGACGCGTCCTCGTTTGTGTTGCGAAAGCGGCGAATATGGAAGATGCGGTGTCGGCAATCTACAGCGGACTCGATTCATTTGACCGGACCGGCTTCTTTTACCGGACGGACATCGCCAAAAAAGCATTTCGAACGATCTGATTTTATAACGGCAAAAGCCGGTGCCTCACATGATTGTGAGGGACCGGCTTTTTTTGTGTCCGGCGACGAAAGACGCTTGTCTTCCGTGGCGGTTTTGTGTTATTTTGGCGAAATGAGTCGAATTGACGACGAATAAGCTTGAAACTTTTCCGGTAACATTTTAGTATAAGAACTATAAGAAAGCGTTTTCAAATAAAAAGGAGGTCGAGCTTTCATGAAAAAAAATTGTGGACGGTCCCCATGGACGAAAACAGAAGTCCGGACCCATCAAGCGGTCATCAATGGAAAGCTTGCGCCTACACTCGTGATTGAAAATGCGACGTACTTAAATCAAGGACTCAAAGCGTGGCGGACGGCGAATATTTGGATCAGCGGCGACCGGATCATCTACGTCGGACCGGACATGCCGGAAACGGCGGACGAAGTGTACGATGCTGCAGGGAAATTCATCGTCCCGGGCTACATCGAACCGCACGCGCATCCGTTCCAACTCTATAACCCGGCGACGCTTGCGAAGTTTGCAGCGGAACGCGGCACGACGACACTTGTGAATGACAATATGCTTCTTTTGTTAGAGCCGGTGGAGCAAGCGTTTGCGCAAGTCGAAGCACTAGCAGACCTGCCGACTTCGATGTATTGGTGGGCGCGACTCGATGCCCAGACGGAACTCGACGCCGACAGCATCACGATTGATAACCGGCGGATTCAAGCTTGGCTGAAGCATCCCCAGGTCATTCAAGCCGGCGAACTGACCGGCTGGCCGCGTCTTTCGCAAGGTGATGACGAGTTGCTGCAATGGATGCAGGATGCGATGAAGCTTGGAAAACCGATCGAAGGACATTTTCCGGGAGCATCCGCGAAAACGTTGACGAAGATGGCATTATACGGCGTGACGAGCGACCACGAAGCGATGACGGTCGAAGAGGCACTGATGCGGCTCGAGCTCGGCTATACGACGACCATCCGTTACTCGTCGATTCGTCCCGACCTACCGGATATTTTTGCGGGTCTCGTTGAAGCGGGATTACAGAACTACGAGAAGGTGCTCGTGACGACAGATGGATCGACCCCTTCCTTTTATAAAGCCGGTCTGATGGATGAGACGATTCGGTTGATGCTGGCCGCAGGGATTGCTCCGGAAGAAGCGTACCGGATTGCCTCTTATAATGCGGCACGTCACTTTAACCTGGATCATCTGCTCGGCAGTATCGCACCGGGACGGATTGCTCACCTGAACATCTTGGAAGCAAAAGACCAACCGACACCGGTCGATGTCTTGGCACGAGGAACATGGGTCCGGAAAAACGATATCCCGTGTTACCCGGTCGAAGCGATGGATCATGCGCTTGACTTGATGCAGAAGTCTGAAATCGGGATTGAACTGACGGAACATGACTTTTCCTTCAGCATGCCGGTCGGACTTGAAATGGTCAATTCCGTCATCATGAAGCTGTATCAGATTGAACATGATACGAGCATGCAAGTGTTACCGGACGGATGTGAGGAGTCGTTTTTGATGTTGGTTGACCGCGAAGGGAAATGGCGTCTGAACACCGTCTTAAAAAACTTTGCGACCCACGTCGGTGGACTCGTCAGCTCGTATTCGATCAGCGGCGATATCTTGTTGATTGGAAAATCCAAACGAGACATGCAGATTGCCTTTGAACGGATGAAATCGTTTGGCGGCGGCGTCGTTCTCGTTGATGACGGCGAAGTGATTGCGGAAATTCCTTTAACGTTAATGGGGCAAACGTCGGATTTGCCGCTCGAAGATTTAATCATTCAAGAAACGGCTTTGCGCGAAGCGTTATTTGCCCGAGGATACAAGTTTGAAGATCCGATCTATACCTTGCTGTTCCTGGCTTCGACCCACCTGCCGTATGTGCGGATCACACCGCAGGGAATTTATGAAGTCTTACGCAAGAAAGTACTTTTCCCGGCAATTTTGCGATGACGCTTGAAATTTAAAACGTCGCACTTTAAACTGTTAAAGAGCAATGAATGGGAAAGGGAGTCAGATGATGCAACTCGATAAATTGCGTGGAAAAGAACTTGATCAATTATTTACGGCCATCATGAAGATGGATTCATTAGAAGATTGTTATACATTGTTTGAAGACTTAGCGACGGTCAATGAGATTCAGGCATTGGCACAACGACTTGAAGTCGCCCGGCAGTTACGGGAAGGAAACACGTACCACAAGATTGAAAAAGCAACAGGTGCTTCAACAGCAACGATTTCCCGTGTGAAGCGGTGTCTGAACTACGGTTCTGGCGGCTATGACTTGGCACTCGCACGATTAGGTCTTGTAGAAGAGGAAGTAGCGGATAACTAACCGGTTATCCGCTATTTCTGCGAAGGAGGACGAAGCCGGATGGATTTAGCGTTTCAACAAAAAATTCAACATTTCATTCGAAAACTGACGCCGATCCAGTCACTCGTCATTATTTATTTCGTTGCCGTCATCATCGGAATCATTATGCTTGGATTGCCCTGGTCGACACGGGGAGATTACAATTGGGACTTTACGGACCTTGTGTTCATGGCTGTCAGTTGTGTCAGCGTGACCGGTCTGACGACGGTCTCGGTCTCGGATACGTTTACGACGTTTGGTTACTTTATGATCATGATTTTGGTCCAGGTCAGCGGGATCGGCTTGATGTCGCTGCATATCGCGATGTGGGTTATCCTCGGCAAACGGATTGGTTTCCGGGAACGGCAACTTGTTGTCCGTGACCAAAACCAGACGACGATGCAAGGAGTCGTCAAATACATTCGCGAAGTCATTTTGATCATCCTATCGATTGAAATCATTGGAGCCTTGATTTTAGGCTTGTATTATACGAAGTACTTTCCGACGCTGGGTGAAGCGATGTTACAAGGATTGTTTGGTTCTGTCAGCGCGACGACCAATGCCGGGTTTGATATTACCGGAGAATCGTTATTGCCGTTTCGCGGGGACTTATTTGTCGTGTTCATGCAGATTCTGTTATTGACGCTCGGGGCGATCGGGTTCCCGGTCTTGGTTGAAGTCCGGCGCTATATCTCCTACCGGGCGACACGCCAATCAACGCGTCAACCGTATCATTTTTCATTATTCACAAAATTAACGGCTTCGACGTTCTTTATTTTGGTCCTGTTCGGAACGGCCAGCCTGCTGCTGTTTGAATGGAACCAATCATTTAAAGGGTTGCCGGTCGGTGAAAAGCTGGTTGATGCCTTATTCCAATCCGTAACGACCCGAAACGGCGGACTGACGACGGTCGACATCACGACCTTCTCGCAAGCCTCGATTTTTGTTTTATCGATTCTGATGTTTATCGGGGCGTCGCCTTCATCCGTCGGGGGAGGGATTCGGACGACGACGTTTGCCGTCGCCGTGCTCAGCGTCATTGCCTTTATCCGCGGGGAGTACGGAATTAAGATTTTTGGACGTGAGATCGGACAGTCCGATATTTGGAAAGCGTTTGTCGTCATCGTTGTCTCGACCGGCGTGACGATGATCGGGTTGATTGTCTTATTGATCTTTGAAGATGCCCCGTTCCTGGTCCTGTTTTTTGAAGCCTGTTCGGCGTTTGGAACAACCGGATTGTCACTTGGGATTACGAGTGAATTATCCGATGTCGGTAAGTGGACCTTATCCGTCTTGATGTTCATCGGACGAATCGGTGTCATTTCCTTTGTGCTCCTGCTCAAAGCCAATCAGCCGAAACGGAATTACAATTACCCAAAAGAATCGGTCATCATCGGTTAAGGAGGTTGCGTCATGCAACGTGCATTTTGGATCAACTTTGGTTATATCTTCATGGTTCCGGCGTTGCCGTTTCTGGCGATCGTTAACGGGCGGGCGCTCTGTTCGCCGGACTCCCCGTTACTGGATGTGCCGGTGCTTGGTTTTTTCTTGGCTGAACCCTGGGCGTTTGCCGTCCTGTATGCCTTCCTCGCCTTTGGACTTGCCGCGTTGTTGACGAAACGCCAAGTCCGGACTTGAAAGGTGTGTCCCATCTCGCTCTGCGCGGGATGGGTTTTTGTTTTATACTGGACACAGCGAATGAAAAGAGAGGGTGGAACCAACATGTTGTTACCGTATAATGAATGGCGTCATGTCTTTAAGCTCGATCCGGCAAAGGAAATTGAAGAAGACGCCCTCCAAGCGATTGCCACGTCAGGAACCGACGCCATCATCGTCGGAGGAACCGATGACATCACACTCGATGCGACACTTGATTTACTGATGCGATTGCGTCGTTACCCGGTGGCCGTTGCCCTGGAAGTGTCAGAGCTCGAAGCGGCGACGATGGGGTTCGATACGTATTTGACACCAAGCGTCCTCAACAGCGGAACGCTTGAGCACGTCATTGAAAAACAAGTCGAGGCACTCGAGGAAGTAGGTCATATGTTAGCGCACGCCGATCTTGTCGGGGAAGGGTATATCGTACTGAATCCTGATGCCAAGGTCGCCCGTGTCACGCAAGCCAAGCCATTGGCGGATGATACGGTCATTGCCTACGCGCAACTCGCAGACAGCGTGTTCCGGATGCCGGTCGTTTATCTGGAATACAGCGGAATTTACGGTGATCCGAAACTGGTCGCCTCGGTCAAACGGGTGCTGAAGCAAGGTCGGTTGTTTTACGGCGGCGGCATCGACTCGGTCGAGCGGGCGGAAGAAATGCTGGAACATGCCGATACGATCATCGTCGGCAACATCATCTATGAGAATTTAGAAGCAGCACTTGCGACAGTCACGGCAACACGATAAAATATAAGAACAAAAGTTCGGAATATAGAAATGAGGCTATTTAGATGTTTAATTTAAGTGAACAGCTTGTCAGCGGTCTGAATCCGGAGCAAGCAAAAGCGGTCAAACATACGGACGGACCCCTGCTGATCATGGCGGGAGCAGGATCAGGAAAAACACGTGTTTTGACACATCGCGTCGCCTATTTGATGGCTGCGAAACAAGTCGCCCCGTGGAACATCTTGGCGATCACGTTTACGAACAAAGCGGCACGCGAGATGCGTGACCGGATTTCCCGGCTCGTCGGCGGTGTCGCCAACGACATCTGGGTGTCGACCTTCCACTCGATGTGTGTTCGGATGTTACGTCGGGACATCGAAAAAATCGGCTACAACCGAAACTTCACGATTCTCGATTCAAGCGACCAACAGTCGGCGCTTAAACTTGTTTTAAAAGAACAAAATCTCGATCCGAAGAAATGGGATCCACGGTCGATGTTGTCGATCATCTCGAGTCAAAAAAACGAATTGCGGAGCGCAGAGTTTTACGCTTCGATCGTCACGAACCCGTACGAAAAAACCGTTGCTGAAATCTACAAAGGGTACGAAGCCGTCTTGCGCCGTAATAACGCGCTGGATTTTGACGACTTGATCGGGAAGACGACCGAGTTGTTCAAACAAAATCCAGACGTTTTGGCGTTTTACCAACGCAAGTTCCAATACATCCATGTCGATGAGTACCAAGATACGAACAAAGCCCAATATGATCTTGTCAATCTGCTCGCAGCGGCGCACCAAAACCTATGTGTCGTCGGGGACTCGGATCAGTCGATTTACCGTTGGCGCGGAGCCGACATCGCCAATATCCTGTCGTTTGAGGAAGACTATCCGACAGCGAAAGTCATCCTGCTTGAACAAAACTACCGGTCTTCAAAACGGATTCTGGACGCAGCGAACCACGTCATTCAGAACAACAGCACCCGTAAAGATAAAAAACTGTGGACGGAAAACGCGGAAGGCGAAAAACTGGTGATCCATACAGCAGAAAATGAACGGGAAGAAGCGTTCTATATCGTTCAGGAAATCCGCAATGCCTTGCGTTACGGGATGAAATTAAACGATGTCGCGATTCTGTACCGGACCAATGCCCAGTCACGGGCGATTGAGGAAACGTTGCTCAAATCCAACGTTCCGTACAAAATGATTGGCGGTACGAAGTTCTACGACCGGAAAGAAATCAAGGATGTCTTGGCTTATCTGCGTCTGATTTCGAATCCGAACGAAGATTTATCGTTTGCCCGCATCGTCAATGAACCGAAGCGCGGAATCGGCGCGACGACGATCGATAAATTACGTGATTTCGCCGATTTACAGGGGGTCTCCCTGATGGAAGCAATCCGTGACATCGAATTGTCGAGCATCGCCCCGAAAACGGCAGCCAAACTGACGGACTTCCGGACGATGATTCTTGGTCTGCAACAGATGCAAGAGTTCATCAGCCTATCCGAGCTGGTGGAAGAAGTGCTTGAGAAGAGCGGCTACCGTCAAGTCTTAAAAGAAGACAAGACACTTGAAGCCCAAAGCCGTCTCGAGAACATTAACGAGTTCATCACGGTTGCGCAAAACTTTGAAAAAGAAACGGCGCAAGCGGATCCGGAAGAACAGACGATCATTGCTTTCCTGACCGATCTGACGTTGGTCGCTGATGTTGATTCCCTGGATGAAAGTGATCCGGGTGAACAAGTGACGTTGATGACGTTACACTCGGCTAAAGGTCTCGAGTTCCCAATCGTTTTCCTGATCGGAATGGAAGAAGGATTGTTCCCGCACAGCCGTTCGTTGCAGGATGAAGATGAGATGGAAGAGGAGCGTCGTCTTGCCTATGTCGGCATCACACGCGCTGAAAAACGATTGTATCTCTCGCACGCGCGAATGCGTTCGCTGTACGGACGGACGAATGCCAACCTCGAATCCCGTTTCCTCGCCGAATTACCGGAGGAAGTGCTCGAGCGAACCGGCAAAAAACCAAAACCGTTGCCGTGGGAAGATCGTCCGGTACCGCAAGGAAAAGCCGTCATCGGACGTTCGGTCACGAAACCGACGGCGATGAAGACGTCCGGTGCTGAATCACTCGGCTGGAACGTCGGGGACAAAGCGGAACACGGGAAATGGGGACGCGGAACGGTTGTTCAGACACGCGGATCAGGTGATAGCTTAGAAATCGACATCGCTTTCCCGGAAGTCGGCGTCAAACGATTGCTTGCGAAATTCGCACCGATCAAAAAGGTATGAGTGGAGGCACCAAGATGACAGTACAAGTACGAATCGATGAATTGCGCCAGAAACTGAACCAGTACAGTTATGAATATTACGTCCAAGATCAGCCGACGGTACCGGACAGCACATACGATCAACTGTTGCGTGAACTGACGGAGCTTGAAACCGAACATCCGGAGCTGATTACGGCCGATTCGCCGACACAACGTGTCGGCGCGGCTCCGCTTGACGCGTTCGAGAAGGTGACACATGACTTACCGATGTTGTCGCTCGGGAACGTATTTGATGAGACGGAGATTCGCGAGTGGGTCGCCCGGATTGAACGTTCGCTCGGCCGTTCGACGACATATGTCGCCGAATTAAAGTTTGATGGTCTGGCGATTTCCTTAAAGTACGAAGACGGACGTCTCGTCCGCGGTGCGACACGCGGCGACGGAACTGTCGGTGAGAACATCACGCAAAATCTGCGGACAATCAAAGCCTTGCCGCTGCGGTTACGTCAAAATGAAACGGTCGAGGTACGTGGTGAAGCTTATATGCCTAAACAATCGTTCGAACGCCTGAATCAAGATCGGGCGGAACGGGAAGAGGCCTTGTTCGCCAATCCGCGGAATGCGGCAGCCGGAAGTTTACGCCAGCTCGACTCGTCGATTACGGCATCCCGTAATCTTTCGTTGTTCGTGTATGGCGTCGGTGTCAATACACTCAGCGCCCGTTCGCACAGTGAAGCGATGCTTCAGCTTGCTGAGCTCGGACTGCCGACGAACAAAGAGATGCAGACGTGTGAGACGGTGGAAGATATCTTGGCTTACATTCAGCACTGGACGGTTGAACGGGCAACACTTCCGTACGAAATCGATGGGATCGTGCTGAAGGTTGACCGCTACGATGATCAAGAAGAGCTTGGGTTCACAGCGAAAAGTCCTCGTTTTGCAACGGCTTATAAATTTGCTGCGGAAGAAGTCATGACGACGGTCGAAGAAGTTGATTTCAGTGTGGGACGAACCGGGAAAGTCACGCCGCGTGCACGCTTTGCTCCGGTCGTCGTCGCCGGCTCGACGGTCAGTTATGCCACACTCCACAATGCCGATTTCATCACGGAAAAAGACATTCGTCTGCATGATCAAGTCATCATCAAAAAAGCCGGCGATGTCATTCCAGCGGTCGTCAGTGTCGTCGTCTCAGAACGGACAGGGAACGAACAACCGATTGAGTTTCCGACACACTGCCCGGCTTGTGCGTCGGAACTTGTTCGCCTTGAAGGCGAAGCGGATATCCGGTGTGTCAGTCCGGAATGTCCGGCACAACTGGTGGAAGGCATCATTCATTTTGTGTCGCGACAAGCGATGAACATTGATGGACTGGGCGAGAAGGTCGTCCGCCAATTGTACGAACACCAAGCGATTCGGACCTTAGCCGACCTGTATCGGCTCGATCGGGAAGAATTGTTGACGTATGAGCGGATGGGCGAAACATCGGTCGAGAATTTACTGAAGGCGATTGAAGCGTCCAAGAACAACTCATTGGAACGGCTGATGTTTGGTCTTGGTATCCGATTAGTCGGACAAAAAGCGGCCTACTTGTTAGCCGAACGGTTTGATACACTTGATGGCATTGCGCAAGCGGAATACGACGATATTCTGGCGATTGACGGCATCGGCAGTAAGATTGCTGATTCGGTTACGAAATATTTTGAGCACCCGGAAGCGCAGGCCTTGATTCAAGACTTGGCAGCACTGGGACTTAATCAACGATTCCTCGGACAACGGGTCGATCAGTCAAATGCGCCACTGGCCGGAAAGACGATTGTCCTGACGGGCACACTCGAAACGCTGAAACGTTCTGAAGCCGGAAAACGGTTGGAATTGCTCGGAGCAGATGTAACCGGCAGTGTCAGTAAAAAAACGGACATTTTGGTGGCAGGAGAGAAGGCCGGTTCGAAGCTGACGAAGGCGGAATCGTTAGGAATTGAGATTTGGAATGAAACTCAATTGCTCGAAGAGTTAGCCAAATATGAAGGGTAATACAAGATTGATCAAGTGGATGACCTGAATAAAACAAGGGACTGACTCAAAAGTCAGTCCCTTTTCGTATTAACTTAACGTGGACAATGAATCACAGTGACTCCGTTTTGATCAAAGTCCCTTGTTTAATCAAACGATTGGTTGCCGTTTCCGGCGGGTCACATGTGATGAGGGTGATGGTCGCTTGTTTGACGTCTTGATTCAAGACGGAGACATCAGTTGGTTTGACGAGCTGTGACGTCATCATCTTATACGTATAGCGGTGACTTTTTGTCGTCACGATGACGTGCGCTCCCTGTTTTAACTCCGGCAAGCGATTGAAGTGAAGACCTTTTGTGAAGCTGCGGTGTCCCGCTAAGGCATAATTTCCTTTGCCCGGTGATCCGGTCTGTTTGATGTGCCCGATACTTTGGTCAAGAATGTCGGTCGAAGCTCCTTCTAAGATGACCTGCTCAAAATCAAGCGACGGAATCGTCAGTAAACCGGCTCCCGAAGTCGCGACCGGTTGATTCGTTTCTTTGGCATCGACGGCTTTCAAATCCTGTGTCCAACGTTGTTTCAGTTCTTCAGCGGCAGCTTGTTTTTGATGCGAGGTGTAGAGCGGCCAGATGATAAGTAAAATACCAGCGGTCAATAGAAGCAGACCTAAAATTTTTTGTCGTTTCATAAAAAATCCTTTCGTCTGCTGAAAAGCAGGGTGTACTTTTTTGAAAAACAGGGAAAAACTACACCTTCCCCGATGGAAAACTATTCTGTTATGATAGAGAGAACGATTTTAAAAACATGGGGTGCGTAAATCAATGAAATATAAAAAAATGGTGGCAGTGACGTTAACAAGTACATTGTTCCTCGGTGCGTGTTCGTTTGACTTATCACAAAAAAGCGATACAACAGAAGTCATTACAGAAAGTGAACAAGGAAAAGAAGTCCAGGCCGTCGTCAGTCCGGCGATCGATACGACAGATTCTTATTACCGGACCGTGTTACCGTTTCGACCAAGTGTTGCACGCGGTATGACACAAAAACGTGTCAGCTCGCGCCTTGAGCTGGATGAAATCGAGACCGGCTTGATGCGGCATTCGACGCAATTCTTTGATCCGGAAAAATATTATTATCAAGAAGGTCAATTGCTGGAAGCAGATCAAATCGCCCAGTGGCTTTTGCGCAAAGGGAAAGCCGGAGATGGGGTCAGTGACCCGAACGGATTAAACCCGGCGTATACGACCGGAAAAACCTACAAAGAAAAAAATCAAAAGTCTCCTTTGATTCTATCGCACATCCTCGAGCAAGACTATATGTTGGAAGAAGATAAAAAGCTGGAGCTCGGAGGGACGTCAATCGCTCTCGTCTTAAACAGTGAGTATGTCTTCCAAGATGAGAATTATGGACCAACCTACACGGTCAAGCTGGATGAGAAAAAGGTCGTCGCGCAAGGGAAACAGATGGCGAACGAACTCGTGAAGAAGATGCGGAAAACGGAAGGCATGAAAACGACACCGATTCATGTGGCGTTGTACCTGCAAGAAAATGAAGGCTCACCGGTTTCCGGTCATTACTTGTCGTCTGCTTTCATCGGACGCGGGAACCAGATTAGTGCCAACGACTGGAAAAACTATGATGAAAAGTATTATTACTATCCGTCAAGTGCTGCAACCAATGATGTCCGCGATGATGCGGCCAAGTTTGATCTGTTCAAGGACCGTCTGGAAGACTACTTCCCGAACTACACCGGCATGATGGGGGAAGGGTTTTACCAAGAAGGTGAGCTGAAAAAACTGGAGATTAAGATTCCGGTTCAATTTTACGGAAAAGCAGAGCTTGTGGCGTTCATTCAGTACGTGACGTACCTGTTGGAAAACCGTTGGGAGTACAATCGTAATGTCCCGACGACGATTACCGTCACGAACCTGAACGGGGATACGGAAGCGATGCTGTTCATCGAGCCGGATACGAAAAAACCAATCGTCAAAATTCGTTGATTTCAGCGTTAGAAAAATGGCTCTTTGCGAAAGCGGGAGTCTTTTTTGCTACTTAATTACATCGATGGACTTGTTTGGATTTACGAAAGCTATCTTGGAGGAGCATAATAGAAAAGAAGCATAATGCGGATCAGGCGGATTGACGCTGAATTCGTCTGTTTTAATCCATTGTAAGGGAGAGAATTGCATGAAAGGTGGTATTTTTTCACAGATTAGTGCTGTCCGCGAAGAGTTGCCTTCTTCATCACGGAAAGTCGCTGATTTTGTTTTAGCGCATATGAACGAAATTGCGGGAATGACGATTCATCATTTAGCGGAAGAATCGGGGACAAGCGCGGCAGCCGTCGTCCGTTTTTGCCGGGCACTTGGTTTAAAAGGATATCCGGAATTGCGGATGCGGATTTCAGCCGATACGGCACGGACGGATTTGAAAGGGTATCACGATATCGAAAAAAATGAACGTCCGGCGGATCTGGTGGAAAAGACATTAAGCAACAGTATCCAAGCCTTGCAGGATACGGCGAAGCAGCTCAGTGAAAACCGGATTGCGCAAGCGACGGAAGTGTTGGATCAGGCACGGGCCATTTATTTTTATGGAATCGGGGCTTCCAACGTTGTCGCCTTAGATGCCGCACAAAAATGGACACGGGTCGGTAAATTGACGATTCAAGAATCCGACCAACATCTCGTTGCGACGATTCTTGCGAATGCCAGTCCGGATGATGTCTTTTTTGCGATTTCTTACAGCGGGGAAACGGAAGAAGTCGTCGAATTGATTCGTCTTGCCAAGATTCGCGGTTTGAAAGTCATCAGTTTGACGCGGTTTGGAGATAACCGGATCAGTCAGCTCGCAGACATCGCGTTATGGACGTCGCGCGCACCGGAAGCCCCGTTACGCAGTGCGGCCCTCAGTTCCCGGTTGGCACAGTTATTTGCGATTGATGTCTTGTTCTTGTCCTATGCGGCAGTACATTATGACGACACGATTGAGCGCCTTCAATATACACGGGAAAGCGTGAAGATGTTGCACAGCAAAAAATAGGAGGCGTACATAATGAAACAGACAGTGGAAGAGATGGTTGAGCAGTTATTTCCAGTCATGGTTGAACGGCGTCGTTATTTACATCAACACCCGGAACTGTCGTTTCATGAAGTCGACACACCACGGTTCATTGCTGAACGATTAACGGAACTTGGGATTGAAGTCCGAACCGGAGTGGGCGGACGAGGTGTCGTCGGGACAATCCGCGGTGGTCAACCGGGCAAAACGGTTGCGCTACGGGCTGACTTTGATGCCTTGCCGATCCAGGATGAAAAAGAAGTCGACTACCGGTCGACGGTTCCCGGTGCCATGCATGCCTGTGGTCATGACGGTCATACTGCCACGTTGTTGGCGGTTGCGGAAATCCTTGTCCGTCAAAAAGAACACTTGGCGGGAAATGTCGTATTGATTCATCAACACGCGGAAGAAGTCGTCCCGGGTGGAGCGCGTGACATGATTGCCGATGGTTGTTTAGACGGCGTCGACGTCATTTTCGGGACACATCTCTGGTCGACGACGAAGCTTGGTACCATCGGTTACCGTGTCGGTCCGGTCATGGCAGCAGCTGATAAATTTGAGCTGACGTTGTTTGGCCGCGGCGGACACGGGGCGAAACCACACGAAACGATTGATGCCGTCGTACTTGGAGCAACCGTCGTCAAGGAACTGCAAAGTATCGTCAGCCGACGACTTGATCCGTTGCAACAAGCTGTGTTGACGATTGGAACCCTCCATGCCGGGAACACGTTTAACGTCATCGCCGACAGTGCGGAATTGACCGGAACGGTTCGGACGTTTGATCCGCTCGTCGCCGATCAGATCGTCAAAGAGATGGAGCGGACGATCAAAGGCGTCTGTGACGCTGCAGGGGCAACATACGCGTTTCGGTACGAAAGAGGTTATCCGGCGGTCGTCAATCATCCGGCGGAAACGGAGCTGGTTCGTGCCGTCGCGTCGGACGTCGTCGGAGCAAATCAAGTCTTTGAGATTGCACCGACGATGGGTGGGGAAGACTTCGCGTATTACTTGCAACAGGTTCCGGGGACGTTTTTCTTTACCGGTGCAGGCGACGAAACGTTTTATCCGCACCACCATCCGAAATTTGATTTTGAAGAACAGGCGATGCAATATGCTGCCCGGATTCTAATCGAGGCGACGTTCCGTTATCTGGCGGAATGAGACGTGAAAAAGACACCCGTTTTTTGGTGATAGACCAAAAAACGGGTGTCTTTGATGTAGAGGGTGTCATGTACGGATGATTATAAAATTTCTTGAACCCGACCGACTTGTCCGTCTTCGAGACGGACTTTAATACCGTGCGGGTGATTCGGAGACTTCGTCAACAAATCTTTGACGATGCCTTCCGTCCGTTTGCCTGTCCGTTGATCCTGTTTTAACACGATACTGACTGTTTGTCCGATTTTGACGTTGGCTCGTTTTTTCCCATCCATGCCTTAATCGCTCCTTTTTAGTGATGATAGTTGTCAGTATATCATGCTTCTCCAAGCGAAACTTGTTTGAGGAAAATCCGTAAAGTGAAAAGAACAAAAGAATCGTTCTGAAAAAGTTTGACTATATTTGACCAATGGACTGACCAATTCTATAATTAAGATACAGAACAAAAGTTAAAGGAGTGATCAGAGTGGCGAAAGATTATTATCGAACGCTCGGCGTCGAGAAGACAGCCTCGAACCAGGAAATCAAGCGAGCGTATCGTAAGCTGGCAAAACAGTTTCATCCGGACGTCAACCAAGAGGCAAGCGCCGATCAACGGTTTAAAGATATTCAAGAAGCGTTTGATGTCCTCGGGGACGAAGAAAAACGGTCACAATATGACCGCTACGGCAGTAACTTCGAACGGATGGCTGGAGCAGGAGCGGGACAATCGGCAGATTATGACGATCTGTTCCGTCAATTTAATGGACGTCAATCACGACCGACCGGATCAGCCGGGCAATCGTTTGGTTTTGAAGACATGTTTGGCTCCTTCTTCAGTCAAGAGGAAGAAGCGACCGACGAGGAACTCGAGTTGACCGTTCCGCTCAGTCATCTCAGCACGAATGAGAAGGTGACGATTCGTTTGGCATCCGGTGCGATTCAAATGAGTCTTCCAAAAGATTTATATGACGGTAAAAAAGTCCGGTTGCGCGGAAAAAGTTCGATGCGGAACCGAAAAGGTGTTGCTGGGGACGTGTATGTAACAATCCATCTCAAAGATGATGATCATTTCCGCCGCCAGGAAACGGATGTCATCTCGACCGTCCGCGTATATCCGACGGTATTTGTCCTAGGAGGCGAAGTTGTAGCGGATACGTTGGAAGGAAAACGAGTGAAGCTGAAAATCAAGCCGGGCACAAAACCGGGGGCACGTCTCCGGATTCCGAATCGTGGACTCAGCAATCGAGAGGGTCATCGGGGAGCCTTGCTTGTTCAACTGGAAGTAAAACTTCCGGAAATGGATCCAGCGTTTTATGAAGAATGGGAAAATCGTTTATCTGTGAAGGAGTGACGTGAAATGGATTTCGAAAAATTGACAGATCGCGCGCATGAGGCAATCGTATCGGCACAAGCGATTGCCAAACAACGTCGACACAGTGAGATTACGGAATGGCATCTCTTACTCGCCTTACTTTCTCAGGAGGAAGGAATTGCCCGTATCGTTTTTGAGAAGCTCGATCAACGGATTGATCAGTTGGAGACCGGAATCAACGAAGCAATCGGGCGATTACCGGCACTTGCTCAATCCTCGACTCCGCGCATCAGCAACTCCTTGTTGCAAGTCTTGACGGAAGCGGAAACAGAAGCCAGATTGATGCAGGATGAGTATGTTTCGGTTGAACATTTACTGCTGGGGCTGATCAAGCAATCAAGTCCAGCGACCCAGTACTTGCGTAGCCAAGGCGTGACGGAACAGCTGCTTCGTGAAGCCATCATCGAGATGCGCGGGAACCGGAAAGTGACGACCAAAAATCCTGAAGCGACCTTTGATGTCCTCAAGAAATACGGGCGCGACCTCGTTGCTGATTTTCGATCGGGTAAAACGGATCCTGTCATTGGACGGGATGATGAGATTCGTCGGGTGATCCGCATCCTCAGCCGCAAAACAAAAAATAATCCTGTCTTGATCGGGGAGCCGGGTGTCGGGAAAACGGCAATCGTCGAAGGACTGGCACAACGGATTGTCCGGGGTGATGTGCCGGAAAGTCTGAAGAATAAACAATTGTTCAGTCTCGATATGAGTACGCTTGTCGCCGGTGCCAAATACCGGGGCGAGTTTGAAGAACGGTTGCAGGCCGTCCTGAATGAAGTGAAAGAAGCGGAAGGTCAGATTCTGTTATTCATTGATGAACTGCATACGATTGTCGGAGCCGGAAAGACGGACGGGGCAATGGATGCCGGGAACATGTTAAAACCGATGCTTGCCCGCGGAGAGTTACATTGTATCGGAGCGACGACGCTGGATGAGTATCGTAAATACATCGAAAAAGATCCGGCACTCGAACGCCGGTTCCAACAAGTCCTTGTGGCGGAACCGGATGTCGAAGATACGATTTCGATTTTACGCGGCTTAAAGGAACGGTTTGAGATTCACCATGGTGTCCGGATTCATGACAATGCCCTCGTCGCAGCAGCAATCCTGTCAGATCGCTACATCACGGACCGGTTCATGCCGGATAAAGCGATTGATCTTGTGGATGAAGCCTGTGCGATGATTCGGACCGATATGGAATCGATGCCGGCAGAACTCGACTCGTTGGTCCGACGGGTGATGCAGCTCGAAATCGAAGAGGCGGCACTGAAAAAAGAAACCGATGACGCCTCACGCAAACGACTCGAGATTTTACAACAGGAACTCAGTTCTGTCCGCGAAGATGAAAGTGCACTTCGGACACGTTGGCAACGTGAAAAAGACAGCTCGCAAAATGTCCAACAATTGCGGGCAGATCTTGAAAAAGCGAAATTGGCCCTGCAAGAAGCAGAAGGACGATATGATTTAAATACAGCGTCTGAAATCAAGTACGGTCAGATTCCAGCACTTGAGAATCAGTTGAAAGTAGCGGAAGAATCGGCAGAGCATGTCTCGCATGAATTAGTCCGTGAGGCGGTGACGGACGAAGAAATTGCAGATATCGTCTCGAAGTGGACAGGAATCCCCGTGACCCGTTTGGCACAAGGGGAACGAGAAAAGCTGTTATATCTGGAAGAGACGCTTCATGAACGGGTCTTCGGTCAGGATGAAGCGGTCCGGCTGGTCTCGGACGCCGTCATTCGGGCACGGGCTGGCATCAAGGACCCGAATCGTCCAATCGGTTCCTTCTTATTCCTTGGTCCGACCGGTGTCGGGAAAACAGAACTGGCGAAAGCACTTGCGGCAGCGATGTTCGACAGTGAAGACCACATCGTCCGGATTGACATGTCGGAGTATATGGAAAAACACAATGTCTCTCGTCTCGTCGGTGCGCCTCCGGGCTACGTCGGTTACGAAGAAGGCGGTCAGTTGACGGAAGCCGTCCGTCGCAGTCCGTATTCGGTTCTGTTGTTTGATGAAATTGAGAAAGCACACGGCGACGTCTTTAACATCCTGTTACAGGTCTTGGACGACGGCCGTTTAACGGATGCGCAGGGACGGGTCGTTGATTTTAAAAATACGATTGTCATCATGACGTCGAATATCGGAGCGAACATTTTGCTCGAAGCGGCGAAGGACGGGGAAATCGATGCGGCGGAAGAGGAAGCTGTTCGCCAGGAATTGAAAAATTATTTCCGACCGGAATTTTTAAACCGGATTGATGATACGATTCTGTTCCATCCGCTTCACCGGGCGGAAATCGAACGAATCATTGATAAAGCAGTCAGCAAAATGAGTGATCGTCTGTCGGGTCGTGAGATTACGATTGATGTGACGGAAGCGGCAAAAACGTTGATTTTCAATGAAGCCTTCGAACCTCAATATGGTGCACGTCCCATCAACCGTTATATTCAACGGACGATCGAGACGAAACTCGCACGCGCTTTAATCAGTGGAGCAATCCAAGACGGATCGCACGTCGCGATTGATACAGACGGGACAGAATTGATCATTCGATAAGGACTACAGGCAGGGGCTGACTCACAAGTCGATCTCTACACAGGCAAGGGTGGCAGATGATAATTCTGCCACCCTTGTCTCGTTCAAAAGAAATTCACTCGCTTCATGCGACTCCGAAGTATAAGCTTGTGTCTCGCTTGAGGAAAGCGCGTGAAAAAAAGAGTGATTCCTCTTTGAGACATTTCTTTTTTTGACGACGACAGTTGAAAAAGAAGAACGGTCATATCTCGTTTCCAAAAAGCATGATAAGCTAGTGAAAACGACAGGAAGAGGGACTTTAATGAACGTAACGCAACAACAACTAGAAGAATTAATTGCGGAATGTCGCCCGTATACGGTGCTTGGACAAGTGGCAAGTTATATTCCGGAACTGGCAAAGTCGGAACCGACACAGCTCGGAATCGCGGTTTGTAATGCAGACGGGACGTTTGTGTCTGCCGGTGATGCGGAAACGATGTTTACATTACAAAGTGTTTCCAAGATTATCACACTGGCCTTTGTCCTAGAGACATTTGGCGAGGATTATGTGTTCTCGAAAGTCGGGATGGAACCGACCGGCGATGCGTTCAACTCGATTGCGAAACTCGAGGAGACGATTCCGACGAAGCCGCTTAATCCGATGATCAACGCAGGGGCGCTTGCCGTCACGAGTATGTTGCCGGGAGAAGATGCGGCGGACAAGTTAAATCAACTGCGTCAATTCATTGCCGACCTGCTCGACATCGAACTGGATATGGTCAAATACGACGCAGAAGTTGCAAAATCTGAATTTGAAACGACGGATTTGAACCGGGCGTTGCTCTACTTTATGCGTTATCATGGAGTCATTGAAGGAAATGTTGAAGAAATCATCGATGTGTATACCAAACAGTGTGCGATTTTAACGAACTGTAAGGGTCTGGCGATGATGGGCAAGATTTTAAGTCAATCCGGGAAAACTCCTTCGGGAAGACAAGTCATTTCCCGTCGGAACGCGCGGATCATCCGGGCAATCATGACGACTTGCGGCATGTACGATGCTTCGGGTGAATTTTCGGTTCAAGTCGGATTACCCGGAAAGAGTGGGGTCTCCGGTGCGATTGTTGCGTGTGGTCGAAGTGATTTTGACATGGCGGATCTTGGCATTGGTATCTTCGGACCGGCACTGGATTTGAAAGGAAATTCAATCGCCGGAACAAAAATGCTTGAATTGCTTGTCCAACGCCACCCTTAAGCGAACGAAAGTTGATCGAGCATCTTCGCTAACTTTCGTTCGAGACGTGTGACTTCTTTAGCTTGATCCGGCGCTTGCGCGACCGGTGGGCTGAAGAGACGCCAGCGTTCTAAACGATTGTACGTATCGTTGACGTCACCCAGTTGAGTCTGAATGCGTTTAAGTCGTTCGACAGTGGTCTTTTGGACATCCGTGTAAGGACGCAAATATTCTACCGTATATCTGTAGAACTTCGTCGCAAGACGCAGTTCGTGCATCATCTGAATCCGTTTTGACCCTTCCTTATGTTGGACTTTTTCGTAGTTCAATTTCTTTTTATCAAACCGATTTTCAGCGGTTTGAAGCAACTCCTTTTCATGGATGCGTTTCAACTGTTTGGTCAAAGGACCTGCCAGGAAGCGGCGGACCGAACGATCCAGTTCATTTGAAATCAACAGATGCATCGTTTCAATCAATGTCGCGCGTTTTCCTTGCAACTGCAAGGCGAGATGTTCGGCAAACAATTGTTCAATCGGTGATTTGACGGATTGCTGGCTCAGTTGAACGTCCAAGTCCCGGACTTGCCCGAACGCATGCATCAGACGTTTCCAAATGAGATAAATCGGTTCTTCCGTTTGATCGAGTAACTTGGCGAACGTAATCAATTTCCGCAGACGAATCCGGGCCTGGTGTACATCCTCCGGATTTTTAAAGGTTTGTGCTTCTTTGGCATAATGATTAAACGTCGACCAGGTTTCCAGCAATTCAAAGGTTAAATTTTCGACATCACGATGATTCATCTGAATCCCTCCTTATGTGTTTTACGTAGAACAGACGACGGCAATGACCGTTGATTAAAAATAGGGCGAATGTGTTGCCCTGGAATGTGGTGGAACAATGTTAGAGACAACTACGCTATCCGGAAAGATTCAGCAATTCATGAAAATCTTCTTTCCGATTCTGGTCACACAGGTAGCGTTTTACTTAATTAGTTTTTTTGATACTGTCATGGCGGGTCGTTACGGATCAGCTGATTTGGCAGGTGTCGGCGTCGGAGCAAGTTTGTGGGCGCCTGTTTATACCGGATTGACCGGTATTTTATTGGCTGTTGCGCCACTCGTCTCTCAGGCGATGGGTGCCCGGAAGGAACGGGAAGTCAAACGAATCGTCATCCAGGCACTGTATGTGTCGATTGTCATCATTCTGCTGACGGTGGTCCTTGGATTTTTACTCGTCAACCCGATTTTAAATCAGATGGAGTTATCCGATACCGCGCGCCACGTGGCTCGTGTCTATCTCATCATGTTAGGTTTTGGTATCATTCCGATGTTTGTCTTTTTTGTCCTGCGTACCCTGATTGATTCGTTAGGGAAATCAAACATCACGATGACGTTATTATTATTCTCTTTACCCATTAATGTCGCTTTCAATTATCTGTTCATCTTCGGAAAGTTTGGTTTTCCTGAGCTGGGCGGAATCGGTGCCGGAGTGGCGACGGCCATCACGTATTGGATTTTATGTCTCGCGGTCATCGGCGTCGTCTTAAAAGGAGAACTGTTCCAGCGTCTCGGGATTCTCCGGCGTTTCTACAAACCGGATCTCAAACGGATCAAGGAATTGATTTTGCTGGGTGCACCGATCGGATTGGCGATTTTTTCAGAAGTCAGTATCTTTTCAGCTGTCACGTTGCTGCTCGGCGCTTACGGCGATGTCGTCATCGGGGCCTATCAAGCTGCAATCAACTTCGCTTCCTTCGTCTATATGATTCCGCTCTCTGCCGCCTCGGCATTGACGATCACGGTTGGATTTGAGGTAGGGGCAAAACGAGTCAAGGATGCCGTGCAATATGTCTGGATCGGCTTGTTGCTGTGTCTCGCCGTCTCTTTATTTTCAGGGGCGTTGCTCTACGTTCAAAACGAACAGATTGCTGCCTTGTACAGTAATGATCCGGCTGTCATCAAAATGGCTGCCCACTTCATGATCCTTGCGATTTTCTTTCAGTTATCGGATGCGATCGCCGCTCCGACCCAAGGAGCGTTGCGCGGCTTCAAAGACGTTAATGTCACCTTCATTTTGACGATTACCGCTTACTGGGTCATCGGCTTGCCGCTTGGATTCTACTTTGAGCGTTTTACAGCGCTTGGACCAGACGGGTATTGGTGGGGACTGATCATCGGACTTGCCGTTGGCGCGGGTCTTCTATTACTCCGCTTAATGCATCTCGTCAGAAAATCGAAGGAGGTTGCAGAATGAAAATCAACAAACAACGCATCATCACGATTGCGAAAGTCATTTTGCCGATCGTCTTGATTGCTTTCATTTTCTATCAGGGACAAAACGAATTAAAAAGTTTGTCTTTAAAAGAATCGATTCGGGCAATTCAGCAAATTCCGTCTTGGGAATTTATTTTATTGATTCTCGCGGGATTGGCAGCTGTCGCGACGATGTTCTTTTATGATGTGTTCTTATTACGCTCCCTCCAAGTTAAAGTACCGCTTGGATTGGTATTTCGGGCGTCGTGGATCGCCAATTCGTTTAACGGCATCATCGGTTTCGGTGGACTGGCGGGGATTGGCGTTCGTTCAGCACTGTATCGTCCCTTTGTTGAAGGGACCCGGTTGCTGAAGGCGATTGGATGGATGGCACCGACATTGATCAGCGGATTGTCCATCTTATCTGCCTTGTCCTTGCTGAACATTTTCCCGGCATTTGAAGTGTTGGATCTGAAAAAATGGTTATGGCCGGTCATTATCGGTGTGGCCTTTTTCTTCCCGGTTTATCTGCTGTTTACGTTCCGACGGGGGAGCAGCAGCATCCGTCCGTCTTCGATTGCACTGTATTCGTTAGTGTCACTCGCGGAATGGTTCAGTGCCGGAGTCGTCGTCTACTTCATCTTGGCGGCGCTCGGAACGGATGTCAGCTTTTCGAAAGTCATGGGCGTCTTTATCATCGCAGCGACAGCTGGATTGATTTCGATGGTTCCCGGAGGATTTGGTTCGTTCGATTTGGTCTTTTTAATCGGAATGCAACGCGCCGGTGTCGAAGAAGGGATTGTCTTGACGGGACTGTTGATTTATCGACTGGTCTATTACTTGATTCCGTTTGTGATTGGTGTGATTTTCTCGGCACGTGAATTCAGTGGTCCGGTCGTCAAAATGATTGAAGACAAACCGATTGTTGGACCGTCCGTTGAAGTCGGAGGAGTCATCTGGCGGCTTCAATTACGCTTTTTAAGTAAGGTGCGGCACTTTACGCTCGCCTTGATTACGTTACTTGCCGGAATTACGATTTGGGGACTGGCGATTTTACCGCCTAACTCTACTCAATATGAATACCTGGAGGCCCGTCTGCCGCATGAGTTATTATTGCTTGCCAACAGTTTCTTTTTAATGGGCGGCCTTCTCTATGTGTTACTCGCACCATCCTTATACCGGCGGACAAAACGTTCGTTGTATATGGTATATGGAGCATCGGTCTTTGCCCTCATCGGGATGGCTCTCCGTGGATTTAATCTGATTTCGTTGTCCATCGTCCTGATTGTTCTCATCCTGGTGATGATGTCGCGGAACGCGTTTCAACGGGAACGGACTTTGATCACGACGACACGGCTGATTCGTTCGGCAATTGCCGGATTTTTATACATCGGCGGCTTCATCTTTTTTGGATACGCCTTTTATACACTCGGTTCTGCAGATGGAACAAAAGTCTACCCGGCACATGAAATTTTTATGTTCGCGGCGAGTGCCTCGATCTTTGCCCTGGTCTACACGCTGGTGTTCATCCGTTTGTTCAATACATTTAATCAACCGGTATTGGGAGAAAAGTTAGATGAACAAAAAGTGCGGCAGGTTTTGGCAGAGCAAGGTGGAAACTACTTAAGTCATCTGGCTTTTTTAGGGGACAAACGATTTTTCTTCTCGGAATCCAATCGTTCGTTCATCCAGTTCAGTCAGACGGGCAATCGAATCATGATGCTCGGTGATCCGAGCGGTGATCCGGAAGAACATTCACAACTGATTGCTTGTTTTTTACGCCGGGTTGAAGACTTGGGCTACATCCCGAATATCTATCAGATTCAAGCGCAAAATATGTCGTTGTATCACGATTTTGGCTTCAACTTCTTTAAACTGGGTGAAGAAGCCATCGTCGATATTACAAGCTTCACGGTCTCAGGGAAAAAGCGAGCCGGATTGCGCTCGATTAAAAATCGTTTTGAGCGGGAGGAAATGACGTTTGATGTTATTTCGCCTCCCTTTACAGAAGAGTTCCTGCACCAATTGCGTGATGTCTCGGATGAGTGGTTAGGTGGAAAGTCTGAAAAAGGATTTTCGCTAGGTTATTTTAAGGAAACCTATCTGAACCAAGCGCCGATTGGTGTGATGCGGGATGCAGAGGGACAGATGCTTGGTTTCATGACTTTCATGCCCGCTTACCAAGAAGGTGTTTTGTCGATTGATTTGATGCGTTTTCGTCCGGACGGACCAAATGGTATCATGGACGCGATGTTCATCCGCTTGTTCGATTATGCGAAAGACAATGGCTATCATACGTTCAATATGGGGATGGCGCCGTTATCGTCAGTCGGAGAGGACGAGACGTCCTTTTGGCAGGAGCGGGTTGCAGCAGACGTCTTTAATAACATCCGGTATATGTACAGTTTCACCGGCTTAAGACGGTACAAAGAAAAATATGATCCGAAGTGGGAAGGACGTTATCTCGCTTACCGGAAACGCCAATCTTTGACGATGGCGATCCTGAAAGTAACACGTCTCATCTCGAAGAAAAAAGATCGGATTTTATTGCCATAACCACTCAAGAAGGATTGCTTCCGAGGCAGTCGCTATACAAAATAGGACTGACTCAAAAGTCAGTCTCTCCAAAGGTAAGGGTGGCAGAATGATAATCTGCCACCCTTATCTCGTAAAAAAGAATTACTCGTTACACGCAATTCCTAGAGGAAAGGGCGTGAAAAGACGAGTGATTCTTTTTTGAATCATCTTCATTTTTCTATTCACGATTAAATGTATAAAGGTCTATACAACTAGAATAAATCACGTTATACTGGGGAAGAAGAAACATTGACGGCCGGAATCATGAACCGAAAGGGAGCGAAAACATGACAAGTATCATTCATGCAGAAATTTATACAGGTCAGACGATCATTCACGACGGCTACATCCGATTCGATCATGTCATCGAAGAAATCGGTGAGATGACGGAGTATATTCCACGTGAAGAGACAGTCATCGATTTAAAAGGAAAACGGTTGATACCGGGCATGATTGATATTCATGTCCATGGCGGATACGATGTCGACACGATGGATGCGAGCCGGGAAGGATTGGTTCGTTTCAGTGAAGCGATGCTTGCGGAAGGTGTCACTTCCTTTTTTGCGACGACGATCACCCAAGACTGGGACCAGATTACGAAAGCCTTGGAAGTCGCGGGGGAGGTCATAGCTTCTCGCCAAACGACGATCGAGGGAATCCATCTCGAAGGACCGTTCATCAATCCGGAATATGCCGGTGCACAGCCTTTGGAATACATCGTGGAACCGAGCGTCGAACAGTTCCTGAACTGGCAAGAGGCTTCCGGTAATCAAATCAAACTGGTCACGTATGCGCCGGAACGACCGGGCGCACGGGCATTTGAAGCAGCCGTCCGAGAAACAGGGGCGATTCCTTCTGCCGGTCATACAGACGCGACGTTTGAACAAAATCGTTCTGGTGCGGTCACGCACGGAACACATCTTTACAATCAGATGCGGGCCTTGCATCACCGTGAACCGGGGACGGTCGGGTACTGTCTGTTAGAGCGGACGGTGTTCGCCGAGATTATTCCGGACGGCATCCACAGTTCAAAAGAGATGGTCGAATTCGCTTACCGGATGAAAGGTCCGGAACGATTGACAGTCATCACTGATGCCATGCGGGCAAAAGGTTTAGCGGACGGAGAGTATGAATTAGGCGGACAGGCGGTATATGTGAAGGACGGAGCTGCGCGGCTCGCGACTGGCAATTTAGCAGGAAGTGTTTTGACGATGGATCAGGCGCTTCGCAATATCATTGCGTTTACCGGCTGTTCACTGGAACAAGCCGTGCAAATGACATCGGTCAATCAAGCGGAAGAGTTTGGTCTGACACAAAAAGGGCGGCTTGAACAAGGCAAAGATGCGGATTTTGTTGTGTTAAGTCCTGATTTGGAAGTGGAACAGACGATTCACCGCGGGACGATTCATCAATTTAGAGGACAAGAGGGGGAATAACGGATGAAATGGATGATTGTAAAAAAAGCAGAAGAACTAGCAAACGTTTCTTACCAGTTAATGAAGCAGGAGATTCTGAGACATCCGGAAGGCTTGACGATCGGACTTGCGACAGGCAGTTCACCACTTGGTGTGTATGAAGAGTGGCGTCAAGATGAACTGGATTGCCGTCACGTGACGACCGTCAATCTCGACGAGTATGTCGGCCTCAGTCCGGACCATCCGCATAGTTACCATACGTTCATGAAGGAGCATCTCTTTGATACGGTGACGTTCAAGGAATCGTATTTGCCGATTGGCAACACGGCGGATTCTCATCAGGAAAGTGAACGGTACGAACAACTCGTCCGAACAGTAGGAATCGATATTCAACTGCTTGGGATCGGATCAAATGGACATATCGCCTTTAATGAGCCGGGGACACCGTTTGACGCAAAAACACATGTGACAGAATTAACGGAATCGACGCGGATGGCGAATCAACGATTTTTTGATCGGTTGGAAGATGTCCCGACAGAAGCGATTACGATGGGAATCGGAACGATCATGGAAGCGAAGAAAATCTTGCTTGTCGCATCCAGTGAACGAAAAGCGGAAGCGGTTCGGGACATGATGGAAGGACCGGCGACAGTCGATTGTCCGGCGACGATTTTACAACGGCATGCGGATGTCATGGTTGTTCTCGATGAAGAAGCAGCCAGTTTATTATCAGAGGAAGCCAAGCGGACAGGGCGGGCAGCCTATACGAATTTCATGAAATGAGTCAGATAAACGTTCTTTTCGTCAATGCCTTCGGTATTTGCGACAGGGAACGTTTTTTTGTTTACCGAAGTAACTTTTGTTCAACGTCAAAGGAATGTTGCGATCTGATCTTAACCGAATCGTAAATTGACATTTGTATAAAAGTCCGGATAATGGAGGATAGTGAACTTTACAGAAAATTTACATGAAAATGAGGGCTCAAAGATGCAGACGAGATCAGCAAGAAAAAGGCAACCGAGCGCCGGGAAGATGTTCCTTAAAGTGATTGCTGCCTTGTTATTACTCTTCACTGTCATTGGTTCCGGTTATGCGGGAGCAGTTTTTATAAAAACGCAAGAAACATTAGCGCGAACACAAATTAACATTCCAGGATCGAATGTCAGTTCGAAGTACGACGATGTGCCGTCGGAGTCATTCCTGATTTTAGGAACGGACGAGACAAAAGCGAGTAAATCACGGAATGAACCGGCACGATCAGATGTCATGATTGTCGGGGTCTTGAATAAAAAAACCGAACAGCTTGTGTTAACGAGTATCCCGCGGGATTCGCTTGTCAACATCGACTATTCGAAATACGACGTGCCTTACGGAAAAACAGGCGTCGAGCAGGATAAGATCACGCATGCCCATTACTTTGGCTCGATGGATCAATCGAACTCTTACAATGGAATCAAGCTAGCACGTGAGACGACAGAAAACCTGCTTGGCATTCAAATCGATCACGTCGTCAAAGTCAATTTCCAAGGGTTCGTTCAGTTGATCGATGCTTTGGACGGTGTGGATATCGATGTCCGTTACGCCTTTAAAGAACAGGATTCAGCGCGAAAAGCTGGGACGATTACCGTCGAAAAAGGAATGCAGCATCTGAGTGGTGAACAGGCACTTGCCTATGTCCGGAATCGTCATGACGATCCGCTTGGGGACATTGGTCGTGGTCAAAAACAGATGCAAGTCATTCAGGCTGTTGCGAAAGAAGCGGCGAGCTTCCGGTCACTAGGTGCGTACCGTGACATTTTGGATGCAGTCGGAGACAACGTCGAAACGAACCTTGGTCCAAACGACTACACACGTCTGGCGGACTTCACGACGGCATTACGTGATACGACAGAGTACCAGCTTGCCGGAGAAGGATATATCGGCATCAGCGGTAAATGGGAATATCACCTTGATCCAAACCAGTTGGAACTCGTCAAAGCGAATTTAGCAAAAGCGATGCAAGGACAAGAGGTTTCTCCACTTGAAGAGGAGACGGAAACACCTGTATCGACTGATGAAACAACAGTAGAAGAACCTGTTCAATGAATTTTAAAAGACCGTTTTCCCATCAGTTGATGATGAGAAAACGGTCTTTTTTTACGATTCAGGTCATCCACGTTGCCGTTCCATTTCGACCGTAAACGTATACCGGTCGCCCCGGTACGCGGAAATGACGTACTCAAACGGTTGATTGGTCGCAAGAAACGTCAATTGTTCGACGGATAACACAGGAGAACTGACCGACAATCCGAGATGCTGTGCCTCTTCTTTTGTAGCGAGACGTGACTCGAACGTCTGACTGGCCCGCCCGAGGTTAAGTCCACTGGCTTCCGCAAAGGCATACAAGGAAGTGATGGCGACTTCTTGATTCAAGCCGGGTAACAGTTGTTCCGGAATATAGACAGTTTCAAGTGCAAGCGGTTGTTCATCGGCAATGCGTAACCGCTTTAATTCGTAGATCTGAGCCCCTTCACGAATTCCGAGTTTGTTGGCAATCGGCATTTCAGCAGCAATCATTTGATAGGACAAGAGTTCACTCGCAGGCTCCAGACCGAGATGTTCCATTTCCTCCGAAAAGCTGGTTAATCCAGACAGTTGCATGACGATTTTTTTGTTGGCGACGAACGTACCCCGTCCTTTTTGACGGATCAGATAGCCGGCATTCACTAAATTCGAAATCGCTTGACGCACCGTCATTCGGCTGATTTGATGAGCTTCGGCGAACTCTCGTTCAGAAGGGATCAAATCACCGGGCTGTAACAAGCCGCTTTCGATTTGTTGTTTTAAGGCAGCTTCAATTTGGTAGTAGATTGGAAGTGGTGAATTTTTATTGATGTGCTGAATCACGGCATTTCGTCCCTTCGCGGTCGATAGTCTTTCATCTAGTGTACTAGGAAAAGGGGATGCCGACAAACGATTGTAGTTAATTTGTGGCATAATAGAAGCGAAATCAGATGAAGAAAGGTGGACGTAGGATGCGTCTTGAACAAATTTACCCGGAGGTCCGGACGTTCGAAACGACCGTGATGGATGTCAAAGACCAGCAAGGGCAATGGGTTGCGCTTGAGAAAAGTTATTTTTATCCGGAAAGCGGCGGTCAACCGGCCGATCAGGGCACACTGAATGGGATCCCGGTCCTTGATGTGCAACTTGAAGAGGGAATCGTTTGGCATCGACTTGAAACACCACTCCTTGAAAACGAAGTTCAAGGTACAATCGATGACAGTACGCGAACAGATCATGCCGCCCAGCATACAGCCCAACATGTCATTTCCGCGATTCTTCAAGACGAGTTTCAAATCAAGACGGTCAGCTTCCGTACCGGATCAGAAGAATCGACACTTGATCTTGAGTTGAACGAATGGACTGAAACGATTCAAAACCGTCTTGAGGACCGCTTGCGAAGTGTCATTCGAGCAGCGTTGCCGATTACAGCAACGGAATATATAGAAGCCGATGCTGTCCGATTACCGTTACGGAAAACACCGCAAGTGACAGGACAGATTCGGGTTGTCCAGATCGGCGAACTTGATTACAGTGCTTGTGGAGGGACGCATCTTGAATCGACATCGGAACTGGAACTGATTTTATTCACGGGTCAGGAAAAGGTCCGGGGGAATGTCCGTTTGATGTATGTTGCAAAAGATCGCGCTTTCCGTTTGTTGACGGCTGAACGACGGGTTTTAACCGAGACGGCACGGGCATTGTCCGCGAAAAAGGATCAGGTCCACACAGTTGTCGAAGAACTCAAACAGGAGCAACTCCGGTTGAACCGTCAAATTGGACAAGCGGAAGATTTACATGTCACAACCGTTCTGCAACAGGTGTTGACTTCATCAGACTCCGTCTTGGTGTTGCACCATGAACAGGAAAATATCCGATTTTCCGAAAAGATGATGAAAGCTCTGGCGGAGGAAAAACGGACAGCATTGATTTGGAATGAGGCCGCTAAAAAATTATTGATGTGCAGTTCAGGACCGGTCCATCTCGGCAAATTTGCGAAAACCCACTTAAAACAATTTAATGGACGCGGCGGCGGAAGCGAAAAAAATGCCCAAGCCTTGTTTACGACGTATGAAGATGCAAGTGGCTATATCGAAGCATTGAAGGAGGAATTACATACATGACGGTAATTCAGGTAAAGACAGCAGAACAACAACAGGCAGTCCGGATGATTCGCGAGCGCGTTTTCGTCGAAGAACAGGGGGTGCCGCGCAATTTGGAATATGACACGCACGATGAAACGGCGATTCATCTTCTCGTTCTCGATGAAATGAATCGTCCCGTTGCAACGGGACGGACACGTCCCTATGACGAACAACGGATGAAGGTGGAACGTGTCGCGACGCTTGCTGCGACAAGGGGTAAAGGATACGGCGGTGAATTGATGCGGGCGATGGAACGGGTGGTTCGACGGGAAGGGCGGACGATTTTGACACTCGGTGCCCAAGTCCAGGCGATTCCGTTTTATCAAGGTCTCGGGTATACAATCGTATCGGATGAATTTGATGATGCCGGTATTCCACACCGGACGATGGAGAAAAAAATTTAACGGTTATTTTATGAGAAATCCTAAAAAAGGGTTTCTTTTTTTGAAAGTTTATGTATATATATAATCCATAGTGAATTTTTATACAGACAGATACAGTCGATATCAAGGAGGAATTAGTAATGACAAAACAAAAATTGATTTTAGCGTATTCCGGTGGACTCGATACTTCAGTCGCCATCAAATGGTTAAGCAAGGACTATGATGTCGTCGCGTTATGCATGGATGTTGGTGAAGGAAAAGATTTGACGGTCATCAAAGAAAAAGCATTGCTTGTCGGAGCCGTTGAATCAATTGTCCTTGATGTCAAAGAGAAGTTCGCGAACGAGTTTGTCTTACCGGCACTTCAATACGGCGCTCATTATGAAGGCGCGTATCCACTGATTTCAGCTCTTTCCCGCCCGTTGATCGCTGAAAAACTGGTCGAAGTCGCACATGCCCATGGTGCAACAGCGGTTGCGCACGGTTGTACCGGAAAAGGTAATGACCAAGTCCGGTTTGAAGTTTCGGTCGCTGCTCTTGACCCGTCACTCGAAGTTATCGCACCGGTCCGCGAGTGGAAATGGTCACGTGAAGAAGAAATTGCCTACGCAAAAGAAAACGATGTGCCGATTCCGATTAACCTCGACAGCCCGTATTCAATTGATATGAACTTATGGGGACGCAGTAATGAATGTGGGGTCCTTGAGAATCCGTGGACGGAGCCGCCGCAAGATGCGTACGCTTTAACCGTCGCACCGGAAGACGCACCGGATCAAGCAGAAGAAGTCATCATCGGCTTTGAAGCGGGCGTGCCGGTTTCCATTAACGGAACAGCATATCCACTCGCAAAATTGATTACAGAACTGAATATCATTGCAGGGGCGCACGGAGTCGGTCGGATTGATCACGTCGAGAACCGTCTTGTCGGAATCAAATCACGTGAAGTCTATGAATGCCCGGGCGCGACAGTTTTACTCAAAGCGCATGCAGCACTCGAAACGATCACGTTGACAAAAGATGTCGCTCATTTCAAACCGATTTTAAGCAAACAATATGCAGAAACCATTTACAATGGACTGTTCCATGCCCCGTTAACAAAAGGGCTCAAAGCGTTCTTGTCAGCGACACAGCAAGATGTGACCGGCGAAGTTCGTGTCAAACTCTATAAAGGGAACGCAACCGTCACCGGACGTCAATCGGCTGTTTCGTTGTATGACGAGAAACTCGCGACTTACACAAAAGAAGATGCCTTTGATCACGAAGCGGCAAAAGGATTCATCAAACTGCATGGTCTAGCGATTGCGACACATGCGAGTGTCCATCGTCAGGAAGGCGTGAAAAAATGACGAAACTATGGGGCGGACGGTTTACGGAAAGTGCTTCCGCTCAGGCGGAGGCATTCGGCGCATCGATCTCATTTGATCAAAAACTGGCGGCTGTCGATTTACAAGGCAGCCTGGCCCATGCGCAGATGTTATACGAACAAGGGATTCTCGAGGAGACGGAATGGCAACAAATCGAAGCCGGACTCAATCATTTACAAACGACGATTGATCAGCATGTCTATTCACTGGCCGATGAGGATATCCATATGAACCTCGAGCGGTTGTTGACAGAACAGATTGGTCCTGTTGCCGGTAAACTGCATACAGCGCGCAGTCGAAACGATCAGGTCGCAACTGATCTTCATCTCTGGATGGAGCAGCATGTTCTTGAACTCCTGTCGAGTCTTCGCAATCTGCAATCCGTCATTACGGAACAAGCGGATCAACACGTCGAAACGATCATGCCGGGGTATACCCATCTGCAACGAGCCCAACCGATTTCGCTCGCGCATCACTTGCTGGCTTACTTTTGGATGTTTGAGCGTGATGCCGAGCGACTGACGGACAACTTAAAACGGGTCCGGATGTCACCGCTTGGTGCCGGTGCACTCGCCGGAACGACTTTCCCGATTGATCGGTTCAAGTCAGCCGAGTTGCTTGGATTTGAACACGTCTATCCCAACAGTTTGGACGCCGTCTCGGACCGGGACTTCGTCATTGAATACCTTGGCATCGCGTCGACGGTCATGATGCATCTGTCACGGTTCTGTGAAGAAATCATCATCTGGGCGTCACAAGAATTTTCGTTCATTGAACTGTCCGATGCGTTTTCGACGGGATCAAGCATGATGCCGCAGAAAAAGAATCCGGACTTCGCAGAATTGATTCGCGGAAAGACAGGACGGGTATATGGAAACTTGATGGGGTTCTTGACGACGATGAAAGCATTACCACTCGCTTACAATAAAGATATGCAAGAAGATAAGGAAGGCGTCTTTGATACGGCTGATACGGTTTTACAATCGGTTCAGATTTTTACCGGGATGCTCGAATCCGCTACGTTTAAGACAGAAGCGCTCAAGAAGGCGACAATGCAAGACTTCTCGAATGCAACGGAACTGGCCGATTACCTTGTCACAAAAGGCATTCCTTTCCGGGAAGCGCATGAAATCGTCGGCAAAGCCGTTCTGCATTGTGTCCAGACCAGCTGTTTCTTGAAGGATTTGACACTCGAGACGTATCAGACATTCCATCCGGTCATTACGGAAGATGTCTATCCGTTGCTCGATCCGGTTCAAGCCGTCGCGAGACGAGGGAGTTATGGCGGGACTGGTTTTAACGCTGTTCGCGAACAGCTGACCCAAGCAAAGCAGACCCTTCAAAAATTATAAAAATCAAAAAAGTTTGGCAAATCACTGGATTTAACAAAAAATGTTTGCTATAACTGTAACTAACAACCGACAGATAGAGGCGCGGATGACATCAGTAGCAACACTTACAAAGGCAAGCATGCCAAGTGATGTGAAAGGGGAAATCCGCCGAAGTGAACAAGAAAATGCTTTTTCTTGATTGCTGGTACAACGGTTAAGATCCGTTGTACTGCCGAAACCCACGTTTCGGAGCGCTATCTTACGTAAAAGAACGAATGACACTGTCATCGTTTGTCCGATCGTGATAACGACGGGCCGTAGGAACGCTCCTACCGGCCCGTCGTTTTTTTCTGTTTCGGGACAAAAGGAGATAGGATTGTGACAACTGTACTTAAATTTGGTGGTAGTTCGGTTGCGACTGTCGAACAGATTCAGTCAATTGCGAATTATTTGAAGAATCGGACGGATCAAGGAGAAAAATTAGTCGTCGTCGTATCGGCGATGGGAAAAATGACTGATTCATTGATTGCCCAAGCCCAGGCGATCACGGATCGACCGGAACGGCGCGAGCTGGACCGTCTGCTTGCCATCGGTGAAGAACAGACGATTTCGTTGCTCAGCATCGCCTTGAACTCACTTGGGACAAAAGCCTTGTCCCAGACGGGCGCACAAGCAGGCATCAGTACGATGGGACTCCACACGAAAAGTAAAATCAAACAAATTGACGGCGAATTACTCCGGAAAAAACTGGAGACCTACGATGTCATCATCGTCGCTGGTTTCCAAGGGGTCAATGAACTGGGGGATGTCACGACACTGGGGCGCGGCGGATCGGATACGACAGCCGTCGCACTGGCAGCCGTTCTCGATAAACGATGCGAAATCTATACGGACGTTGACGGCGTTTATACGGCTGATCCACGGATTCATGCAACAGCACAGCCGATTCCGCACATTTCATACGATGAGATGATGGAAATGAGTGCTCTCGGATCAAAAGTCATGGAGATGCGGAGTGTCGAGTTAGGTAAAAAATACGGTGTACACATCTTTGTCGGAAAAACACTTGAATCGGAAAGAGGGACTTGGATCATGGAGGCAACGGAAACGATGGAACAAAAAGCGGTCACAAGTGTCAGTGTGACAAAAAACGTCATGACGGTATCGATCAAACACGTACCACAGACAAACTCAGCGGTCGCAGATATCTTTGAATTGTTGTCAGGACGTCACGTCAACATCGATATGATCAGTCAGACGACGTTTGACAGTGACATCTTCCTCTCGTTCTCGTGTCCGCTCGACGAAGAAGAGTTTTTGGAAGAAGCCTTGCAGGATATCATCAATCGTTTCCCGACCGTCAAAGTCGACCGTCATAACCAACATGCCAAGTTATCGGTCGTTGGAATCGGAATGCGTGACGCAACAGGCGTCGCTTCGAAATTATTTGCGACATTCCGGGCGGAAAACATCACGTTTTATCAAGTCACGACGTCAGAAATCAGCATCTCGTATACGATTGCCCAAGCCGACATCGAACGGACCGTCGCAGCAATCGCCAATGCATTTGATCTGTAAGGAGGAAACCATATGTATCATGTAGCAGTCATTGGCGCAACAGGCGCCGTTGGACAAAAAATGTTGCAAGTCTTGGCGGAACTCGACTTTCCGGTTCGTCAAATTTCAGCTTACGCTTCAGCCCGTTCTGCCGGGAAAACCGTCCAGTTCAAAGGGCAAGACGTTACGATTCAAGCATTATCGGAGCAAATCACAGAAGCCGGCATCGATGTCGCACTGTTCGCAGCAGGCGGAACGATCAGTGAACAGTATGCCCCGTTACTCGCTGCAGCAGGAACACTCGTCGTCGACAACTCGAGTGCCTTCCGGATGCAGGCGGATATCCCGCTCGTCGTACCGGAAGTAAACCCGAAGGCAATCGGTCCGGACGATCGATTGATTGCCAATCCGAACTGTTCGACGATTCAATCCGTCGTCGCCCTGGCCCCGCTTCAGCAGTTTGGTTTACAGCGTATCAACTATACGACGTATCAAGCGGTCTCCGGTTCGGGTCAAAAAGGAATTGAGGATTTAGCCCGCGGCAGCCGCGGCGAAGAACCGGTCAATTATCCGCACCCGATTCACGATAACATCCTGCCGCATATCGATGTTTTCTTACCGAATGGGTATACGAAAGAAGAACAGAAAATGATTGACGAGACACGCAAAATCTTCCGCTTACCGGAGTTGCCGGTCAGTGCGACATGTGTCCGCGTCCCGGTCACGAACGCTCATTCCGTTGCGATCAACGTGACGTTTGAGCAGGAGACGACGGTCGAAGCAATCCGCGAAGCATTGCGTCAAGCACCCGGCGTCGTTCTGGTCGATGATGTCAGTCAAAATCAGTATCCGATGCCGCTTGACGCCAGTGGAACGGATGACGTATACGTCGGACGGATTCGACAGGATCAGAGTCTTGCGAACACCTTCCACATCTGGTGTGTCGCCGATAACATTCGAAAAGGGGCCGCTTCGAACGCCGTGCAAGTGGCGCGTCAAGCACTTGAAAGTTCAATCCATTCTTAAGAAACGGGGAGGAATCCGACATGTTTAAAGGAGCAGGAACAGCACTGGCAACACCGTTCACGTCAACGGGTGAACTGGATTTAACCGTATTTGAACAACTCATCGAACAACAACTCGCGGCAAACATTCAAGCATTGGTCGTCGGTGGGACGACAGGAGAAGGATCGACGTTGACGAATGAAGAGTTCGAGACGTTACTGAAAACCGCGGTCCGTGTGACGGCAGGACGCGTGCCTGTCATTGCCGGAACCGGAACGAACAATACAGCGCAGACGATCGAAAAGACACAAGCGGCGGAACGTCTTGGTGCCGATGCAGCGATGCTCGTGACACCGTATTACAACAAAACGTCACAAGCCGGTCTCGTGGCGCATTTCACGGCCGTCGCGGACGCGGTTTCGCTGCCGATCATGCTGTATAACGTCCCGTCACGTACAGGGGTGGCGATTTCAGTTGAGACTGCCGTGACGCTTGCGAAGCATCCGAACATCCAAGCGTTCAAAGAAGCGAGCGGAGATGTCAGCTTCATGGGTGAACTGATGACGGCTTTACCAAACGACTTTGCCGTTTTCTGCGGCAACGACGATCAAATTCTCCCGTACATGGCATGGGGGGCACAAGGCGTGATTTCCGTCTTGTCGAATCCGTATCCGGCTGAGACGCAAGCCTTGGCAGAAGCGCTGCTTGCAAACGACTACGACACGGCACGCCGGATTCAGAGTGATCTGATGCCTGTCATTTCCGCCTTGTTCAGCGACGTCAATCCGATTCCCGTCAAAGCAGCACTTGAAGAAATCGGAATTGCCGTCGGGGCCCCCCGTCTGCCGCTCGTCCGTCAGTCGGAAGCAGGACATGCGCACCTGCTTGAGACGATGCGGAGTTATAAAGGAGTGGTTGGATGAGACTCGCCATTCACGGATACGGAGCGACCGGACATTACGTGCATGAACTGGCACCGGATGCCGTCGTCGCCGTCATCGACAAAACGAAAACGGCGGAACGTGTGCCCTCATACGGCACGCTCGCCGAAATGACGGAATCGGTTGATGCGATCATTGATTTTTCGCATCCGAGCTTGTTGCCGGATCTACTGGATTACGGCATGAGAACGAAGACACCACTCGTCATTGCGACGACCGGCTTCTCGGAAGCCGAGCTGCAGACGATTCGTGACGCTTCCAAACAGATTCCGATTTTCCAATCGTATAACATGTCGTTTGGAATCGCGATGATGCAACAGTTGTTGAAAACACTCGTTCCGCTTGCTGGAGCTTTCGACATCGAACTGCTTGAGAAACACCACAATCAAAAAGTCGATGCACCGAGCGGGACGGCGGAGCTGTTGCTCCGGACCATTCAGGATTTACGAAATGTCCAACCGGTCTACGAACGGGAGTCGACGCGTGAAAAGCGGGAACCAAACGAAATCGGGATGCACTCGATGCGTGGGGGAACGATTTTCGGCGAACACGAAGTGTTGTTTGCCGGGGTCGATGAGTTGATCGAAATCAAACACACGGCGTTATCCAAAAAAGTATTCGCTTCAGGCGCCATCAAAGCGGCGGAAGCACTCATTCAAAAATCAGCGGGACTCTATACACTGGAGACGCTCTACACACAGGAGGATTCACATGTTATTAACTGATGCTTATGAAATTGCGAAATTCATTAAAGATGCGAAAAAACAAACGCCCGTCAAATTGTACGTCAATGGTGACTTGGCAGGATTGACGATTGAAGGAGCAACGGCATTCGGAACGGATCAATCCAAAATTTTCTTCGCCGATGCAGGACTTGCTTCAACTTTCTTAGAAGAGAATGCAGACCGGATTACTGAAGTGCACGTCGAATACGACCGTCGCAACAGTGCCGTTCCAATGCTCGATACACGTCATTTGAATGCCCGGATCGAACCAGGTTCATGGATTCGTGATCATGTCGTCATCGGCGACAATGCGGTCATCATGATGGGGGCAATCATTAATATCGGTGCATCGATCGGAGATGGTACAATGATTGATATGAACGCCGTCGTTGGTGCACGCGGAACGATTGGTAAAAACGTTCATGTAGGTGCCGGTGCAGTGGTCGCTGGGGTCCTTGAACCACCTTCAAAAACACCGGTCATCATTGAAGATGGTGTCTTGATCGGAGCGAACGCCGTTATTTTGGAAGGTGTCCGCGTCGGAAAAGATGCCGTCGTCGCAGCGGGCAGTGTCGTCACAGAAGACGTTCCTGCCGGTAGCGTAGTTGCTGGTACACCAGCACGCGTGATCAAACAGAAAGACGAAAAAACAGCAGAAAAGACGCAACTCGTGGATGATTTACGTTCACTCTGATTGACGTCTAAGAGGAGGAAAACACATGGCAGTGGATACACAGTATGGTGAAGCGATTTGGTTAGACGGGGTTTTTCATGATCCAAAAGAAGCAAATACGAGCGTCATGTCACATGCGATCCATTATGGAAGTGGATTCTTTGAAGGAATCCGTGCGTATGCGACACCGGATGGTCCGGCGATTTTCCAATTGACGGAACACATTGAACGTCTGTTCCGGAGTTGTGCTTTTTATCACGTGACGATTCCTTATACAGTGGAAGAACTCGTCCAAGCGACGATTGATCTTGTCGCCAAAAACGGCTTTGAATCTTGTTACATTCGCCCATTTGTTTTCCTCGGTACACCGTGGCAGGCACTGATGGCAAAAGATACGACGGTTCACGTCGGGATTTCTTGTTGGGAGCTCGGTGAGTACTTTGATAAAGGTGCCGGCATCCGTGCGAAGGTCGCTTCATACCGTCGCGTTTCGTCCACGATGATGCCGATGCAAGCAAAAGCTGCCGCCAACTACATGAACTCGCAACTCTTAAAAGGGGAAGCACTTCGTGATGGATTTGATGAGGCGATTGCCCTTGATATGAACGGAAATGTCAGTGAAGCGAGTGTCGCCAACTTGTTTATGTTGAAAAACGGCACGATTTATACGCCTTCACTCGACTGTTCGGTTCTTGACGGTATCACACGTCAAGTCATCATGCGTCTTGCGCAGGATCAAGGGTATCCGGTCGTCGAACGTCATATCGGTCGTGATGAGTTATACGTCGCAGACGAAATCTTCTTGACGGGTACAGCTGCAGAAATCACTAGTGTCGGTGAAATTGATCATATCGTCATCAACGGCGGAACACGGGCTGTCGCAGATGAGTTACTTGGTCTTTACCGTCAAGCGGTCTCGGGTCAATTGCCACAATATGCGGCATGGTTGACTTACGTGACACCTGCCATCGCAGAATAATGAGTTCACGAACTGTCGTTACAATCGATCGGGAAGCGGTGCGACATAACGTCGCATCGGTTTTCGCCCGGTCCAATAAGCAGATTTTTGCCGTGGTCAAAAACAATGCGTATAACTTAGGAATGATTGAGATGGTCGCCACATTGATGGAAGCCGGTGTCCGGCATTTCGCAGTGGCAGAAGTCTACGAAGCAATTGAAATCAAAACGAATTTTCCAGACAGTTATGTCCTGGCGATGAATCCGGCGTCGCATTTTAAAGAAGTCCGGTTGCATGGAGTAGCACTTGGAATTCCTTCACTCGACTGGCTGAAACGTCATCAGGCTGAGTTATCAGGAATTGAACTTCATCTAAAAATAAATGTCGGGATGAACCGTTTTGGTGTCAGTTCGCTTGAAGAAGCGTTAGCGGTACTTGAGACAGTGCGCGAACAGGAACTTATCCTGACGGGGCTCTACACGCATTTTCCACTGGCGGATGAGCCGGGAGCCGATCATGATGGTCAGGTCGAACGATTCCTCGAAATCGGCGGACCATTACGTGCGGAACATGACTTTACGTATCTGCATGCAGAAAATAGCGCGACGATCGTCAAACATGATCCACGTCTCGCTTTTTGTAACTATGTCCGCCCCGGTATTTTCTTGTTCGGTTACTCACCGATTGAAAAAATGGACTGGCTCGTGCCATCCCTCCGGATGACGACGGAAGTCGTTGAGATTCGTCAAGTGGAGGCAGGGGAACACGTTGGCTATGGTACGTCGTATACGGCGCCGGAAGTAATTCGTGTCGCTGTTCTGCCGGTTGGATACGGAGACGGGGTCGTCCGCGGACGCTCATCGCTTCCGGTCATCATCAACGGGAAAAGATATCCGATCATCAGCAAATTGTTCATGAGTCATACATTCATCGCCATCGATTCGACGGTTCAAATCGGTGACAAAGTTGTACTGTACGGGGACGGCATCGAAATCGATGATATCACCCGGACTGGCACAGCCAATAATTCGGAGCAGATGTGTGCCCGTTCGTGGCGTTTGACACATCGTTATTTATAAGGGGGAATCCAGATGTACGGAAGCCAATATTTGACGGAACAAGAGAATGAATTACAAATCGATGGTGTGGCGGCAACGGCGCTTGCGAAACAATACGGGACACCGCTTTATGTCATGGCAGAGCGTGAATTGACAGACCGTCTGGCGACCGTACGGGATGCCTTTTTAGAAAAATATCCGAATACGTATGCCTCGTTTGCTTCTAAAGCGTTGACGATTGGTGCCGTATATCAGCAAGTCGTCAAGCACGGCCTTGGAATCGATGTCGTAACGGGCGGCGAACTGTTTATTGCCCGCAAAGCGGGTGTACCGGCTGAACGGATCTATTTCCACGGCTCGAACAAGTCGACACAGGATTTACGTTATGCCGTCGAAGAAGGTGTCGGTAAGATTGTCATCGACCATTACGGCGAAATCGCCCAACTCAATCAGATTGCCGCAGAAGCGTGTCAAACGGTCCACGTCCTGATTCGGATCGTGCCGCAAGTCATTGGTGGGGCTCATACGAAAATTCAGACCGGTGGTGTCGATACAAAGTTCGGTTTTTCAACGCATGATGAGTCGTATCTGGAAGCGGTGGAAGCCGTTTTAGCAGCGGAACATCTGGTCTTACTCGGCATTCATTGTCACGTCGGTTCGCAAATTCAAGAGATTGAACTGTTTGAACGGACAGCCCGGACGATGATGGGGTTTGTCGAAACGATTCGTGAACGGACGGCGTTCGTCGCAAGTGAAGTCAATCTTGGCGGCGGATTCGGAATTGCCTACACGCAAGCGGATCAACCACTTGATTTTGAACAGACGATGGAGCGGGTGATGGCGATTATCGACGAAGAGACGTCCCGTCTCGCCATCGATCGTCCACGAATCGGCATTGAGCCGGGACGTTGGGTCGTCGCGAATGCAGGAACGACCCTGTATACCGTCGGGGCAATCAAAGAAGTACAAGGTGTTCGAACGTATTTGTCCGTCGACGGCGGAATGGCGGACAACATCCGTCCTGCTTTATACGGAGCAGTGTACGAAACGGTCATCGCCAATCGAATCCAGGGAGAGACACGTCACGTGACAGTTGTTGGTGCAGCGTGTGAATCAGGAGATTTGGTCGCTGAGTCAGCTGACCTAGCGGAACCGGTCAGTGGAGATACACTGGCTGTGTTCGGAACAGGTGCCTACAACTATTCGATGGCGAGCAACTACAACCAATTTTTACGACCGGCTGTTGTTTTCGTCAACGCCGGGGAGTCCCGTGAAGTCGTGCGTCGACAGACTTATGCCGACTTGATCCAGTGTGATTTGGGACTGGAAAACATTCCATCCTCTTAAAAAACCAAAAACACCTTCGTCTTTAACGGACGAAGGTGTTTTTTAGTTATTTCGGAATGACAAGGACTTGTCCCACCGAAATCAAATTGACATTGGTGATTTTGTTGGCACTGGCGAGAGCGGTAACGGTGACACCATATTTCGTTGCGATGGAATATAACGTATCTCCAGCCTTCACCGTATAAGTGACGGTCGCAGGTGGAGGTGTAGTGCCCGGGATGACGAGAACTTGACCAACGTTAATCAGATTATAGTTCGTGATATTGTTGGCTTTCGCAAGAGCTGAAACGCTGACATTGTATAGATTAGCAATTTTGTACAGGGTATCACCTGATTTAACGGTATAGGTTTTACTGCCGCTTGGAGGAAGTTGCAGTAATTCAGAAATCGTGACGAATTTGTAGCCCTTCGCTTTAAGTTGCGAAATCATAGAAGGGAGAGCAACTGGAGTACCCGGCGCCCCTACACCGGTGTGCATCAAGACGATTGAGCCAGGTACGACGTTCGGCACGACACGCGCCAGGATGGCGGTCGAACTGATGCCTTTCCAGTCTGTCGTGTCGATGTTCCATTGAATCGTTTTGGTGTAACCGGCATTTCCGACGGCAGCGAGGACGGCACTGTTGCTGGCACCAAACGGCGCACGGAAAATCGGTTTAGTCGTCCGGCCGGTCAGTGATTTGATCAATGTCTCGGTTTTGGACAATTCGCTTGTCATCTGTGATGCAGTTAACTTCGTAAAATCGGGGTGCGTGTAAGAGTGATTCCCGAGTTGATGCGTCGGGGTGGCGGTCGCAATGTTTTTGATCAGTTGAGGGTGATTGTTCGCCCCTGCGCCGGTCAAGAAGAAGGTTGCTTTGACGTTGTTACTTTTTAAGATACTGAGAATCTTCGTGATATTGCCACCATCTGAACCGTCATCAAACGTCAGTGCGACGACTTTACTCGTCGTCGATCCTTTCGTGACAAATGTCGAACTCGCTGCATCTGCTGTCAAACCATAACTGAAGAAAGGAAAAAGCGACATTAACACAATCATGATGATCCGAATCCACTTGCTGTGCATGTGTAGTTCGCCTCCTTTTTCTCGGATGACTCTGCCTCGTCTGCCTCTACTTATCTATTACCCTTTCTCAGCAAAAAAATTAAAAAAGAGGGAAATAATTCCCGATTTTTTACGGGTTCAAACTGAAAAAAATAAAATAATTGTTTAATCATGAAATGAACAGGGAAAACATGGTATATGGAAATAGTAAAAGGAGTGGAATATGGATGATTGAATTTAAAAACGTTGGGAAGCAGTTTAAAGATAACGTTGTCTTAAAAGGCTTGACCCTCGAAATTAAAGAGGGCGAACTGGTCGTCTTCATCGGACCCAGTGGTTGTGGAAAAACAACGTCTCTTAAAATGATCAACCGATTGATTGAACCTTCATCAGGTACGATTTTAGTGAACGGAAAAGACATCATGAAAACCGATACGATTGAATTACGTCGTCACATGGGATACGTCATTCAACAAACGGGTTTATTCCCGCATATGACGGTTCGGGAAAACATTCAATTGATTGCCGGTCTTGAAGGGAAAGATCATGATCAGATGGACCTCCGGACGGAAGAGTTACTTCAGATGGTTGGTCTCGATCCAAAACAATTTATTGATCGTTATCCGAGTGAACTCAGTGGTGGCCAACAGCAACGTGTCGGTTTTGCCCGGGCGTTGATGAATGATCCGGACGTCATCTTAATGGATGAACCGTTCAGTGCCCTTGACCCCGTAACCCGCAATGACCTCCAAGAAGAGTTATTTAATCTCCAAGAAGAAGTGAAAAAAACGATTGTATTCGTCACCCACGATATGGATGAAGCGATTAAATTAGCTGATCGGATTTGTATCATGCGTGATGGGGAAATCGTTCAATTCGATACACCGGAAGAAATCCTGCGTCACCCTAAAGATGAATACGTCGAATCATTTATTGGAAAAAATAAGATTTGGAGCAGTCCGGCGTTCATCAAAGCAGAAGACATCATGATTGAAGATCCTGTCTCAATCAGCGGGAAGCGTACGCTGTTGCAAGGCATTGAAATCATGCGTGGACGGAAGGTCGATAGTCTGTTGATTACGGACCGTGACCGGATTTTGCAAGGAATCGTCAAATTGAAGAATATTCAAACGGCACCGGATAAAGGGATTCGGATTGAAGACGTCATGGAAGGGGAACTTGTAGCGGTTGATGAGCAGGATTCGTTACTGGATGTGTTGGAAGTCATGAACCATGAAGAAACAGGTTATCTGCCGGTCACCAATAAAGCCGGTCAATTACGTGGACTGATTACAAGAAGTAGCTTACTTTCCGTCTTGAGTGAGCAGTTCATTCAGGAGGAGGAAGCACAATGAATGGATTTTTTGATTATGTACAAAACAATACCGGTCAGATTTTTGACCTCTTACTCGAACACTTACAACTGACCGTATTTGCTGTCGTCATTGCTGTTGTCTTAGGGATTCCGATTGGGATTTTGATCACACGGTATCAACGGTTTGCCAAACCCGTACTTGCGTTGACGAGTGTTGTCCAAGCTGTTCCGAGTCTTGCGTTACTCGGATTCTTGATTCCGTTCATCGGGATCGGTTCAACACCAGCGATCATCATGGTCGTCTTGTATTCACTTCTCCCGATTGTCAAAAATACGTACACTGGTTTATCAAGCATTCCAGGAGATATGCTTGAAGCAGCAAAAGGAATCGGGCTGACTGAACGCCAAGTTTTAGGAAAGGTTCAAATTCCGCTTGCTTTACCCATCATGATGGCTGGAATTCGGATCTCCGCCGTGACGGCTGTTGGTCTGATGACGATTTCTGCCTTCATCGGTGCCGGTGGACTCGGTTATCTCGTCTTCTCGGGTATCCAAACTGTCGATAACAACCAAATCCTTGCCGGAGCAATTCCTGCCGGTATCTTAGCCCTTGCGATCGACTTCATCGTCAGTCGAATCGAATATTCTGTTGCGCCAAACGGAATTCAGCTGGCAGACGGTCGAATTAAAAATAAAGCCCGTAAACGCCGGAAAGCGATGTCATCCGGAAAGAAAATTGCGATTGTGAGTATCATTTTCCTGTTGATTGGCGGAACGGTCGCGTACTCGTTCTTAAAAACCGATAAGATTGTCATCGGGTCAAAAAACTTTACGGAACAATTGATTTTAGGAAACATGCTGGCAGACTTGATTGAGGAGAAAACCGATCTCGAAGTCGAACGCCAACTCAATCTAGGTGGGACGAAAGTTGCCTACGGCGCTTTAGAAACGGGTGAGATTGATGCCTATGTCGAGTATACAGGCACGTTGTTGATTGATGTCTTGAAACAAGATGTCGAGACGGATCCGAACGCCGTTTATGAAAAGGTCAGCAAAATGATTCCTGAGAAAAGTCAGGTCGATGTTCTCGATTCAATTGGTTTTAATAACACGTATGCATTAGCAATGACAAAAGAAGATATTGAAAAGTATGACTTAAAAACGGTATCCGATATGGCAGCGGTCAGTAATCGTCTTATCCTCGGATCGACGATCGAATTTGCGAACCGTGAAGATGGATACCTCGGATTGAAAGAGCAATATCCTGATATGAATTTCCAAGATGTTCAACCGGTTGACGGTGGTCTTCGTTATACTGCGTTAACCAATGGAAAAACAAATGTCATCGATAGTTTCTCGACCGACGGCTTGTTGAAGAAATTTGATTTAACGGTCCTTGAGGATGATAAGGAGTTTTTCCCACCGTACTATGCAGTCCCGATTGTGCGTCAAGAAACACTGGAAGAGCATCCGGAACTGAAAGAAGTCTTGAATCTGTTGAAGGATAAAATCACAGATGAAAAGATGCAAGAACTGAACTTTAAAGCGGATGTCGAAAAAGAACGTCCGGAAGATGTCGCACGTGACTTCTTGATTGAAGAAGGTCTCATTAAAAAGTAAAAAAGAGAAAAATTTAAAAAAGAGAGCCGAGGCGGGAATCCGCTTCGGCTCTTTGTTATGCGCGCTGACGCGCTATATCGGTTTGGAAAATAGGTAATCCTGATTAGATCATTATTTTTTGATTCGACTAGCGAGCCAAGCGCGAACTGTACTTTGCTGGATCATACAAGTTCTTCCTCTCTTGATTGAATTGTTCCTAAGCTCAAGGATTTTTGCTCGGCATCACTAATGATACGTGCTTGAAGCTCTTCCGTCAACCAATCTGTTTCCTGTTCCAGTAAAGTAGGTAAACCGTAACTTGGATTGTTCGTCGATGAAAACAGCTCAACCATTAACCGTTCTTCGAATAATGGAGTCATTTCAAATCCCCCTCAGTCTCGATTCATGTCTTACACCTGTAGTGTAATCGATGGATGTAAACCATGTAGCAGGGAATTGTTAAAAACAGGCGAACTTTGTAAGCGTTTTCACAATGTCGTCAAATCTTCTTGAATCGGCTCACATTCCGCAGCGTACTGTTGTCCACGTTTCACATATTTTCGAATGGTCCGTTCCATGATAAACCGGTCATGGTCATTGATTTCGCGTACGACTTTAGCCGGTACCCCCATGACCATTGAGTTTGGCGGGATGATCATCTTCGGAGGAACGACGCTTCCGGCAGCGACAAACGACCCGCTCCCGATTTCGGCTTCATCGAGAATCGTTGCGGACATACCGATTAAAGCACCCTGACGGATAATCCCGCCGTGAATCATCGCCATATGCCCAATCGTGACATCATTTTCAATAATGGTCGGGTACCCTTCATACTGGTGAATCATCGATCCATCCTGAATATTGACGCGTTCGCCGATGGTGATCGGTCCTTCGTCGCCACGGATGACCGTATTGAACCAAACCGTTGAATCTTTCCCGATCTCGACTTCACCGATGACTTTTGCCCCGTCGGCTACATAGACACTCGAATCGACGTTCGGGACAAGTTGACCTACACGATATTTCATGTGGATTCCTCGCTTTCACTTTTAAATGTACGTTTTCATCTTGACTTGTCGAAAAATAAATTGCAACTGCTTACACACTAATTGTAAGATGGTAAAAATACCGTTCACAACAGGAGGAAACAGGATGGATCAAACAGTTCGGGCACGACTTATCGCGATTGCTGCAAAAAAAGAAAAAGCAGCGGTCGTCTATCAAGGCATTCAAGTCATCGATGTGATGACGCGTGAAACCTATCAGGCGGATGTCGCAGTGGATTCCGGCTACATTGTTGCCGTCGGCGACGGATATGAAGGGCTGGAGACAATCGACGGGAGCGGAAAGTTTATCGCGCCAAGTTTCATCGATGGACATGTCCATATCGAATCGTCAATGGTAACACCAAGTGAATATGAACAGGCGATTTTACCGCTCGGTGTGACGACCGTCATCGCAGACCCGCATGAGATTGCGAACGTGAAGGGGGCGGACGGTCTGCAATTCATGTTAGACGATGCGGAAGGACTGGCGCTGGACGTCCGGATGATGTTACCAAGCTGTGTGCCCGCGACTTCATTTGAGCACGCAGGCGCGTCACTTGATGCTAAATCACTTGAGCCGTTCCTTCATCATCCCGGTGTGCATGGTTTGGGGGAAGTCATGGATTATCCGGCAGTCGAACGGGCTGATGCGGATATGCTGAAAAAAATTGAACAGATTGAAGCCGCCGGTAAACTGGTGGATGGGCATGCCGCAGGACTCGGAGCACGTGAATTGAACATCTACGGTGTCGCCGGCATCCGGACGGATCATGAGTCCGTCAGTAAGCAGGATGCGATTGAACGCGCGCGTCGTGGGTTGTACGTCGAAGTACGAGAAGGATCAGCTGCCCGGAATCTAAAAGAGGTGCTCGACGCCGTTACAGAAAGTAATGCGAGTCGATTTTTATTTTGTACGGACGATAAACATCTCGACGATACGTTACGCGAAGGAACGATCGACTATAATATCCGCTATGCCATCAAGCATGGCATCAAACGGGAAACCGCCTATGCGATGGCTTCTCTTCATGCCGCCAACGCGTATCAACTAAACGACCGGGGAGCCATCGTACCGGGTCGTCGTGCCGACTACGTCATTTTAAGTGATGCCGATCAAGTGACAATCACTGAAGTATTCGTCAAAGGCCAACAGGTTGTGCGGAACGGGAAAACGATTATTGCATCTGAAAAGAAACTTGTTCCATCCACACTGCGTGGGGAACTGAAAACAAAGCCGATTACCGACACTGTGTTTGAGTTGGTTTTGGAAGAAGCGCGGGCACATGTCATCGGAATCATTCCCAAAAGTATCGTCACTGAACATTTGATTTTAGATGTACCCTTACAGGACGGAAAATTCGTCGCTGTGCCCGAACAGGACTTGTTGAAGATTGCTGTCATCGAACGCCATAATGCGACCAATTTTTCGGCAGTCGGCATCGTCAAAGGTTTTGGTATGAAGCGTGGGGCGATTGCCGCAACCGTTGCCCATGACTCGCATAACCTCGTCGTAGTGGGGACGTCTGATGCCGAGATGAAACTGGCTGCGGAACGTCTTGTCAAAGCAGGAGGAGGCGTCATCGCGGTGAATGGAACAGATATCTTGGCGGAGCTGCCGCTTGAGATTGCCGGCTTGATGACGAGTCGACCATTCCAGGAAGTCGGCGACACACTCGAAGCGCTGAACGACGCGCTTGATGTTCTCGAAGCAGATCGTTCGTTTAATCCTTACTTGACGATGTCGTTTCTTTGCTTGCCGGTCATTCCGAATTTGAAATTGACGGACAGTGGGTTGTTTGATGTGAAGACGTTCCAACATATTTCCGTTCAAGCTTGATTCATAGGTAAAGTCCATCGACTGGACTTTACCTTTTCTTAATAGTTTTCCGGTTGAATCATTATTTGATCCTTGTTATAGTAGGTCTTATCATCTTGATGAAAAGCGCTGATTTTTTGAAACCTTCAGCGACTATTTTCGTAAAGAAGAGTATAGAAACTAATGATTAGGAAAGGACAGATTTAATGGATAAGTCATATTTTGAAGGTCACGAACAGCTGATTTCTGATGTTTACCGTTCCTTTATCGATCGGTTCCATGAGTTACCGACGAATCGCCGGACGAAACGTCAGTTGCGTAATCTTGCGTTTTCGGTCATTCGCCAAGCGGGTCCGACCTATCAGGAACGCACCGTCTTGTACGCATTCTTTGCCGAATTTTTCCGCGCCGTCGAAGAAGGACAGCGGGAAGAAATCGAGTTTTACAAACAAATCGCACAGTAAAGACCCCGACGGCTCCGGCAGAAGGGGTCTTTGTTGTATAGAAAAACCGGTAATCAAGGAGACCTCGATTACCGGCAGAAATCCTCTTATTTAACTTCCATCCATTTGAAGCTCATATCTGCTCCGAATGGGTGACGGTATAATTTGTCGATGTTCGCCCGTTGCAAGTACGCTTCACCTTTTTGGTAGATTGGCGCAATCGCATAGTCGTCTGCTAAGAGCATCTTTTCAGCTTCCTGGAGAGTCGACCAACGTTTCGCTTCATCTGGCTCCGCTTTCGCATCTTTGATCATCTTGTCGAACTCTTTGTTCGAATACTCCATCCGGTTAAAGCTTCCGTCCGTTAACCACATATCGAGGAACGTCATTGGATCCTGGTAGTCAGGTCCCCAACCGGCAGCTGAGATATCGTAATCTCCTTTCGCCTCAAGATCCAAGAAGTTTTTGAACGGCTGTTGTTTGATGTTGATTGTCAGACCCGGTAAGTTCTTCTCAAGGTCACCTTTTAAGAACTCAGAAACCTTTTTGAAGGCATCTTCGTCACGTGACAACATGTCCACTTCGACTGTTTTGACACCAAGTTCTTTTAAGCCGGCATCCCAAGCTTTTTTCGCTTCGGTTGCATCAAAGCTCTGAAGATCCGGATATTTTTCACGGAAGTCTTCACCGTCCGGTGTGAACGTAAAGTCTTTGGCAACGATAAAGTTCGCAGGTTTTGAACCATCGTTTAAGATGACATCCGTGATGCCTTGTTTCTCAAAACCGAGTGCCAACGCTTTTCGGATGTTTTCGTTTTTGAGCGCTTTATTTTTCTGGTTGAAACGCAGGAAGTTGATCCGAGCATCCGGACGTGTCTTATAATCTTCCGACTGCTCGTACTGCGAAACGAATTCCGAAGTGATCGGGGCGAAGTCGACGTCTTTTGACTCGAACAAGTTAACGCCAGTCGAGATTTCCTTGACGACCTTCACATCGATTTTTTCCATTTTAACGTTTGCTTTATCCCAGTAATCCGGGTTCTTTTTGTATGTCCATCCTGCGTTTGACTGCCATTTATCGAGGATGAATGGTCCGTTGAAGATCATCGATTCGACGTTCGTTGCGAACTTATCACCTTTGTCTTCAACAAATGATTGCTTCAGCGGTAAGTAAGTAGGGAAGCTTGTTAAGCCTAGGAAATAAGGTGCTGGAGCTTCCAGTTGAACTTCGAGTGTTTGATCGTCAACTTTTTTGACACCAAGTGAATCCAGTTCCGCTTCACCGGCTAAGATTTTGTTGGCATTTTTCAAATCTTGAAGGATGTACGCATACTCAGCTCCTGTTTCTGGGTTGAGGGCGCGTTTCCAAGAATAGATGAAATCGTCCGCCGTAACAGCCGAACCATCCGACCATTTCGCATCTTTCCGGAGTTTGAATGTATAAGTTTTCTTATCATCGGATACTTCAACACTTTCCGCGATACCTGGAGTCGGTTTATTTTCTCCATCGAGACGGTACAGCCCTTCAAAGACGTTGTTTGTGACGATGATGGATGTCGAGTCTGTAGTTTTTGTTGGATCAAGTTGTGGGACATCCGTCGTCGAGACGAGTGTCACTTCTTGTTTCTTCTCTTTTGATGAAGAAGAATTTCCATCTGATTCATTACCTTGGCCACAAGCTGCTACTGCGAGCAACGCCGCGCTGGATAAACCAGCGAAAGCGATCTTAGTGTGTTTCTTCATTTGAAAGATGACCCCCCGATTTAATTTAAAATAATTTCAGAAAAGTGTGAACATAATGTAAATTTAAGTGAAAACGAATGAAAATGCAACACAAATTTTCTGACAATTCTTATTGATCAAGGTCTATATGCTCAATTCCGAGTGATTTCAAGTAGTCATAAAGTATGAAAATCGTTAATTTATGAGGGGAATACATCCGTAATGTCAGCTGTTGCGGATGACCGCGTAACCGGATGTTCGTAATGCGAATACCTTGTTGTTCCAAAGCTTCTTTAATCTGTTGGGCGTCCGTTTTGTTTGATAACGTCAAGTGAGCAACAATCACATTTGCTTCGAAGCGACTATTGTTGAAACGTTTCATGATCCAAGTGATGCCTTCTAAAGAAAAAAATAGAAATAGGACTAAGAATGTTGCTTCTAAGATGAATCCTGCGCCTACAGCAATTCCGATTCCGCTTGAAGCCCAGATGATGGCCGCTGTAGTCAGGCCGCTGACGATATCGTGCGGACGTCTTAAAATCACTCCTGCTCCAATAAAACCGATTCCGGCGACGACTTGAGCGACAAGTCGCATCGGGTCCATTTGAACGTTCGGAGCAATCGTGCTGTAAAGAACTACAGATTTAATGGAAACGATGGTTAACAGGCAACTGATCAGGGTAATTACGAGGCTAGTACGTATACCAACTGGCTTATTTTTAATTTCACGTTCAAAACCGATGATGATTCCAAATACTGCAGCAATCATTAATTTTAAGAAATCTTCCAGTTGGAACGAATGGATCCAATTCATGATGAACAAATCCTTTCTTTACATTAGTTCTGATTTTGTTATAATGAATTTTGTGTCTTTCGAATGAATATACGTTTGATATGAATAGATATACAGAATTAAAAGGACGTGTTTGATAATGAATCAACAAAAAATTGGCTTTTTTGCACTGGCTGCCATGGTTATCGGCTCGATGGTCGGTGGAGGTGCCTTTAACCTCCCGGGAGCAATGGCTCAAAAAGCAAGTGCGGGTCCCATCTTAATCGGGTGGAGTATCACCGGTCTTGGAATGATCATGTTGGCACTTGTGTTTCAACACCTTGCGAACAGCAAACCGGAACTGGAGGGTGGAATCTACGCGTATGCGCGTGAAGGATTCGGGCGTTTTATCGGTTTCAACAGTGCCTGGGGATACTGGGTATCGGCTTGGATCGGGACGGTCGCCAACATTACGTTAGTCTTTAATGCACTCAGTTACTTTTTCCCGATTTTCTCATCGGAAAATCGTTTATTTTTACTGGCGATGAGCGTTGTCGTCGTCTTGGGATTATTCTTTATCGTCTCCAGTGGGATTAAGGAAGCGACACTTGTCAATTTAATCACGACAATCGCAAAACTGGTGCCGATCTTGATTTTCATCCTGTTGGTTGCGATCGCCTTTAATGTGAAGACGTTTAATCTCGATTTTTGGGGAGAAGGAACGGAGCTTGGGAGCATCTTTACACAAGTCAAAGGCACGATGCTCGTCACGCTGTGGGCTTTCGTCGGAATCGAAGGAGCGGTCGTCCTGTCGACGCGCGCGAAAAAACGGAGTGATGTCGGAAAGGCGACGGTCATGGGACTTGTCGGTGTACTCGTCATCTATATCTTAATTTCTGTCTTGTCGCTTGGTGTCTTGAGTCAAGGACAATTGGCGGGTCTGCAAGAACCGACGATGGCGTATGTGTTGGAAGCGGCAATCGGCCCGTTTGGTGCGACGTTGATCATGATCGGGTTAATCATTTCCTTGTCAGGCGCCTTGTTAGGTTGGACGATTCTTGCTTCTGAAATTTCTTATTTGGTGGCGAAAGATGGTGCGTTTCCGAAATTCTTCGCGAAAACCAATCGGAAAGGGGCGCCGGTCGGTGCCTTGTTGATTACACAAATCGCGACGCAACTCGTGGCGGGCATCGCCTTGTTCTCGGCTCAAACCTATCTGGTTCTGTCGAGCATTGCCGGTATTTGTGCCTTGTTGCCTTACTTGTTGTCAGCCATCTACAGCGTTCGCTTCTCAAAAGCCGAGCGCAACAAAAAAATGCTGATTTTCTCAACGATTGCCGCGTTGTATTCCCTTTGGTTGGTCTATGCTTCCGGGATCTGGTATATCGTGATCGCAGCTCTCGTCTATGCGCCGGGTATCATTGCTTATTTGATGGCCGAGCGGGAACAAAAACGCGGCGGTATGTCGCGTTACGAACTTATTGCCAGCGGTGTACTCGTGATTTTAGCAGCAGTTGCCGTCTACGGGATGGTCGGTGGACAAATTCAATTGTGACGCAATCGAAAAATACTAACGAACGCCCTCATCCAATACGGTTGAGGGCGTTAATCTGTTTGCTGAAGGAACACGATTTTATTGCGCCGCGTCACCGAACCGGGCGGCCACTTCGTCGGCGGATAACGGCTCTGCGAAGATGAAGCCCTGCATTTGCTGGCAATCCGTCTTTTCTAAATAGTGCAGAGCACTTGACGTCTCGACGCCTTCAGCGACAAGGTTCAAGTTCAAGTTCCGACCAAGCTGGATGATTGAATCCAACAAACCGTTTTCACCTAAGTCGATGCCGTCGATAAACACTTTATCAATCTTGAGTTCATCAATCGGGAACGCCCGAAGATACTGTAAGGAAGAGTAACCTGTCCCGAAATCATCAATTGACAGGCGGAAACCCAATGATTTGATCAATTGCATCCGTTCGATGGTCCGCTGCGTTTGGAGAATGGCGATGTTCTCCGTCATCTCCAGAGTGACAAACCGCGGATGAATTTTTTTCTCAGCCACGACATGTTGCAATGTCCGGACAAAAGAGTCGCTTTGGAACTGGTGAGGTGAAATATTGATGGCCATCGTCAAGTCAGGTGAAATCTGTTGATGCCACTTGGCCAATTGATCACACGCCTCGAGTACGACCCAGTTGTTAATCGGCGTAATCAAAGCCGCTTCTTCAGCAAGGGGGATGAATTCATCAGGCGGGATGCTACCAAGTGCTTTGTGATCCCAACGCAGTAAGGCTTCAAATCCATCAACATGTTTGGTTTTTAAATTGATGATTGGTTGGTAAGCCAGGTGTAATGCTTCATCTTCGAGTGCGGTAAAAAGTGACCGTTCGAGCTGAAGTTTTCGTGTGAACTGTTCGTCCATTTCGTGAGTCAGATATTGAATCGTTCCGGTGCCGACCGTTTTCCCGGAATATAACGCCATTTCAGAACGGCGATATAAATCTTCCAGTGATTTTGCTTGAGACGGATAAACCGTGATGCCGAACGTACACGAAATAATCAAGGAATGTCCATTGATGTAATAGGGACGTTGTAAAATCTGTTGTAATTTCCGAGCGTATTGAAATAAAGAGTTACGATCTGTCACGGTAACGAGTAATCCAAACAAGTCACTTGTCGGATGGAAGGTCAACATCCGTTCCGCATGTTGAGAAAGGCGGGTCGCAAGCGATTGAAGCAGTTGATCACCTACATGCGTCCCGAACGAATCATTGATGACTTTAAAGCGGTCGATATCAAATAAAATGAGAGCAATCGGATCCGTCTCCGTCGCGTGTGTAAACAGAGCATCCCCTTCGCGAAGAAAACCGCGCCGATTTAACAGATGCGTCATCTCATTGTGATGGACAAGAAAATCAAGTTCTTGTTCGAGTTGTTCGGTTTCTGTGATGTCGGTTCCGATGAAGATATGTTGGAAACGGACACCGTTCACATCATAAATCGGGATTAGTGTCGCCTGTAAAATCTTTTCACCCGTGTCATTGGTTTGAAGCGGTAATTTACCTGACCAGGCTTTTCTGTTCTTAATTTGCGAACGGATTTCCGCTACCGCCTCTGCTGAAGGATTTAATAATTTCGTCCACGGCTGGTCGAGCAACATCCGGGGACAAAATCCGGTTACATCTGTCATGTTAGCATTGGAATACTTGATCGTTCCACGCGCATCAAAAACAAGCACACAGGCAATCTGATCAAACGCGTAACGCAAGTCCATCAATCCTTGAAACAAGGGTTTACTTCCTAATGACGCATTAGAGGTAGGAAGGTTACAGAAGAAGGCACCGGATATTTGATCTTGTGCGTCAAACAGGGGCGAGACAACCAATGTCGATGTCGTGCGTTCCCCTGATTTGTGCAAGAAAGTCGTATTAGAAAGTTGGATGGTTTGACGGCGCTCCAAAAAAGAGTGCCAAATTTGTTGACTGAAAGCGGCATCTTCTGGTTCAACGAGAGGAATCGTGAGACCTAAAATATCTTCAGCCTTCCACCCCCAGAAGGATTCAGCGGCTTCATTCCACGAATGGACGGTTAAATCCACGTTTAAAATGAATGCGGGTAAAGGAAATCCTTGCATGACGATCTCATAGGAATCAATGGTCGAACGATCCATTACAGGCGCACACTCCTTTTAGTTATCCGAGTTGACGGTTCACTTGTCTTGTCTATTCCCAATATATTCAATTCTCAAGCAAAGAAATCCTGTATTTCGATTGAAGATTATTCGTGATAATCTGTTATAATCATTTTGAAAGCGTTTTCTAAGTGAAGGGGGAATTATTTATGAACCAAACAGAAAAAATCATCACACAAACAGAGAAGTTCGGAGCACACAATTATCATCCGCTTCCAATCGTCATTTCGGAAGCCGAAGGGGTCTTTGTCAAAGATCCGGAAGGACGACAGTATATGGATATGCTCAGTGCCTATTCAGCGGTCAACCAAGGACACCGTCATCCAAAAATCATCGATGCCTTAAAACGTCAAGCGGATAAAATTACGCTGACATCACGTGCGTTCCATAACGATCAGCTAGGGTTTTTCTATGAAAAAGTGGCACAATTGACTGGCAAAGACATGGTGTTACCGATGAATACAGGGGCAGAGGCTGTCGAAACGGCAGTCAAGGCGTCGCGCCGCTGGGCATATGAAGTCAAACAAATCCCGGGTGATGCAGAAATCATCGTCTGTGAGGGAAATTTCCACGGACGGACGATGACAGCGGTCTCGATGTCGACAGAAGCGGAGTATCAACGTGGTTTCGGTCCACTCTTACCGGGCATCAAAACGATTCCGTACGGCGATCTCGAAGCTTTAAAAGGGGCAATCACAGAAAATACAGCGGCCTTCATCGTCGAACCGATCCAAGGTGAAGCAGGAATTCTGATTCCGTATGAAGGATTCCTAAAAGACGCACAAGATGTCTGTAAGGAACACAATGTATTGCTCGTCTCAGATGAAATTCAATCGGGGCTCGGTCGCTCAGGAAAATGGTTCGCATCCGACTGGGATGAAGTCACACCTGATATGTATATCTTAGGTAAGGCACTTGGTGGTGGTGTGTTCCCGATTTCTTGTGTTGCTGCGAATCGCGATATCCTGAATGTGTTTAATCCGGGATCACACGGTTCAACCTTTGGTGGTAATCCGTTGGCTTGTGCGGTATCCGTCGCTTCACTGGAAGTATTGGAAGAAGAGAAATTACCGGAACGTTCATTAGAACTGGGAACGTATTTCATGAACCGTCTGAAAGAAATCGATAATCCGTTAATCAAGGATGTCCGGGGACGTGGTTTGTTTATCGGCGTCGAGTTGACGGAAGCGGCGCGTCCGTATTGTGAAGCGTTAAAAGAAAAAGGATTGCTGTGTAAAGAAACACACGATACGGTCATCCGATTTGCACCACCACTCGTCATTACAAAAGAAGAATTGGATTGGGCATTTGAACGAATTGAACAAGTGCTTGGCATTTCCGTCGCCCAATAAAAACAAACTCTCTGCAGGAAACTGCAGGGAGTTTTAGGTTTGATTCTGTCTGATCTGGGAACATACTATTATGCGGTTAAAAAATAGGGGGTAATGAATATGTCAAACGATAGCGGATTAAACAAAAAAGTCGATGGTCTAGTTGATAAAGTTGCCGGTAAAGCGAAAGAAGCGCTTGGGAAAGCAACAGGAGATAAATCAACAGAACGCGAAGGTAAAAAAGATCAATTTAAAGGCGACGCGAAAAAAACAGTCGGGAACGTTCAACAAAATCTTGACGATACAAACCGTCGTTAATTGATACGTACAAGGTCCCTTACACAAGGGATCTTTTTTTATTTTAAAAATTTGTATAAAGGTCTAGTCATTTAGATGTGTATGTGGAATAATAATAAGTGTTAAAGCGTTTTCATCGTCATGTCATTATTTGTTTTTATTTAGAAAGGATGAAGTATATGTTGCAGTTTTTACAACGAATCGGTAAAGCGTTAATGCTACCGATCGCCGTTCTACCGGCCGCAGGAATTGTCCTTCGACTTGGTTCAGCGGATATGTTGGACATTCCGCTGATGGTGGCAGCCGGCGGAGCGATCTTTGATAACCTTCCGCTGATTTTTGCGATTGGTGTAGCGATCGGTTTATCGATTGACGCAAGCGGGGCAGCCGGTTTAGCCGGAGCCGTCGGTTACTTGGTTTTAAAGACCGGTGTCGACTCCATGAACAAGGATTATTCGGATGCCCAGATTCAGGCAAAGTATGACGCGATTGCCGCCATTGTCAATGATTCCTCGACCAAAGTCGACGGAGCCACCTTGACGTCCATTGCGAATCAGGCGACGTTAGGTTCGATGGTCAACATGGCCGTCTTCGGCGGAATCATTGCCGGTATCGTCGCCGGACTGTTATACAACCGGTTCTATAATATCAAATTACCGGATTGGTTGGCTTTCTTTGGTGGACGTCGTTTCGTTCCGATCGTCACATCAGCAGCGATGTTGGTCTTGGCGTTTATCTTCGGTTACTTATGGCCGTTCATTGAAGACGGCATTAACAATGCAGGAGAGTGGATGGTCAGCCTCGGAGCAGGTGGAGCCGCACTGTTTGGTTTCTTCAACCGTCTGTTGATTCCTGTTGGTCTGCACCATGTCTTAAATAATATTTTCTGGTTTGTTTTTGGTTCGTATGAAAAAGCAGACGGAACAATTGCGAACGGGGATATTGCCCGCTTCTTCGCAGGCGATCCGACAGCTGGAATCTATCAAGCCGGCTTTTTCCCGATCATGATGTTTGCCTTGCCGGCAGCGGCAGCAGCCATGGTCATGGCTGCCCGCAAAGAGAACCGGAAAGCAGTCGCAGGGGCAATGATTGGTTTGGGATTAACGTCGTTCTTAACGGGAATCACAGAGCCGATCGAGTTTTCATTCATGTTCTTGTCACCTGTGCTGTATGTCATCCATGCGGTCTTGACAGGGGTTTCGATGGCGGTCGTCAACCTGCTCGGTATTCTGCACGGCTTCTCCTTCTCGGCAGGATTCATCGATTATGTCTTAAACTTTGGAATCGCAACGAAACCGTTATTGTTACTTCTGGTTGGTCTCGCGTTCGCGGTCATCTACTACTTCCTGTTCTACTTCATGATCACGAAGTTTGATCTGAAGACACCAGGTCGTGAAGATGAGACGCTCGTCACAGACGCCGGACTTGTAGCAGACGTTTCGGATGATAAGTACGAGCAACAAGCAGCCCGGATTTTTGCAGGGTTACAAGGGACGGAGAACGTGACGGCGATTGATAACTGTGCGACACGTCTTCGTCTACAAGTAAAAGATGCAAGCATCATCGACGAAGCGGCAATCAAAGCAGCGGGTGCGAAAGGTGTCATGAAGATGGGGGCGAAAAATGTCCAGATCATCATTGGTACGGATGTTGAATTTGTCGCAGATGCCATGAAACGACAAAAATGATCATAAAAAAACGGCCTTTCCTGATTCGTCAGGAAAGGTCGTTTTGGCGTTGGCCGGACGTGTTGGCTTGCTTGAGGCTGCTGACATAGATGGGATAAAAGATCCCGATCAGGATGATGACGATCCCGATCCATTGTGAAGCCGCGAGGTGTTCCCCTAAAATCAGGACTGAACAGATGACCGCTGTCGGCAGTTCCGCTGCGCCGAGCAACGAAACACTTGCCGGACTGAGGTGAGGTGCTCCGGCAGCAAACAGCAGTGGCGGCAAAACTAAAGCAAAGAGGCCGAGTGGGAGAGCGTACCAAATCAATCCCTGTTCAAAGTTCGCTGTCGTTAAGAACGTCGTCGGTGGATACATGATCATCACAAACAATAAACCGCCCGTCATCATGTAAAAGCTCTTTTTGATGACCGGGACGTGATTCGCGACACGACCGCTTGCGAGCAGGAAGATCGAGAAACTGACAGCCGCGCCGAGTCCGAACAACGTTCCCCGAAGATCAAGGGCACTGGAATAAGCGGCACTGGCTAAGATAGCTCCGCCAATCAACAATAGGGCGGATAGGAAATGCGGACGTGACGGAAGACGTCTTGTCAGAAGTGAATCAATGACGACTCCAATCCATGTGAATTGGAACAGCAGGATAATGGCGACAGAAGCGGAAACGGTTTGCAGACTTTGATAATACAGATATCCGGTGGTTCCGCTGGAAATCCCGATTGCCATCAAGGTAAACGCAGTAGCGGGAGACAATCGTAAATTTTTGGTCAATAAGGCTAAGATGAAAATCATCAGCCAGCCAAAAAAGAACTGACTGCCGGAAACAGCGGCAGAGTCGAAACCAGCGCTGTAAGCCAGCTTGACAATGGTCGATAAGACGCCGTAACTGATGGCGCCGATTAGGACAAAAAGTGTTGCTTTTGAACGGTTCATACAGATTCCTCCATGTTTTAGAACGCACAAAAAAGGTTGCAACGGGGCCTTGTCCAGGTTTTTTGGACAGGGTTTGGTTGCAACCTGTGTGAGTTATTTAATGTTGAGTCCAGCCTTGTCATAAAAGGTCGGCTTTAATTCATTGTAACGGACTGTCAATTGATTAAACGTCTTTAAAGCGTCTGTCGCTTGACGAGAAGTCCGGTTTAAATCGGCTGTTGCTTCATCAATCTTAACGAAATTTGGTTTTTCGGTCAAGTAGGAAAGCACTTTCTTTTCAGAGGCGATCGCCGCTTCGTAACGTTTCAAAAAGGTATTAAAGGCTTTTTTTCGCTGATCAAAAATGTCCAGTAACGCCGTCCCATCTTTTTTGGCAGCAGCCGGTAAGGTCGCTATTTCATCCGCCAATTCCTGTCGATCGAACTCTTCGAACGCACGGCTCCGGACTTTTTGTTCTTGTTTTAATAGATCAACCCGTTCTTGATTCAAAGCAGACAATTCATCACGTTCATTTTGAGCACGTTTGATGTCGTCGGCTCCAGCCTCTAACACTGCCTGATACGTGTTAACAGAAACTTCATCTTGTCGTGTTCGTTGTTCTGCGATGGTTTCCGCTTTTTGTTCGAGCTGAGCTTGATCTTCTAACCGGTCGTAAATCGAGGAAGCCGGATCAGTCGAACATGCACTGAGTAGAAGGATGCTGAGACCGGTCAAACCACTAGCTAAAAACATCCGTTTTTTCATTATCGTAGCTCCTTACAGATTTGGGTATTTCGCAAAATTATAGGGAATATGGAAGTCTTCATCATAAATCGAGAATTGATAACCTTTTTTCTTGAGACCTGCAATGATTGCCGGTAATGCGCGCAACGTTTGCGGTTGTTCGTGTAACAGGATGATTTCGACGGGATCTTCCGCCCGATCAATGACTGTTTTAGCAACTTCCTTGGCGCTGTCCTTGTAGTACCAATCCATTGAATCGATTGACCAGTCCCAGACCCGAAGATTTGATTGTTCCATTTCTTTCGCAATTGATTTGGTGATCCCGGGAGACGAGCCGTACGGCGGACGTGTAAGGACAGGCGTTTTACTGGTCAGTTGCTTGATTTGTTTTTGAACACGCAACATTTCGGGAACATATTGCTTCTTTTCATATAACGTATCGTAGTCGTGCGTTTCACTGTGTAATCCGATGTAGTGACCGTCATTTGACATCGTACGCACCACTTCCGGTTGCTGATCGATGTTAGGACCGATCAAAAAGAACGTTGCTTTGGCGTTTTGTTCCTTTAAGGACTGTAAAATATCTGACGTCAATGCTGTCGGACCATCTTCAAAAGTCAGGTAAGCCACTTTTTTGGTAATGCCGTTCCATTTTTCGACACGCGCTTTGTCGAGATTTGCAACCGGGACCTCACTTAATGACTGCACGGACTTTACGGCAGTTTGCTGTTGGTTTGAACTGAGGTATTGATAAATGACATAACCGCCGATCGGAAGTAACAGAAGGGCTAGAAAAATAAAAAGCTTCGCAAGATATTTTCGTTTTTGTTTACGTTGTCTTGGACCAAGTCCGATTGGATTACCTGAGTTGTATGAGTCCATCGATGTCTGAGCTCCTTTGCGGAAAATCTTATGAGTTAACTGTAACATTTTGTCTATTTCATTTGTAACAAAAATATTACAAAAAGATGACTGGGAGGTCTGTTTTTTGAAAAAACTCATTTTAAATAGAAGAAGGGTGTTTTTCTGTATGAAAACAGGATCGATGGATCGGCATTCATGTGAGGTGTCGCATCACAAATCAGACGAATTGGTGTCGTTATTTTACAGATCGGCACTATCAAGACATGTAGAGGAAGTACGACGAGGAGAGAGAATACTTGATTAAGAATCGGAAAGGAGCGTTGTTCATTTGCAAGCGTCATACCGTCAGCTCATTTCGTATGTAAGTGAGATCAAGGATCGGAATCACAGTAGTGCCGCTGCGTTGCTTGTCATGCAGCATGACAACATTATTCTTGAGCATTATGAAGGGTTTCATTCCAATGAGAACTCGAGCCCGATTCATGTAAATTCCATGTTCAATATCGCTTCCGCCCGTAAAAGTTACCTGGCATTCGCCATCGGCTTCGCCTTGTATGAAAAGAAAATCCACAGTCTTGACGATTTGATCTCACACTATTTGAATACGTATGATACGGGGGTCGTTCAAGGTACGACCATTCGCCATCTGGTCACACATTCGCATGGATTGAATGAACGAGCTGACGGATCAATTTACAGGGAGTTTGCTGCTGGTGAAGGGTGGGCCTATCGTGGAATCAATGTCAAAATCATGACCGAACTTTTTAAGCATCTTTATGGGTATGATTTCCCTCGACTGTTAGAAGAGCGGATTTTTGTTCCGTTAGGGTTTAAGTACACCGAATGGTCGACGGCGGTTTCGGACACTTTAGTTAAAGTCATCGATGATCCTGAACATGCGGCAGATTTTCAGCTTTATCCTTTTGCTGACGGAATAGGTTCAAATCTGCATACCACCGCAAGAGAATTGGCCATATGGGGAAACCTGCACCTGAATATGGGACGACATCAAGGGATTCAAGTAGTCCCGGAAGAAGTCATTCGACTTTGTACATCCATTCAAAATCTGCAGTATGAGGATGCACGACTTCCCGACAATGGATTGTTTTGGTATGTACAAGACGAAGCAAAGGACAGAAGTGAGATCGGAGAACATGTGCAAAAGGGGGCTTATCAAATTCTTGGAAACACAGGTCCACTTTTACTTGTCGTACCAGAACAACAACTTGTTGTAGTGAGGATGTACAACAAACGGTATAACTACGGCGGCAGCAACTATCTGCATTATCTGCGTGAATTCAGCAATCTGGCTTCGGAGACCTTTACATTCCATTAATCATCAAACAGTTGTCCGTAGTGAAAAATTAAACGATTCATCATTCGCACATAGAAAAAAGAAGAGCGGACGCATCGTGGCGTCCGCTCTTCTTTTTCGTGCTATCCCTCTTAATGTTCCGTTACTGCACACTCATCGCACTCTGTTTTATACGATTCACACTGTTCGTCCATTTCTTTTCCGCAATGTGAACAGGTTTTGACGGGAAGTTGGCGGTAAAATTCTGGAGACGTCTCTTGATACAGGGGTTGTTCCATGATTATATTCCTCCTCTTAGTCCTCGTTGTGTCAGTGGGTAGCACTTGAATAATTTTATTGTACTAGTACAGTCTGTTAATGTCAATTATTGTTTTATAACAGAGGGCAGTTAAACAAGTCTTGTCATATGACAGCTGACACAGAGGATGATACGATAACAAAGTAAACAGATGTATTTTAAGGGGGATTATCATGAATCAAACATTAACCGAAACACTATCACTTTTGACAGAACGCCGATCAGTTCGTCATTACGACGAAACTTTTACGCTTTCGCAAACAGAAGTCGAGGAACTGATTGAATTGACGACAGCTGCACCAAGTGCCTGGAACTTGCAACACTGGCATTTCTTAGCATTCCATTCAGAAGAAGCGAAACAACAACTGGCTCCGATTGCTTATAATCAACCGGCCGTCAGTTCCTCTTCAGTCGTCATTGCAGTGCTCGGGGATCTGCAGGCAAACCGGAACTACAATCCCGTATACGGACCGGCAGTCGAGGCGGGCGGAATGACAGAAGACCTGTTTGATTCCATTAAAGGACAAGTAGAGGGAGCTTATCAAAGCGAAGCCTACGCCCGGGATGCAGCGATGTCGAATGCGAGCCTGGCTGCGATGCAACTTATGTTGGTTGCGGAAGCGAAGGGATTATCGACGCTCGCAATGGGTGGCTTCAACCATCAAGCCTTTACGGATACGTTCATCACGGATGAGCGTTATGTGCCCGTCATGTTGATTGCTGTTGGTAAAGCAGTTGAAAATGCGAAAAAACGTCCGACACTCCGATTACCGGTTGATCAGGTCACAACGATCTTATAACAGGAGACGGGACTGAAAAAAGCCTGTATTTCTTGATGCGTGGTATGCTTCAGTCCCGTTTCTCGTTCTTTTTCATATTTTTTTAGAAAAGTACTTGTCAGATTGTTAGTTTCTTGCTATATTAATACATGTCCTAGCAAGTACATAACGTACTGCATCATGATTCTGTAGCTCAGCTGGGAGAGCGCTACCTTGACAGGGTAGAGGTCGCTGGTTCGAGCCCAGTCAGAATCATACCAAAAAGCCCGTTCATCCTTTGATGAGCGGGCTTTTTTTAATTATTTGCCTGAAGTTCATTCTCTGTGACCCATTTATGATTCTTAACAGTTTTTCCACCCGACGTCGGCTTAAAATCAACCATATAGACTGTCGTCTGTTCAGCACTGTCGATTGTAGCTTCAGCACCGTCCATTCCTTTCATATGATCAGCGGCAAGTGTCACGTCGTCTCCCTTACTTAAAGTCGAAGCAGGGACAGGATCGAGTTCTTCCTGGATGATCCATTTATGATTGGTGACTTTTTTTCCGCCGGTCGTTGGCGTATAACTGACCGCATAGACCGTTGTGTCGAAGGCATCGACGACCGTTCCTTTCGCACCATCCATCCCTTGCATATGATCAGAGGCAAGAATGACTTTACTGTTATCCTCGAACTTCGGATTTTCAGCTTGTTTGATTCCTTCTGGAACTTTTCCGTCACTTGAATGCATCATTCCATCATGTGAGCTGCTTTTATCGGCGTCATGCATGTCGTGCGAACCGGAGGAATCAGAGTCGGTTCCACAAGCGCCGAGACCTAAAACGGCAGTGAGAGCCAGTGTTGTAACAAACAGTTGTTTCTTCATGTGTCTACCTCCTGTATGAATCTGATTACATTACGACTATACCCGTTGCGTGTGCAAAAACCGTGCAGAAAGCGTGACGATTTGTATTTCCTGTGTCCTGACATACATTTTCGAATCAAAAATCCTTATACTTAGCAGAAGGAAGATAAGGAGGGGGAGTATGCGGCATATTTCTCATTACATCGGTCTGCTGTTTTTAACAGCGCTCTTTCTGATAGGGAGTATTCTTTTTAGTACGTTGTATTTGAATCTTGTGAATCAACGTACCGATGAAGTGTTGTCCGGATTATTGAATCGCGGAAATACGCATCGAGACGTTTTGGAGAAATCATTTGATCAAGAAACAATCGATCACGTCAGTTTAATGGAATCTGCTTCTGAATTTACTGTCGTCGTGACCGATCAAAAGGGAAAAATCCTGAAATCTTCCAATCGTTTAACGGAAGAAATGAAAACAGAATTGACGCATACTGAATTTCAAGATCAACGAAAGGATTTAGTGCTACAGACGCCGACGGAGCATGGAAACTTTTTGATGACGGATAGTCCGATCACCGTTGCGGGCAGTCATCGCGGGCATGTTTTTATGTTTGCTCCTGAAAGATTGATTCAACAAGTCGTCAAACCGTTGCAGCAACAGTTCATTCAGGTAGGAATCATCGCGGTTCTTCTATCACTGGTCACTGTAGCGCTCTGTACACGTTTAATCTCGAAACCGCTCATTAACATGGAACGGGCGACCGCAAAGTTGAGGGACGGAAACCTGGAAGTGGATTTACCGATTGAGCGTTCAGATGAACTGGGTGCATTGGCACGATCCATTACCCAACTGGCAAAAGATCTCGACTACGTAAACCGTGAACGCACAGAATTTTTAGCACACATCTCGCATGAATTGCGAACGCCACTGACGTATGTCAAAGGGTACGCTGATATCTTGAGTCGTCCCGATTTGCCCGACTCTGAAAAAACAATGTATCTGTCCATTATCAAGGAAGAAAGTAATCACCTCAGCCAACTGATCGAACAATTGATGTTACTTGCTCGTCTGGACGAAAATCAATTTTCGATAGATCGTTTGCCGCTTGCACTTGACGAGGTGATTTTATCGATTGCCGAAAAAATGAGACCGGCGATTGAAGAAAAGGGACTGCGTTTTGTGGTGTCAGGTCATCCTGTAACTGTGATCGGAGACAAAATCCGGCTTGGTCAAGTCCTGTTAAATTTGTTGGATAACGCACGGAAATACACGGAAGTCGGTCAAATTGAAGTAGAGTACGGAAAAAATACCGCTGGAGCATATTTTCTGGTGAGGGACACGGGAATGGGAATTTCGGCAGAGGCGTTGCCGCATGTGAAAAAGCGATTGTACCGGAGTGAACCATCCCGTTCCAGAAGCCATGGTGGATCGGGTCTCGGGTTAACGATTGCGACGGCAATCGTCCAAGCGCATGATGCGACACTCGACATAAAAAGCGAATGGCATGCCGGGACATGCGTCACAGTTCAATGGAAGGCGTGAAAAAATGGCACGAATATTAATCGTAGATGATGAACCACGGATGCTTCAATTGATGAAGTTATATCTGGCACCTTATGGGCATACCTGTCATTTGGTCGATTCAGCCCAAAAAGCGTTAGAGCTTGTTCGAACCGTACCGATCGACTTGGCCTTGTTGGATGTCATGATGCCTGAAATGGATGGATGGATATTATGCCAAAAAATCCGACGGGTTGCTGATTTTCCAATCATCATGGTGACGGCACGTAATCAAAAAGAGGACATTTTACGAGGTCATGAAGTAGGGGCAGATGACTACGTCGCGAAACCGATCCATGAAGGAGAACTACTGGCACGTATCGAACTATTGATTGGTCGAGTCAAACAGGAACAAGAGACATTTCATGGATTGTCTTATGATGTTGCTGCGTACCGTTGTGAATTCAACCAGCAAAAAATTCTCCTGACCAAAACGGAATTTCAACTGTTGGGGAAATTGCTCGGCTCGAAGAATCGTATTTTATCGAGAGAGCAGCTCGTCCTTTCACTGTGGGGAGATGATCAATCAATCGAACCCCGAACCATCGATTCACATATCCGCCACCTGCGCGAAAAATTACGCCGTGCCGGGTTTCCAATCGATGTTCATTTAGAGACGGTTCGTGGAGTGGGGTATCGATTGCTCGAAACAACAACTGAGAGTTGAGAAGGGAGACACCATGACAACCATCTATTTAGTAAGGCATGCTCATTCAACCTATTCACCGGACGAAAAAGCACGACCTTTATCCAAGCGGGGCATGGCTGACGCCAAACAACTGATTTCACTTTTTCGAGAGGTTCAACCGGATTACATCTATGCGAGTCCGTACCGGCGGGCAATCGAAACCGTTCAACCGGTAGCGGAACATTATGGACTGCCGATCGAGGAGGCGGAAGCATTTCAAGAACGATTACTGGCTCCCGGTCAATTGGATGATTTTCAGCAAGCTGTCGAGTACGTCTGGAATCACCCGGACAAAAATCCATACGGCGGAGAATCAAACGACATTGCACAGCACCGTGTTCTTGCAGGTGCGCAGCAGTTGGTCAGGAAACACACAAATGAGACAGTTGTCGTCGGGACACACGGGAATATCATGGTGTTGTCGATGCAACATTTTGATCCGGCATACGATTATTCTTTTTGGTCGCGTTTAGCGATGCCAGCCGTTTATCGTTTAGTATTTGACGGCGAGACATGTCTTCAAATCGAAGAAGTATCCCTAGCTTCATCATCAAAATAAAAACAGGAGATCATCCCTCGTAAGGGACGGTCTCCTGTTTTAGTAGTTATCACGCTTTGACGGGATTTTCATGTTTCTGGATTAAATCAGCCGTGAGCTGACCAGACAATGTGACCATCGGTACGCCTCCGCCCGGATGCGTCGATCCACCGACAAAATAGAGCCCTTCATACAGATCACTTTTCGAAGGGATTTTGAATCCACCATTCTTTTTCCGGTCGGCAGCCACTCCATAAATGGAGCCGCCATTTGGACCGTACAACGATTGTAAATCTTCCGGTGTGAAACGGTATTCGAACTCGATCGCTTCCCGTAAATCGGTTACCCCCATGCGTTCCAACTTGTCGAGAACAACTTCGCGGTAAGCATCCCAATCGGTTTCTCCACCTTGTTTCGTCAGAGGCGGAACGTGTGTCAGGACAAACAAGTTATCCTTTCCTTCTGGCGCCTGCGAAGCATCGGATTTAGACGAAACACCGACATAAATCGTTGGATCTTCCGGTGGTACACCGTCCTTGAACATTTGCGCGAATTCACGCTCCGGATCGTCGGAGAAGAAGAAGTTATGATGTTTTAAGTCTTTGTATTCGCGATTGACACCAAGGAGGAGAACAAGACCTGAGACAGATGGGACAAACGATTGATTTAGTTTTTTAGCCTGTTTCGGTCCTTTTTTGTCAGCAACGAGACGCTGATACGTCGGAATGACTTCAAGATTCGACACGACGACGTCAGCCGGATAGAAAGTACCGTCTTTTGCTTCCACGCCAACCGCGCGTTTTCCTTCCGTGACGACCCGCTCAACCGGTGTGTTGACGTGAACCGTCACACGAAGCTCATCAAGGACGGTTTTCATCGCACGGGCAATATTGTACATGCCGCCTTTGACGTAATAGATGCCGAGCCCCATCTGAACATAAATCATTTGATTGAAGACAGCAGGTGCTTCGTACGGGTTAGATCCGACGTACATGACCATATAGTTGAACAACTGTTCGAGATACTTGTTATTGAGATGTTTTTTTGTACCACTTGCAACAGTATTAAGTGGATCCATCTTCAGTAGTTCCGACATCGTATGGTATTTTTTTAAGTCTTTTAAATCTTCGAGACTATATTTATAAAAGCTGTCTAAGCAGAGATCATACATTTTTTTCGAATAGCTGAACAGTTCGACGAAGTCAGCTTGATCAGAGACTTTTTTAAACTCTTCGAGCATCCCCGGCAAGTCACCTTTGACATCGAGCTGTGTACCGTCTTCGAAAAATGTCCGCCATTGCGGTTCGATTCGTTCAATTTCTAAGTAATCGTCCAGGCGACGATGCACACTCGTAAAGAGTTGTTCGAGCACCCAAGGCATTGTCAAGATGGATGGACCGGTATCAAAGGTAAACCCTTGACCGCTCCGTTGGTTCAACTTCCCGCCAACATTTCCATTTTGCTCAAGCATCGTGACGTTGTATCCGTCTCCTGCGAGGCGAATTGCGGCGGACATACCTGCTAAACCTGCTCCAATGACTACAGCTTGTTTTTTCAAAAAAATCACATCTCCTTATGTGTTAGTAAATGAACGGAATTAATCGTTTTCTTTTACGTGCCCATGCAGTGTAAGCCGGTCCGAAGCCTTCTGTTAACAGCCGTTCTTCGATTCGAATGCGATGTAATAAAGCAAAAAACATCAGCACTGTCGCGAATAACGTCAATATCACGTTTCCGAAGTACAGGGGAAAGCCGGCCGTGATGAAAAGTAAACCGGTGTAAAGCGGGTGGCGTAAGGCACGATAAGGACCTGTACTGACGAGTTGATCTCCCGGATTGACTGCAACGTGACGGGTAAATTGATGTTTCAGATGATAAATTCCCCAATAACGCAACAGAACCCCAATACTTAAGAAGGTGAGTCCGATTTGTTGTAATAGGACGGATGGTTCTGATCTGCTGAACAAAATGGACAACAGAATCGTAACGACTAAAGTAGCCAAAATGGAGTAAAAACTTCGTCGTTCTTCAAGTGGAGACGGTTCTTTCTGCCGGTTTCGAAAAAGAAACAGTTCGAGCAACCAAAATACGGAGACGGCGATGAATACCCCATCTAAAATGGTCATGAAGATTCGCCCCCTTGACTGATGCCAATCATTATTCAAAGAAAACGCATACAACCGATATTTACCCGAACCAGACGAGATTCAATCATCGAGAACGCATTCATTTGAATAAAACAGGGAATTAATTCATTTTGATTACACCATGAACAAAAAATGGTGACGTCTTGAAATGAATGTTATTCTAAAATCAAAGATTCATTACCCTGTTCTTGAAAAAAGGAGTTTATACGAACCATGAAAAAGATGAAACAAACGGTGCTCGTTTTATTAGCAGTCGTCACGTCAACGGTCAGCTTTTCTCTCGCGGCAGAAGCTTCGAGTTACCGTCAAGCGAAAACACCCCTTAACCTGCGGGCCGGTGCATCGACGGAAAAAGCGGTCGTCACGGTCATTCCGACGGGCGTCTATGTAAACGAGATCAGCCGACTCGGAACCTGGTCGAAAGTACGGTATGGAACGAAGACAGGCTATGCCAGCTCAAAATATTTACTGACCGATCAACAAATCGGCGGATTACGCATCGGTAAGACGTTGATCGTCAATCCGAATTACCCACTTCGTTCATCATACGCTCCCGGCGAGAGTACGGTGGCGCGAGCTGCCTTTGAAAAGATGAGGCTCGCTGCCAAAAAAGAAAAAATCACTCTGGTTGCATTCAGTACATACCGTTCGTATGCCTATCAAAAAGCCCTCTTTGACAAGTATGTGGCACGGGATGGTTTTGAAAAAGCAAGTACGTACAGTGCACAACCCGGGAAAAGTGAGCATCAGACAGGACTTGGTTTTGATATCGGCGGAGCAGACTCTTCCAAATATGCGAAGTTCAGCTTCTCGAGTACAAAAGAGGCAAAATGGCTGGCTGCGAATGCCCACCGTTACGGGTTCCATCTCCGCTATCCGCTCGGTAAAGAATCATGGACCGGCTATACGTATGAAAGCTGGCATTTTCGTTATGTCGGGGCGACGCTTGCTGCCCAGTTGAAGGTGAGCGGCTTGACGATGGAAGAATACTACAAGTTGGAACCGGGGAAACCGATGACGCCGTAACAGGTTTCGTTTCAAGCGACGAATGGTAAATAAATGGTGTGTCACTCATCGTCAACAGTTGCGGTCTGTCTTGTGTGAAAGAGGTGGAAGCTGTGGCTAAAAAAGAAGAGAAGCATCATATCATTACCTTTACATTCGAAGAAGAGGCGACATCGTATCAAGTGTTCAGTGAACTCAAAAAGTATCACGCTAACGGTCAAGTTGATTTTGAACAAATCGCTGTTATTAAACGAAGTGAAAGCGGAGCGTTTTCGTTTGAAGATGCGGTTGATTTAAGTGGCTCCAATAAAGCCTTCAAAGGTTCCTTAATTGGGATGGCTGTCGGGATTCTTGGAGGACCGTTCGGCATTCTGTTAGGCTCGATGACAGGAATGTTGATTGGCGGCTCGAAGGATTTAAAAGAAAATCAAGCTGTCCAGGAAACGTTTAAACGCACACTCGGTGTGATTCCACCCGGAAAAACAGGAATCATTGCGATTGGTGAAGAATTTGAATCGTCTGTACTGGACGGTCTTGTCGCTAAGCATAACGGAACGATTGATCGAACCGATGAAGTACTCGAAAAATAAATAAAAAAATCCTTCCCTCATGAATGAGAGAAGGATTTTTTGTTAGGACTGACGTTCTTTTTTCACTTTTTTGAAGAAGAACAGTTCGTAGACGACAGGGACGATGATCAACGTCAAGAGCGTTGAAGTCGTTAATCCACCGATGACCGTCAAGGCGAGACCTTTTGAAATCAATGTGCCGGATGACGTAGTGAGTGCCAGCGGAACAAGGGCCATGATGGTTGCGAATGCTGTCATTAAGATTGGGCGAAGTCGTGTTTTACCGGCTTCGATCAACGATTCGCGGATTGGTAAACCACGTGTGACATTCTGTCCAATCCGGTCGACGAGTACGATGGCATTGGTCGTTACGATACCGATGAGCATCAAGAAACCAATCATAACACTGACGGATAACGGCTCGTTTGCCAAGAACAAGGTGACGAGTGAGCCGATCGGAACGAAGATGAGCGATGACAAGATGATGAACGGAATCCGTGCTTTTCCGAACGTGATCAGCATCGTCAAGTAGACAAGTCCGATAGCGACGACGATGGCAATACCAAGCGATTGGAAGATTTCGACTGTATCGTCGTTTCCGCCACCACTCGTTAACGAGACACCGTCTGGCAAGTCGATTTTTTCGACGTCTGCTTTGACGTCGCTTGAAACCGTTTGGACGTTATCGCCCTTCACTTGTCCAGAAACACGTGCGTACACTTTTCCATCCAGTTTCTGAATCGACGTGAATGTCTCGACTTCGTTTACTGTTGCGACATCTTTTAAGGAGACAGGACCAGCTGCCGAGAACAATTGTACGTTTTCAAGATCTGCTTTTGATGTCAAATCTTCTTGGTAAGACAATTGAACGTTTTGGTCTTTATCGTCGAGGTTAAGCGTTCCTACGGTAACCGGTTTGGTTTGATCGTTGACCGTACCAAGAATCTGGAAGCCGGATAAACCACGATCACTTGCTTTTTCAGAATCAATCTCAACGAGGAACTGTTTCTGTTTCTCGCTGAAGTTATTCGTGACGTATTTCAAATCGTTGTTTTTAGTCATGTTATCTTCAACGAGTTTTGCTGCTTGTTGTAACGCTTCAAGATCCGTTGAGAATAGGTCGACGTCGACATTGTTGTTCGATGGCGGACCACCTGTCGAAAGTTCAGCGATACTGATTTTAACATCAACGTCGTCTTCTTTCGCAATGTCTTCCATCTGTGTTTCGAGCGACTTGATCGTCTGTTCGACATCAGCGCCGTCTTTTAGATTCAAGAAGTAACTTGCTTTGTTATCAAGACGCAGACCTGTCGTGAAATCACGGGCACCGACTGAAGTCGTGACATCCGCAATCGCGTCTTCCTGGTCGAACATCTTTTCCATGTTAAGCGAAACATCACTTGTTTTCTCAAGAGACGTTGCAGCGGGAAGTTCAAGCGAAGCCGTCAATGTTTTGGAAGCTTCGTTTGGAATGAACGTAAACCCGAGTTGCGGCACGATCGCAAGCGAACCGCCAAGCAATAGGAATGAAACGACGAGAATGATCGCTTTATGCGACAGTGATTTTTCAATCAGTTTTCCGTACCAACGTTGCAAGGCACCTTCTTTTTCTTCAGCAGGTACTTTTTTGAAGGCAAATTTCGCTAAGATCGGTACAATCGTGATCGCAACGAGAAGCGAAGCGAGCAACGAGAAGATGATCGTCAAGGCGAATGGCAGGAAGAACTTCCCTGTAATACCACCGACAAAACCGATTGGTAAAAAGACAACGACGGTCGTCAAGGTAGAAGACGTGATTGCTTTTAAGATCTCTTTCGTCGATTGCTCGATGATTTCATTCGTCATACCTGAATCTGATTTTCGGACCCGTCGGAAGATATTTTCAATGACAACGATACTATCATCGACGACACGACCGACCGCAACCGCCATACCACCAAGGGTCATGATATTTAACGAGATGTCCTGCCAGTTCAAGAAGATCGCCGCAATTAAAATCGACAGCGGGATTGAGACGATGGCAATGATGGTCGCCCGGATGTTTCGTAAGAAGAGGAGGACGGCAAGAGAAGCAAACAAGGCACCGAGTAATCCTTCTTTTACGAGAGTGGCAACCGATTCCTCAATATCTTTAGCTGAATCGATTCCAATCGTATAATCGATTTGATCATCGTATTTGTTCAAGATGTTTGTGACACCATCTGCAATTTCAACAGTGTTGGCATCTTGTTTTTTCGTGATGGCCATCGATAACGAATCTTTTAAATTGTAACGTGTTTTTTCACTTTGCTCGGAAACGGCTTCGATTTCTGCGATATCTCCGAGACGGATTGGTTCTGCTGGTTCTGCTTCTTCTGGTGCACCTGTTGCACCCGGTGCTCCGGCTTCTGAACCGGATCCTCCTGCAGGAGGACCTGATGGGGCGCCTGTTGCCGGACTTGACGCAACAGTAGATGTCAGCTGAAGATTTTTTAACTTATCTAAGTTTTCCAGCTTTTCTTCGACCCGAATCGGGATTTTTGAATCACCTTCTGCAAGTTGACCAGACGGGAACGATACGTATTTGGCATTGATTTGTTCTTTGATGCTGGTTAACGACAAGCCGGCAGCGGTCGCCTTATCATTGTCGACAGTGATTTGAACGAGGTCGTCTTTGTAACCACCAACGGAAACACTGTTGATGCCGGGAATTTTATTGAGTTCTGGTTCGATTTCATCCTTTAATAAGGATTCAATTTCTTTTCCATCTTTACTAAAGAAGGAAATGTTGTAGATCGGGAACGATCCGAATGAAAAACGATTTAACTTTGTTGTTGCTTCTTCCGGAAGATTTGCATCTTGGATGGCAGCATCAATTTGTTGCTCGACCTTGTCCATATCCGTATCAAATGGGAATTCGATATTGATGATCCCGATACTTTCATAGGCAGAGCTTGTAATTTTGGTGGAGCCTTCGACTCCTTTGAGTGCGGTTTCCAGTTTTGAGACGACTTGTTTGTCGACATCATCTGGGGATGCACCTGGATAAACGGCTTCTACTGAAATTTGAGGAAATTCGATTTCAGGAAACTGATCTACTTTGAGTTGAGTAAACGAATACACGCCGCCTAAAATTAAAAGAATGGCAATAATAAACACGGCAACTGAGTTCTTCAAACTAAATCTTGTTAAAAAATTCAACGGGTACCCCTCCTTTATTTTATATGTGCTTATTTACATAGTAGAGGACGGAGGAAAACCCTGCAACTTTGAACTGTTGCCGCAGAAGAAAAAAAATAAAAGAAAATCATAAAAAATACTTTACACATTTCGATATGTTGCTATAATAAACATATACCCAGTACGACATCACATGATTCTGTAGCTCAGCTGGGAGAGCGCTACCTTGACAGGGTAGAGGTCGCTGGTTCGAGCCCAGTCAGAATCATACCAAAATCCCGTTCATCTTTTGATGAACGGGATTTTTTTTGTATAAAAAAGCTATTCCTTCATTAACAATGAAAGGAATAGCAACTGAGCCTTATTGGATCTCTAAACGAAGATCGCCCATTTTTGTCCAACCGGCCATCGTCGTCATCCGGTAAAAGACGAGCGTCAAAATACCGGGAAGAAGCACGCCGGTTGCGAAAAAGACAAGGAAGGCATTGAATCCTTGATTGACGAAGATGTTGAGCGGCGCAATCATTGAGTTTAGACCAAGTCCCGCTAATTCGTAGGGTACTTCTAGTGAGAGAACAAGTGTCGCGATCGGCGCTGAAATCATGGCAGCCAAGAACGGAGCGACGACAAGTCGTGGATTTTTGACGATATTTGGGAACTGGACTTTTGGTGTGACGAAGAAAGAAGCAATCAATCCACCGGGATCGGTCTGACGATATGCCATCAACGTAAAGCCGACGAACTGGGCGGAGCAGCCGATCAAGGCGGCAGCACTGGCGACGGGATCGAGCTGAAGAGCAATCGCGAGTGCAGCAGATGAAGCAGGTGACATCAATAAGACACTAAAAATAAGGGCGATGACAAGTGATGTCGCGATTGGAGAAGATTCGACGGATGTCGTGACCATAGCACTGAATCGTGTTAATAAAGGTGTCGTAACAGCAGCGGCAGCGATGCCTGTCACACCACCGGCAAGAACGGCGCTGACGGGAATGACCATCATATCGAATTTGGTTTTTCCGGTCATCCGTTTACCGACGAATACGGCGACGGCAGCAGCGAGCAATGCACTGATTGGTTGACCCGGCACGAGGACAAGTCCGGCGTCCGTTGGCTGAAGTGCCGCTCCGCCAATCGTTGCGGCAATCATGGCACTGAATAAAACAAGTGTATTCCCGCCAAGTTGATAAGCGATGCCGGCTCCAAGAGCAGGTGCGAGCAGGACCTTGGCAACACCGCCAATCGTCAACAGCATCTCAATATGTAACAAGTTGCCGAACGTTTCAATCAATAATCCTACTCCTAACGTCACCAAGACGGCATTCGCCATACCGGCAGACACTTTCACCATTCGATCCATCGCATATTCCTTCAACTCACTCATCCTCTCTCTTTTTCGTTTTGCCATTAAAAAAACCTATCCGGTATCGGATAGGCGCCATCATTCCTGCGGGCGCCTCATTCGATGCATCGAAAGGAGGGCCCAAAATCAATTCCGAAATGTAATCGGAAAGGTTTCAGTCCCTCGAGCATAGAATAATCAGTCGGCCTGCAGTTTGGTGTAAAGACATAAAGGTGTTCTCCTCTCCGTGAATTTTTCTAAGCCTAACATGGCTAAAAATAATAATCAATATTTTCTGACAATTTATTTTTCATGAATTTTTCGCATGAAACAAGGGGAAAGACAGGAATGGCGTTAAATTAGTAATGGAGGCGTTTACATGAAATTTGCAGTAATTACAGATATTCACGGCAATGCAACGGCATTAGAAGCAGTTTTAAAAAGAATAACGGAAGAAACAGGCGTCTTAGAAATTTTCTGTCTCGGAGATTTGATTGGTATCGGACCACAAACGAATGAAGTCATCGAAATTGTGCGATCGACACCACAAATGACGACCATCAGCGGGAATCATGACGAGAATGTCCTTGCGTTGATACATGGTCAAAAATATCCGGATAGTTACCGTCATGCGAAAAACCATCATCAATGGATTGCCGATCAGTTAACCTCGGACAATCAACGTTTTTTGGAGCAGCTCTCAAGAACCGTCCGAAAGACATTTTCGAAACAGGAAGCATTGTTTACACATTATGCGTATCTGGATGAACAGAAGCCCATCGGAGAGGAACCATTGGCGGAAGCGGTTGACGGAACAGAACAATCCTTGCCAAATCTGTTTAAAGGACACCAGGCGAGCCTGATTTGTTTTGGACACCATCATCCGGAACAAGTCATCCGGGCAGAGGGCGTAACGTACTTAAACCCGGGAGCGCTCGGCTGTCAGCCGGAAGCTGTGGCACCATTCGCCTTAGTCGAGCGGAGCGGCGGAGAGTGGAAGGTGGATGTCATTGAAGTGGAGTATGATGACCGACCGTACTTAGAAGCGTTTAATGCGGCACCGATGCCAGAAAAAGAACTGTTGCGTAAACTTTTTTTAGGTGGGAGAACATGACAAAATGACCCGCACAAAAAGTTACGGGTCGTTTCGTCAGGAACGCTTGTATTATAAAAAGCGACTTACCAGAACAAGAGTCAAAGGGATACCAATCAGTAGAATCCCGATGACCCGCTTCGCCCGGCTTCGTTTCCACTGAAAAGCAAGTGCGAGAAAAGGGGATGCAAGAAATCCGATAAATAAGGTGATTAACGTCAAAATAAAAAATAGAAAATCTGTTTTAGAACTGGTACGGGTGTAAGCTTTCCACATATCAAAAAGCGAAACAACGACGTAGACCAGTAAAGCTAACGTAAAGAGAAGATTGGACAGTAAAAGTTGAGACAAATAAAACACTCCATTCAGGTACGATTGGGAATCGATAACGCAAAAATAGCCTCTCAATTTATTGAGAGGCTATTTTATTATAACAACTTTAACATCGCTTGGCTGATTGTTTTCAAATCGAGTGGCGGGCCGATCAACGGCCATTCAGAAATCAACGCAATATAGGTCTTGAACAGTAAGAAAGCCGTCACTTCGACCGGAACTTCCGGAGAACGTTGCTCGAGTTCTAAACGTGTCTCGAGCAAGTTCTTGATGTACTCGACGATATGCTGCTCAATCCGTACGCGCAACTCAAACATTTCCTGTAATTTTAAAGTGTGTGTCTCTTGGGTGATTTGCAGAATGAACAAATGTTGCTGTTGATGATTGACGATCGCATCAATCATCGCCTGTTTGTTCTCTTCGACAGAAGCTGTTTTTGTATAGGCATTCTCAGCTTCGGCCTTCATTTCTTGCAGGACACGTGTAACAAGCGATTCAAATAAATCGAGTTTACTTTCAAATAATTGATAGACGGTCGGCTTACCGACGTGAGCGCGTTTTGCGATCCGTTCAATCGTCGTTCCTTTATAACCCAGTTCAGAAAAACAAGCCATTGCCGCATCTAAAATCAAATGTTCCTTATCAGACAGTGTCATGGCGTTTTCTCGCTTTCGTCGAAAGTAGGATCCGTTTCCCGCCTAAAGCACCAGCAAAGCTGATCGCAAGGGCGGAGAATAGAATCAAACCAAGTACCTGACCGTTTGAAATAAGTGTGTCCGTCACACCGATGCCGAGTGCTTCCCGGAAACCGGTCACCGAGTAGGTCATCGGAAGGAAGCGGTGAATCGCCTGGAAGAAGCTTGGTGTCATTTCGACCGGGAATGTTCCGCCACTGCCGCCGATTTGCAGTAACAGCAGTAAGAAAGCACTGAATTGGCCGACACGACCGAAGAGCATCGTTAAAGTAAACAGCAGTGTGATGAACGTCATCCCGGTCAATGCAGCAAAGCCGTACAGGGCAGGAGTGCTTGCGACGTCAGCATCCAGAACGTAGACGATGGCGGCGGAAGCAGCAATTCCCTGCAAGGCGCCGATCGGTAAGACAAGCGATAATTTCCCGACAAGGAAACGCCATGTCAATGTTTCTCCGTGTTCCGGACGGATTTGATAGACCGACGAGAACATTAAGGCACCGGCAAATAACGCAATGCTGAGAATATAGGCTGCCAGACCAGAACCATAGTTGTTGACGGTCGAATAGTCATGTTCTTTTAAGACAACCGGTTCAGCGAGCATATTGTCCCGTTCGTTGGACGGCTTGACGGTAGCATCCTTAGCGCCCTTACCGAGCTCTGTTTTTAAGGTGTTAGCACCGTCGACGAGTTTTGAGTTCCCGTCCGCGAGACGGGAAGCACCGTCTGTTAATTGTCCTGCACCGGATGACAGAGAAACTGCACCGTCAGATAATTGACCAAGTGCTGATGTCAATTTGCCGGATGCCGTGCTCGCATCATTTGTACCGGTTGCAATTTTTTGTGCACCAGCCGTCAGCTGTGTGCTTCCTTCGGCTGCTTTATGAACACCGTCAGTATAGGTGGTCAAGCCTTGAGTGAGCGAGTTTTGTCCTTGTTCTAAGCTTTTAGCTCCAGTGAGCAGTTGAGCTTGTCCTTGTTCCAAACGTTTTGAACCGGCAAGCAGCTCTGCTAAACCACCATCCAGTTGCGAGACACCGGATGCAATTTCTTGTCCACCAACCGCCAGTTGATTAATTTTATCTGTGGCGTCATTAGCTGCAGCAAGACTTGCATCAAGTGCGGTTTCTTGTTGCGATAGATTTTGTACATCTTGTTCCATGGTTGCAATGGATGCAAGTAACGCATTTTTTTCTTCTTCAGATAAAGTTTCGGAAGCCGAAATGACACCTTTGATTTTAGCGACATTGGCTTCAATCGCTTCACGACGTGCACTTAAGTCTGTTTTTAACGTCGCAGCTGCATTGTTTAAGTCTGTAATCGTCGCATTGACCTCTTGCGCTTTATCGTTTAGTTGATTAAGGCCAGCAGTAAATTTCGGCAGGTTATTGTCGAGCTTCGATGCTCCGGCAGAAGCCGTCTCAAGACCTTGGCGAAGTTCAGTCGTTCCACCGGAAGCTGTTTCGATGCCTTGACGCAGTTTAGTCGATCCTGCCTGCAGATCTGTTGATCCTTTAATCAGTTTGGCGCTGTTGTCATCAAGTTGGTTCAGACCACTTGATAGTTCACCGGACTTTTCTGCGAGCGTTTGTGTTCCATCAGTAAGTGTGTTCAAACCGGTTGAGATTTGAGCAGAACCCTCATTCGCTTTCGTTAAATTCGTTGATAGAGTATTAGTTCCGCTCGTCAGTTTTCCGAGGTTGGTCGTAAGCGTCTTGGCGCCGTCTGTCGTTTTTTTGGCACCGTCCTCGAGTTTAGCAGAACCTTCCGAAGCATCTTCGAATCCTTTAGCGATTTTTTTTAGTGATCCAAAAATCGCGCTACTGTATTGTTTGGTTACGGATTTACGGATTTTTTCATTTAACTGTTTAGCAGCGGCACTTGAAATTTGAGTACCGGAATAGTTTTTTGCTGGATTGAGATAATACTCCAACTCGATTTTTTTCGGATGATCGTCCAGTAAAGTCGTTGCGTTATGCGAAAACTTCTTTGGGATGACGACTGTCATGTAAATATCCCCGGAGCGCAATTGTTTTGCGGCTTCTTTACGGGACAGATACTGCCAATCAAAATCGTTGTTTTTTTTCAGCTTTTTGACGAATTGATCCCCGATATCAATTTTTTCGCCTTCAAATTTCGTCGCCTTGTCTTCGTTGACAATGGCTACTTTAATGTTCTCTGTTTGACCGTACGGATCCCAGAACGCAGATAAAAAGATCGAATTGTAAAGGAACGGCACAAGGATGAGAGCAAGAATCACGATAATCATCATCGGGCTTTTTAATTTTTTCCATTCTGAGCGAAACATAAATCAGATCTCCTTCTTGAAACTAAAAACTAATTTGAGTTTCTGGTTTTGATGAGATTTACTTTACGCCTTTTAAAAGTGGAATGCAACTACTTAAGCAAATGAATTGCTGAGCAAGAGAACTGTTTCCTGTTTGTAATCATTAAGAACAGAAAACATCAAAAAACTCCCTTCACCAAAGTGAGGGAGTGATCATGATTCAGTGATTAGTTGGCAGTCATGGGATCAACAAAATTTTGCCGGTACTTTGCCGGCTCTCGAGGTAATCGTGCGCCCGTCGACCATCGGAAAGCGCAAAAAGTGTAGGGGAAGCGAGTTGTAATTGATCTGATGCAATCCAACTGAATAATTCGCCGGCGCGGCGAATCCGTTCTTCCCGAGTCGTCAAGACATTCCAAAGGTCGCCACCCGTCAACGTTTTGGAACTGTCCATCAACAAGCGGGGATCGACGGCGACAGGATCGCCACCCGCCATACCGTAAAAGACAACTGTCCCGTGGATTTTTGTTGCCCGGAAGCTTTCCATCAGCGTGGAACCGACAGACTCATAAACAACATCAGCCCCTCGTTGATGCGTCAGCGTGAGAATCTGTTCAACCCAATCGTCTGCATACAGGAGCACATGCTCACAGCCATTTTGTTTCGCGATGTCTGCTTTTTCCGTCGAGGATGTCAGACCGATTGGAACCGCACCGCGTAACCGGACGATTTGTGTCAACAGTTGCCCGACACCACCAGCTGCTGCATGAATCAACACCAGATCACGCGGGTGGATGTCATAACTGTCCCGTGTCAAATAGTGCGCGGTCAATCCTTGTAATAAGATCGAAGCAGCTGTTTCATAAGAAATCGAATCCGGTAACGGAATGACTTTATCAAATGGTGCCGCGACGAACTCGGCATTGGCATTTGGAACATCGGCGAAGGCGACCCGTTGACCAATCTGCAAATCCGATACAGCGTCTCCAAGTTTGGTAATGATACCTGCCCCTTCATATCCTAACAGATAGGGTGGTGTTCCCTCTAAATGATAATTTCCTTTGCGACGGTAGATGTCGGCAAAATTCAGACCGATGGCTTTCATCTCAATCAATACTTCATTCGGTCGAAGTTCAGGCGTCGGATGTTCTTGATAGGTCAGGACACTGGAATCTCCGAAGGAGCGAAACGTAAGAGCCTTCATAGGTACACTTCCTTTTTAGTAGTTGTCAGAAGTAGTATAATTCACTCAAACAGAAAATCCTTTTGATATGCGTTACAGTTAGGAAAAGAAGGTGGGAAAAAATGAAAAAAATCATGCTTGGCGGTATTCACTTTTATCAGAAAGTGATTTCACCGATGAAACCGGCGACGTGCCGATTTTATCCGACGTGTTCTCATTACGGGAAAGAAGCAATCGAAAAACACGGCGCCATTAAAGGCGGCTATTTAACGACCCGACGATTGATGAGGTGTCAGCCGTTTCATCCGGGTGGTCTTGATTTTGTGCCGGAGACCTTTGACTGGAAGGCACCGGTACAACGCGAAAATCCGGCAGAACAACAAAAGTAATTGGAAAAGGAGTCTGAACTCGGCATCCACTCGAGTCCAGACTCCTTTTTATAAAGGCAAAAACGTTTTAAAGATCACCTGTTAAAAATTGTGCTTTGCCGAGACCAAAGCTCCAATCTGCAGCGTCATTTTCAACAATGGAAACCATTAAATCACTTGGCGCCAATCCGCATACCGCTTCTAGCCGCTCAGCGAGTAAACGGTAGAGTGCCTGTTTCTTTTCCTCGGTTCGTGTCTTACTCGTCACACTGATCAGGACGACACGATTCGTTCGTGTGAGTCCAAGACCGGTATCTTGGATGACCATTTCGTTTGCTTTGTGGGTATGAACGATTTGATAGCGGTCCCGTTCCGGCACATCAAACGCTTCGAGCATCGCTTCATGTGCTGTATCGAGTAATAACTTTAATTCTTCATCCGAGCGTCCTTCGATGACATCAAAACGAAGTAATGGCATTGTACATCTTCCTTTCATATGTAGAAGTACGGGAGAACCCGTACTTCATGTCGTAAGATGATTATCTTATTCGAAAAATGGTTTGTATTGACGGCGTTCGTGCATGACAGATAACCATTGTACCGTCGAGAACTCTTCGAGGACCCATTCTCCGTTAAAGCGGCCAAGCCCAGAATCTTTTTCGCCGCCAAACGGCATGTGTGGCTCATCGTTAACCGACTGATCGTTGATGTGGATCATGCCTGTTTCAACTTGAAGCGCAAATTCTGTTGCCCGTTCAATAGAAGAACCGTGAACAGCACCACTTAATCCATAAGGAAGTGAGTTGGCCAGTTCCAGTGCTTCTGCATCATCTTTGAATGGAATGATGACAGCGACCGGTCCGAAGATTTCGTTTTTAGCGAGCGGCATATCATTTGTAACACCAGTGACGACAGTAGGTGCGATGACGTTACCGTCTGCTTCACCGCCGACACGAACTGTTGCACCAGCAGCTTTTGTTTTTTCGATTTCTTCCATGATGCGATCAACTTGCGATTGGTTGATCAGTGGACCAACTTGTGTCCGACCGTTTGAAGGGTCACCAAACTGAAGTTCTTTGACTCGAGCGACATATTTTTCGACGAATTCATCGTGAATCGATTGAGCAACGAGAATTCGGTTCGTTGACATACAGATTTGACCTTGGTGATAGAATTTGCTGTAAACAGCGGATTCGACCGCACGATCTAAATCTGCATCATCAAGAACGACGAAGACGTTGTTTCCACCGAGTTCAAGAGCAGTTTTTTTCAAGTGTTTCCCGGCCAGTTCACCGATATGGCGGCCCACTTCCGTTGAACCTGTAAAGGAAATCAAACGTGGGACCGGGTGCTCGACGATGGAATCGCCGATTTCTGATCCGCGACCGACGATGACGTTTAAGACACCTTTCGGAAGACCCGCTTTTTCGAAGAGACTTGCAAAGATCAAGCCGCCTGATACCGGTGTATCGGTTGCCGGTTTAACGACGACCGCGTTTCCGATTGCGATAGCCGTAGCGATCGAACGGATGGCGAGGTGGAACGGGAAGTTCCAAGGACTGATGATACCGATGACACCAAGTGCTTTCCGGTAAATCCGGTTTTCTTTGCCCGGAACGACAGATGGACGAATTTCTCCGTGCATCCGCAACGGGAATGTGGCGGCTTCTTTAACGATCAAGACAGATGCGAGAAACTCGCCTTCTGCTTTAATCCGTGTACTGCCGGATTCTTTGATCAGCCAGTCGATGATTGTTTCTTTTTCTTCGTACATGACTTTTAAGAACTGTTCGATGAGTCCTTGGCGTTTCAATGCCGGAACTTTCGCCCACTCTTTTTGCGCGACTTTCGCAGATTGATAAGCATCATCCAAGTCGTCGTTGTTTGCTGCTGAAATCTCAAATAATGTTTCACCTGTGAAGGGATTTGTGTTTGTCATATTGCTGTCACTTGCGCCTTTGCGCCACTGACCGTTAATAAAAATCTTCGTGAAATCTGTATGGATTGTTGATTCTGTTTGCTGTTGCATGGATATTCATCTCCAATTCGTTTTTGATAACAGTTAAGTTATTCACGTTATGTGGAGAAGTAAAACACAAACTTACACTTTCACAAAATGAATTGACTCGGCAAGTTTTAAAAAGATAAATCGAACACGTTTTACTAGATGAAGAAACAGGAATTAAAAAATATAGCGGTATATTTAAGAGTGGAGTGATTGAGGCATGCAGAAGTTGAAGTTATTGTATCGAGAGACAAATTGGTGGTGGCCTCTCCTGTATGGTGTGGGGGGAGCGCTTTTGACCGCGTTGGTCCTGGTCATCGATTTATATGCAAAAGAGCTGTTCCCGAAGGATTGGAAAACAACACTCGGGCTGGCACAAACCATCCACAGCGCTGTATTTACGGGCTTACTGACGATGATGACATTCACGTTCTCGACGATTTTAGTTGTCCTGACGACCTATTCATCCCAATTTTCACCCCGGACTTTACCGAATTTCATTGAGAACCGGCAAGTCCAACACATCTTTGGAATTTTTATCGGGACCGTCACCTATTCGATCACGATGCTGTTTTTCATGCGGCCTTCGCTAAAGGACAGCGTCGTTGCCTCGGCTGTTGCGGTCATCGTCGTCTTGATTGCCATCATTGCGTTTGTTGCTTTCGTCCACATCGTCAGTCAGTCGATCAGGGTGACGACATTACTCGATCGCCTGCATGAAGAAGGATGTACACTGATTACCGAACACATCGATGCCATCAAAGAAGGGGACTATCAACTGGTATCGAGTCAGGAAGAGTCTTACCCCTTCTATGTGACAGCCGCGCAAACGGGTTATTTACAAGCCATCGATTATGATGTCGTAATGAAATCGGGTCAACGGGTGACAATCGATGTTGCGATCGGAAGTTACGTCACACAAGGACAGCGCATCGGCAGTGCCGCTCAACAAGAAGTGGAACAGGGAATCATCATCGGACCGACTCGCTCAGCTCAACAGGACTTTCCATTTGTTATCCAAAAGCTGACGGAAGTAGCACTTCGGGCGATTTCACCCGGTATCAACGATCCAAACACGGCACGTCATGCGTTGCGGCAAATCGGAGATTTGTTGAGACGCTACACCGTCTTGCAGGACGGGGATTTGTTGGTGACCGGAGAAGGGACTGTTACGGTCAATCGATTAGCGTTTTCAGACTTCCTTTATCTGACGTTTTACCAACTGAGACATTACGGTGAAGAAGATATTTCAGTCCTTGCGACGATGCTTGAAGCCCTTGAAATCATGAAACGGGATGCCCTGCCGGAACATAAGGCGAGCATTGACCGATTCATTCCGTTTGTTTGTTCGGAAGTGAACTGGTCCGCGTTAAATGAGTGGGATCGTCGACATCTGGAACAGGCACAGGAAAAAGCTCTTTTATGAAACCTGAAGAAGACACTGAACGTAATAGAAAAAGGAAAGAAATCAGAAAGTAGGAGATTGGCATGACGACCTTATTGTGGATTTTAATTGCATTATGTTTTTTAGCGGCCTTCGCCGGGCTTGTGTATCCTGTCATACCAAGTGCACCATTACTCATCGTCGGATTTTTAATTTACGGATTTGGATTCAGCTTTACGGAACTGACCGTCAGCTTTTGGATCATCCAGACAGTGTTTATCGTCTTGCTCTTTACCTTGGATTATCTGGTCAGCTCGTATACCGTCGACCGGCGTGGAGGATCACAGGCGGCAAAGATTGCAACGACCGTTGGTTTGATTACAGGACCGTTTATCATCCCGGGAATCGGTCTGCTGATTTTCCCGTTTGTGTTTGCCATCTTGACCGAAAAAATCATCAGTAAAAAGACATGGAAAGATTCGGTTTCCATCGGGATCGGAACGGTGCTCGGAATTCTCTCGAGTGCTTTACTGAAAGGGATTGCGATGTTGTTGATGATTGTTGTGTTTATCATGTACGTCGTCTAAACGAAAAGAAGATTTGCCTGCAAGTACACATTTTGCAAGAGTTCCGTTATAGTATGAATATGAAAAAGTAGAGAAGCTTGTTACTTAAAACAGGCTTCTTTTTGATGGAGAAGACCGGCATAATGCATGCCGGCTTAATTAAATGGAGGTGAATCCCCTTAGTTTGGGGAAACGATTGGACAGTACACACGCAGTGGAGACATTCGATACAACAACGATTATCATTCGGCTTTTGATCATTGCACTATTAATTGTGTTGACCGCATTTTTTGTCGCAGCAGAATTTTCGGTTGTCAAGATGAGGATGTCCCGAATCGATCAATTGATCACAGAAGGCAGTAAGACCGCAAAGACGGCGAAAAAATTAGTGGAGAACCTCGACTATTATCTGTCTGCCTGTCAGCTCGGGATCACCGTGACGGCACTTGGTTTAGGATGGTTAGGCGAATCGACGGTAGGGGCTATTCTTGAGATGCTCTTCAAGGAAATTGAACTTCCGCAATCCGTTTCAACCGTCGTTTCGTTCACTTTGGCATTTTCCGTCGTAACGTTTTTACACGTCGTCCTCGGCGAACTTGCACCTAAGTCATTGGCGATTCAAAAGACGGAAGCCATCACGATGTTACTGGCACCACCACTCTACTGGTTCGGTAAAGTGATGAAACCGGTCATCTGGTTATTAAACGGATCGGCCCGTGTATTCTTACGTTTGTTTGGTGTCGAACCGGCCGGACATGAAGATGCCCATTCGGAAGAAGAAATCAAAATCATCATGACACAAAGCTATAAGAGCGGTGAAATCAATCAAACCGAATTGTCTTACATGCAGAACATCTTTTCTTTTGACGAACGAATCGCAAAGGACATCATGTTGCCACGGACGGATTTGATCACCATTTCAAATGACGCATCGATGCAGGATATCATCGCCTTGGTCGAAGAATATCAGTTCACGCGATATCCTGTCGCGGAAGAAGGCGACAAGGATAAAATTCTTGGCTTCATCAATGCGAAACAATTGTTTACGGATCATATGGCAAACAAAGGCAAGGCGTTGAGCTATTATGTGCACAATTTACCGATTGTTTCGGAATACTCCCCATTGCAGGACGCCATGCTGAAAATGCAAGTCGAACGGACACCGATGGCTCTTGTCATCGATGAGTACGGTGGGACAGCCGGTGTCATCACGATGGAAGATATACTGGAAGAAATCGTCGGCGAAATCCGGGATGAATTTGACAAAGATGAAAAAGCCGACATCGAACAGATCCATGAACGGTTGTATCGGATTTCTGGTCGTGTCTTGATTGATGATTTAAACGAACGTTTTAATCTCGGAATCGAGGAAGAAGATATCGATACGATCGGTGGATGGGTGATGGCACAAGATACGGAAGTATCAAGTGGACAGGAGTTCCGTTACAAAAACCATACGGTCAAAGTGATGGAGGTCGACAATCATCAGGTGAAATCGATTTATCTCCAATTACCGGAGAAAGAACCGGTGACGGAAGACATCGTCTGAACAAAAAAAGGTTGCGCGCATGCGTAGCCTTTTTTGTTCGCTTCAAGATATTTGATTGTTTATTCTCATGCTGACAGTGGTATTACTGTTTATGTGGCCAAAACATGCTACTAAAAATTAGCTGATAAAGGGGTTCTTATTCATGACGAAAACAATTCTTACTTCACGCGCAACTGCAGTAGGGGGACGCGATGGAAAGGTCGCCTCTGACGATAACGTAATTAATTTAGATCTCGTAATGCCTGGTACAAAAGGCAAAGAAAATATACCAACATCGAATCCGGAACAATTATTTGCGGCCGGATATGCGGCTTGTTTTGATGGAGCCTTTAACTTAATGGCACGTCAAGATAAAAAGCGAGTAGAAACACGTACGAATTCTGAAGTCAGCCTCATCGAGGACGAAGAAGCGGGCGGCGTAAAAATCGCAGCGAAACTTGTCGTTGAAGTGGTTGGAGTAACAGAAGAAGAAGCAAAAGATTTACTCGAGAAAACACACCAGTTTTGCCCTTACTCAAAAGCAACACGCGGCAACATTGATGTTGACTTATCGGTAAAAGTAGTAGAGTCCTTAGGCAACTGATTTTGTCTTGAAGAGGGAGGAAAGCAAAATGGCTCCAAAAGAAACCGATCGACCAAATGAGAAGTTCGAAGACGAACGAAAACGTTTGACGGACAAGGAGCAGGAGCTTTCTCCTGAACAACAAGAAGAAGTGTTGAAGGGGAAAGATCAGATGCCAGACGATCCGGTATCACCTAGAGATCGTGGCATTGACAAATAATTTAACGATTACTTTTGGGGGATGGATAAAATGAGTAAAAAAGTAGCAGTCGTACTTGCCGATCATTTTGAAGATGTCGAATTCACTGGACCTGTCGATGCCTTAAAAGAAGCGGGGCATGAAGTGACAGTCATCGGAACAGAAAAAGGTGCAGAATTAGTCGGGAAACAAGAGGAAGCAAAAGTCACAGTTGATGTAACCATTGATGAGACTTCTTCTTCAGACTTTGACGCATTATTGATTCCGGGTGGTTTTTCACCGGATCTACTCCGTGAAGACGATCGTTTCGTCACATTTACGGAAGAATTTGATTCATCGAAAAAGCCAATCTTCTCGATCTGTCATGGTCCACAATTGATGATTAACGCAAAAATCGTCAAGGGACGTAAAATGACAGGCTATAAATCGATTCGAGTTGACTTGGAGAATGCGGGCGTAACGTTTGAAGACGAAGAAGTCGTTGTCGACGATAACTTCGTGTCCAGTCGTCAACCGGACGACATCCCAGCGTTTAACCGTGAAATGTTAGCAAAATTGTCTTAAAAAATGTTCAAACAAAACGAGCGTCTAGACCTTAAAAAGTCTAGACGCTCGTTTTTTTAGTTTTCCGGATAATCGCACAGCTCTGTGATCACACCATGAGAATGACGGGGATCCATATAAATCAGTCGTCGTCCGAGTGGTGTCGTTCGATACGTATCTTCTAAGAACGTAATCCCGCGTTCCTTGGCTTCTTGAATGGCTTGATCTAAATCATCAACGCGATAAGCGATATGGTGAACCCCTTTTCCACGTTGTTTTAAGAATCGGGCAATCGGGCTTTCAGGACTTGTTGGTGTCAACAGTTCGATGTGGGCATCCTCAAAGGCGATGACAGCGATATTTGAGGCAACACCTGGAGTTGGGTTCGAGTATTCACGAATCAATGTCCCGCCTAAGATAGTAGTATAAAACGTAATGGCTTCTTGCATGTCGCGAACGGCAATACCGGTATGATCTAAATGCATAACTAGTTCCTCCTTTACTTCCATAGTCTTAGTGTGTCAAACTCTTCCACAACACGCAACGACGAGGAACCAATCTAGATATTACCAAGACCCGAAAAGAGAACTTATTAAAATTGACATATCACTGAAATATAATAGAGGTAAAATGAATGCTATAATCAAAAACGTTCTTATAATTTTTAAAAACTATTATGAAATTTAAATAAAACTATCGAATTATTTATATAAACTACACAGAAAAAGAGGGATTACTACATGAAAAAAACGTTCGCGTCGCTCATCGTTTCCGCACTTGTCCTTTCATCAACTCCTCATTTTGCATCAGCAGATGATTTAAGTGAACAAAAAGCCAAAAACGAACAAAAGCAACAAGAAAACTCTAAAACTCAGAAAAAGTTAGAATCCTCCGTTAATCAAGAAGGTCAAAAAATCTCAAAAACACAACAAGAAGTGAATCGTTTAGATCAAGCATTAAACGAAAAAATGTTTGCCGTTGAAGCAAAAGATCGTCAGATCAAAGCAACGGAAGCTGAAATTGTTGAACTGGGAAAACAGATCGAGAAGTATAAAGCAAAACTGAAAAAACAAGAAAAATTATTGGGTGACCGTTTACGCGTCATGCAGGAAAATGACGGAAACTCAATTAAATGGGAAGAAGTCATCTTCGGTTCTAAAGACGTAGGCGATCTCGTCAGCCGTGTTTTGGCAGGAAAATCGATTTCACAACAAGATGATAAGATGATCACTGATTACCAAAACACGCAGAAAAAATTAGCAGCTGCTCAACAAGAGCTAAAGGATAAAAAAGCAAAACTAGTGACAGAAAAACAAGAACTGAAACGTCAACAAGCAGAACTTGAACAACAAATCAAAGAACGTAACCAACGTTTGAAAGAACTCAGAAAACAGAAAAAGAAATTTGAAACACAATTGATGGACGCTAAAGAAGTTCAACAAATCTTGATTGCACAGGAACAAGCGATTGCAGCGGAAAAAGCAGCACGCGAACGTGAAGCGCGAATCGAGAAGGAACGTCAAGCTCAAGCAGCACGGGAAGCCAAAGCACGTGCGGAAGCTCAAGCGGCACAAGCGGCAGCAGAACAAGCGGCGGCAGAGCAACAGGCGGCTGAAGCAGCGGCAGCAAAAGCAGCAGCTGAAGCTAAAGCGAATCAGAAATCGTCGGCACCTGCGACAAATTCAACGAAACAATCTGCACCAGCCGTAACAGTACCAAAAGCAACGCCAGCACCGACACCGGAACCGGCACCTGCTCCATCATCATCTTCTCTGTTCATTCATCCAACAAGTGGATCAATCACACAAGGATATGGTTCAGCGAATGGTTCAAACGGCTACTCGTTCCACAACGGAATTGACTTTGGTGCACCAGTCGGAACACCAATCGTTGCAGCAGCAACGGGGACTGTCATTACAGCATCAAGTGGTGGACCATACGGAAACCACGTCATGATCGCACACCAGTTAAATGGAAAAACGTATACGACAGTGTATGCCCATATGAGTTCATTAAATGCTCGTGCAGGACAACGTGTCAGTCAAGGGGAACAAATTGGAGCCCTTGGTAGCACAGGGAATTCAACAGGTCCTCACCTGCACTTCGAGATTCACGTAGGTGGATACAGCTACAGTGCTTCCGGTCCAGCAAATACAGTTAATCCAATGTCTATGTTATAAAAATTCACAGAAATCCTTGCTTCGGCAAGGGTTTCTTTTTTTATGCGGTTTGCTGTCAGACGTTAATATGACAAAAAAACGTTTTCACTTGAAACACAAATGAAACGTTACTGAAACTATCGCGGTGCTATAATCAATCTCAGAGAGAAATACTTCGAATTAAATGCTTTTCAAATAAGAAATTATACATAAGTGAGGAAACCATACATGTTAAAAAAATTACTTTCAACGGTATTATTCGGAACATTACTGTTTACAAGTGTACCGATTTCAGGACATGCTGCGACGATTAAAGAGAAAAAATCGCAAAATGCAGCAGAACAGCGCAAGCTGGAAAAAGCCATCAAAAAACAGGAAGCTAAAATATCCAGCGAACAACAAGAAATTAACAAGATTGATGCTGCGATTAATGAAAACATCTTCCGGATTTCGGAAAAAAATAAGCAAATTCGTCAGTTGAATGTGCAAATCGAAGATCTTGAACAAGAGATTATTCGTTATGAAGAAATGTTAGCCAAGCAAGAGGAATTGCTAGGAGATCGGTTACGGGTTCTTCAAGAAAATGATGGGAATTCAATTAAATGGGAAGAAGTCATTTTTGGTTCAAAAAACTTAGGGGACCTGTTCAGTCGTGTCATGGCAGGAAAAAAGATCGCTGAACAAGATGATAAGATGATCGTGTCGTATTTGGAAACACAAGAAAAATTAGCTGAAGCAAAAGCTGAACTTGTTACGAAAAAAGCAGAACGTGTTCAAGAAAAAGAAGCTCTGCTCGTTCAAAAGAAACAGCTCAAACAGCAGATGAAAGAGCGAAGTGCAACGTTGAAAAAGCTGCGTAAAGGGAAAGTGAAATTTACGACAGAGCTACTCGATGCAAAAGAATTACAAGCGACACTGGAAGCACAAGAACGTGCCATTGCGGCAGCGAAAGCCGCAGCGAAAGCAGCGGCAGAAAAAGCGGCGGCTGAACAAGCGGCGGCTGAACAAGCAGCAGCTGAACAAGCCTCAAAAACAGCGGCTGACACGACACGTAAGTCGACTGGAAAAGCAGACAGTCCTGCACCGGTCGTCAGTGTGCCTGCTGGATCGGCGAAGTTTATTCGACCGGCAGCAGGTGGTGTCTCACAAGGCTTCGGACCAGCAAGTGGTGTAAATGGGTATACATTCCATAATGGAGTCGACATCAGTGGTCCTGTCGGTTCGCCGATTCGCGCAGCAGCAGCAGGAACGGTCATTACAGCCGGAAGTGGCGGACCATACGGAAATCATGTCATGATTTCACACTTCCTGGATGGACAAGTGTATACGACGGTTTATGCGCATATGAATTCGTTATCCGTCGGGGCGGGTCAAACCGTATCACAAGGACAATCACTCGGAACACTTGGAAGCACAGGAAATTCGACAGGTCCACACCTTCACTTTGAGTTACATGTTGGTGGATACCAGTATAGTGCGACAGGACCGGCGAATACGGTCAATCCTCTCGGATATTTCTAAAAACGGGCTTCGGCTCGTTTTTTTTTTATGGCTGTGCTACAGTGAAAAAGAATATTATTACGAGCAACTAGGGGAGCTGGAGGAGTCCGGCTGAGAGGAAAACCATTCTGTTTTCGACCCTGTCACCTGAACTGGATAATACCAGCGTAGGAAAGTTGAGATCGAAGACATGAAAGTATCGTCCGGTGTAACCGGTCGTTCATGGCGTCGTCTGCTTTTTTACAGCGGACGGCGCTTTTTGTTTTGTCGTCCGTTTTCTCTCCTTAGATTTGCTCACACGAAAGTGAGGAAACGATATGAAACATGTACTGACGATTGCAGGATCTGATTCCGGTGGTGGAGCGGGAATTCAGGCAGATTTAAAAACATTCTCCGCCCTTGGTGTCTACGGTATGAGTGTCATTACAGCAATCACTGCCCAAAATACGTTAGGGGTCCAGGCGGTTGAAGATGTGTCGCCGGCGCTCGTCGAGGCACAACTCACCTCGATTTTTTCAGATATTCGTGTGGATGCCGTCAAAATCGGGATGGTCTCGAATCAAGAAACCATCCACGTCATCGCGCAACAACTCAAACACTGCCGAGTTCCGATCATTTTAGATCCGGTCATGGTCGCGAAAGGCGGGCACGATTTACTGCAGACGGATGCGAAGCAGGCATTGATGGAGGAACTGTTACCGCTCGCGACACTCGTGACACCCAATATTCCGGAAATCGAGCGGATGATCGGTTACCCGGTTCAATCGATCGAGGAAATGCGGCAGGCCACAATTGAGCTGTCTAAACAACGGGTGGACTCTGTTTTGCTGAAAGGCGGACATTTGGAAGGGCAGCAAGCCACGGATCTTTTATATACACAAGGTCAACACCATTTCTTTGAGCAGGAGCGTCTGGATCGTCTGCATACACACGGGACAGGGTGTACGTTGTCCGCAGCGATTGCAGCACGCCTTGCATTAGGAGACTCGCTTACCGACAGTGTAGCCCATGCCAAGCGGTACGTGACGGAAGCGATTCGTCATGGTTTTGCGCTTGGTCACGGGATTGGACCGACTCATCACTTTTATGAATTCTGGAGGGAAAATCATGTTACGAACCATTGAGGAAAAAAAACCATTGATCCATCATTTAACGAATACCGTGACCATTAATGATTGTGCCAATATGACACTTGCACTCGGCGGATCTCCTGTCATGGCGGACGATTTGTTAGAAGTTGAAGAGATGGTGGCACTTGCCGATGCCGTCGTGATCAACACAGGGACGTTGAGTCCTGCGATGCGCGAGGCGCAATTGTTGGCAGGGAAAACCGCCAACCGTTTAGGAAAACCGGTCATTTTAGATCCAGTCGGAGCAGGTGCGACTACTTTACGAACGGATTTTATGAAGGAACTGATGCAACAGATTCAATTTACGGTGATTAAAGGAAATGCTTCAGAAATCAAAACGTTACTTGGGCAGGCGACGACAACAAAGGGAGTCGACGTCGCCGAAGGAGAATCGCTGGATTTTCATGCAGTCCGGGCGTTTGCAGCCGAATCCAATCAAGTCATCGTGGTCACAGGACCGGTTGACTTCGTGACGGACGGACAGCACGAGCTTCATCTTGATGTCGGAACGAAACGGCTGGGTCAAGTGACGGGGACGGGATGTATGACAGCTTCTTTGATTGCGACGCTGTTAGGGGCCGGTTATGCACGTTTTGAAGCTGCTGCTTTAGGAACCTATTTGATGGGGAAAGCCGGAGAGCAGGCGGATGAGAAAAAAGGAATCGGCGATTTTCGGACCGGTTTGTTTAATGCCGTCAGCTTGATGACAGAGGAGACACTCCGGGAGGTGCACTTTAATGAAGCCTGATTATTTAGTGTATGCCGTGACGGATCCGCGTCTTCAATCCAGATCCCGACTGGTCGAAGCAGTGGAAGCGACGATCAAGGGCGGGGCGACGATTGTTCAATTGCGGGAAAAAGAAGCCTCCGGAAAGGAATTTCTAGAAGCGGCCGCTCAACTGAAAATACTCGCGGACCGGTACAGGGTTCCGCTTATCATCAACGACCGGATTGATATCGCGCAGCTCGTGCAGGCAGGACTGCACATCGGGCAGGAAGATATTCCGTTATCCGAAGCCCGTCGACTCTTGCCGACCGCTACAATCGGTGTCTCGGTCTCGACAGTCGAACAAGCCATCTCGGCTGAACAAAACGGGGCGGATTATCTTGGTGTCGGTTCGCTTTTCCCGACTGCAACTAAAAACGACGCGACGTTCATGTCGAAAGAGACATTGCATGCAATCCGGCAAGCGGTTGAGCTTCCGTTGGTCGGGATCGGTGGCATCACGCTGGAAAATATTTCAGAAGTAGGGGCGGCAGTGGATGGATTTGCCGTCGTCTCCGCATTATTTGCCCAACCGGATGTCGAACGGGCGACAAGAGAATTTAAAGAAGCCGCCAAACAGGTGCATCAGAGCGTTTCAGACAGGGTATAATCACCTGAAGAGGTGATGTACGTGAAATGGCAGTCTATTCGATTTCGGGGACGCTGGATTCGATACAGAATCGAACCACAAATCATTCGGGTCGATAATCGTGGGAAATATCATTTAGGGGCAGTATTGTTTCCGTTTCCCAATCGTTATTCTTATCAATTAGCCGTCCTGTTAAAAAATAAATATCAACAACGGTATAAGCGATCGTTATTCATTCAAACAAGCTCCATTGCGACAGAGATTTGGGGTCATACCCATCTGGATATTTACTACCGGATCATGTTGTGTCTACCGCTACCCAAACTGTTACGGAGACGATACCGGGAACGGTTGATGAGTACAGGCATCATCGATATTGGTGTTCGGGCCGTCGATAACAACCGGATTGTCTGGGATATCGGAAATTTTTTAGGGGGCTGGCTCTTTTACTCGATCACGAGACGAAATCACCATAAACGATGATTTCGCACGTGCATCAGCCGTCGTTGCAAACAGAAAGGGTGATTCAGCTCTTCTGACCAAAAGCTCATGCTTGATTTCATTTGCTTGCAATTGAGGCAAAACGATGGTGCAATTGGAAGGAAAGAGGTGATGACAATGGAAGCACCCCGTTGTGAAACGATTGCCATTGATGCGAAACGCGCCAAAGAAATCGAGCAGGTCGTCGATACGATTCCGACGCTCGAAATCGGAAAACTGTTTAAAGTCTTATCCGACGCAACGCGGTTACGGATTGCGTACGCTTTAACCGTTGAGGACGAACTGTGCGTTTGTGACGTCTCGGCTTCAGTCGACTGTTCGATTGCAACCGCTTCTCACCATCTGCGGACCTTGCTGAAACAAGGATTGGTCAAATATAGAAAAGAAGGAAAAGTTGTTTATTATTCACTTGATGACTACCATGTCTCCTCTCTTGTTCATTTGGCGATGGAGCACGTCAATGAGGGTAAAGCGACATCCTAAAAAAATACGTATCGAATATGCCATGAAAAGAAAGGCGTATCCGATACGTGTTTTTTGTTTTAAGAAGCGGTTTTGGAACGATGAAAGACGATGATAGTCGTCGCAACAAGTAAAAAGGCTAAGATTGATAAACTGAAACACATTCGTTTGTATTCTGTCGTCATCTCCGTTGTCAGTTCCAGTTTTTGCTCCAATTCACCATATAACTTGTCTTTTATTTGCGAAAGATCTTCGAGTATTGTTTGGGTCGTTTGCGTCGTTTGCTTCGCCAATCTTTTGGCGGCTTGCGGGTTATCTTGTTCATAGACGGTAAAGACTTTTTCGATTTCCGCTTCCCACGCATCGTTTCGCATCAGTAAATCCTTGACGGCTCCCGGCGTTTGATTCGAAGCGTTGAGCAATCGGCGTAAATCATGAGCTTTTGAAGTAGAAAAATAATACTGTTCGATGTACCGGTCATCTTCATACAGGAGAAGACCTCGGACGGCATTAGCCCGATCCCGATTATGTTCAATTAATTGATCGACTTGTTGAATTGTCGGAATATCTTGCGTATGCATACCTTCAGTCATGTTCGAAATGGTTTGGTATCCACTTAAGGCATAAATTAATGGAATGGAAGCAAACAGACTGATGATAAGAATGAGAATAATACGTTGGCGCCAAAGCTGATTCATGTAATCCGTCCTTTTTCAGTAAATCGTCATGTCATTAGCTTAACCACTATTTCCCAAAAAGTGAAGGATTCTGCAAAAAATATGGAACATTTTCTGATGACTTGCGTATTATACACAAAAAACCGTCGCAACTCATAGTTACGACGATTGAAGTACATAAGGATTGTTAAAATGAATACGAATGTTCCTTGTAGTTTCCAAAAACAGTATGAATTTCTGAGAAGGTCACAAAAGCGTTGGATTCCACAGAAGAGACAATCTCTTGGAGCTTGAGAATCTCGTTGTTTTGTACGACGACATAAACCATCTTTTTTGTCCGTTTCGAGTACCCGCCACGGGCATCAAGAATCGTTACGCCCCGACCGAGTTCTTTCGTGATGACTTCATTGATTTCATCCGCTTTTTCACATATGATAATGCACTGTTTTGAGGCTGAATAGAAACTGTAGACAGTTTGGAGTGCTTTGGCACGAACGAAGCTCATGATTAAAGCGTACATGACGTGTTTCAAGTCGAATACGAACCAAACCAGAATATAAATCACCAAGTCTTGCATTAAAAATATACGGGGAAGCGGCCAGTTATGAAAACGAGCATAGAAAAATTTCCCTAGGATATCAAGCCCGCCTGTCGAGGCGCCACCAAAGAAAATCAAGGCCATCGCAAGGCCGGAAACGAGTCCTGCGAAAATCGAGGCGACAAGAGGATCATTTAGAGATTCAGGGACAATTTGTGTCGGAATCCAATCGATTAAAAAAGAGGATACAAGAACAATGATTCCGGATAAAAACATGAATCGTTTTCTTAAGAATCGAAAACCAAGTAAAAAGAGAGGAATGTTCAATACGAGCTGGGTTAATCCAATTGGTGTATGAAACAGTTCTTGTGCAATCAGTGTAATTCCCATGATACCACCGGAACCGATATCGTTTGGTGATAACAGTAAGCTGATGTATAAAGAGTACAACAGCGTTCCAATCAAGAGGAAGCCAATTTTTTCCGTCCGTTTTTTCTTTGCAGGTTGTTTAGTTTTCATTGTGATTGATGAGAAATCTCATGCTCCTCCTCTAAAAAAAGTATCTGCCTGCAAGAGTACGCTGATATTCGGATAAATTCAACCCCTGATTTGAAAAAATCAGTAGAACGTTTGGAATTTCGAGAAGGGAGACGGTTCGTCTTGAAAAAAATCATCCTTGTCCTCCTTTGTATCGGGATTGGACTGTCGAGTGGCTCTTTGTTTGTCCTGAAACAGGAAAAACCTCCGGAAGAAGAGGGGTGGAAAGATGGTCGCGTAGTCGTGCGACATGTCGGAACATCGGTATCGAATACAGCTGCCATTCAGGAATTGATTCAACAACTTCCGTTCTCAGATGCACTTGACAACGTGTCGATTGACGGATCATCCGTCCAGATGTCTTATCGTGTGACCGGACAGGAGCGCATCGATTGGACAGGCATGAACACGGAGAATATCACACGTGACAGCCAGTCTTTTTTGGGAAGCCGACTGTCAAAGTTGATCATGCATCATACGTTGGCTCTTTTTCTCAGCATTTCAGATCTGGTGGAGTTAGAGATTCAATACAGTGATCCGTTCACGCGTATCGTGTTCAGCGTAGATCGCCCAAGGATTGAAGCCTACACGCCACAAGACATTGATCGAGCCACTTCGTCCTCGGACCGCTTCAATCGGGTCGTCGTCGAAGACTATATTCTCGTGGATTCAAGACGATTGGTATTTTTAGAAAAGTTCGCGGACTCCTTAAAAATCATTCCTGAAAAGTAGTTGTATCTAGCAAGAAAAAGCATTTTTCACAAACTTGACACAATGGTATCGTTTTCATCTCGTTCTTTCAATAAAACAGTAAATAAGGTCTATTCATCACTTGAACATCTTATAAGATGGAAGTATGATAATAAATGAACAGACATTGTGAAGTGTTGAACAAGAGAAAGCGAGGTTTCTACGATGAACGAGGTAGAAGCATTAGAAGGATTAAGAAAAAAAGCCGTCAAATCGACGCAAATGTTACAGATGCGTCCACTCGAATATTTGGTTCGTGCGATGCTGGCAGGCGTTTTCATTGGTTTTGCAATCATATTTACACTTAAAGCAATCAACGGTTTATATTTGAACGAATCACCGGTCACGACACTTGTTGGCGGATTGACGTTTGGTGTTGCCCTTGTTTTAATTGTTTACGGTGGAGCTGAGCTGTTTACGGGCAATACGATGTATTTTACGACAGCGACGATGCGTGGGTTCACTTCAAAAATGGATACGTTTAAAGTATGGACACTTTGTTTCATCGGAAACGGTCTTGGGGGTCTGGCATTCGCCTTACTGTTTTCACAAACCGGCATCATTCAAGAACTTGGTATGAATAACTGGTTGTTTGCAGTGTCTGAAACGAAGATTCACCATACGACATGGGAAATCTTCACGCGCGCCATCTTTTGTAACTGGATGGTCTGTCTAGCGATTTTCATTCCGAAAAACATGAAAAATGAGTTGGCTCAGATCATGATGATGATGATTTTGGTAGCTGTATTCTTTGCTTCTGGATTTGATCACGTTATTGCGAATATGGCTCTGTTCTCACTTGCTTTAGTCGTACCACACCCTGAAGCGATTTCATTCGCCGGCGCAATCCACAATCTAGTTCCAGCCTTGCTCGGTAACATCGTTGGTGGAGCTGTCTTCATGGGGATGGTCTACACATGGTTGAACAAATCGAAATTAGAAGTGGATCAATCAAATCAACAAGCAGCAACGATTAACATCGCTTCAAAACAAAAAGCATAATATCGTACAGACGATGAAGCCTATACAAAAATGGACCTGACGGTTAGCCGTCGGGTCCATTTTTTGCTGTGTGTATGCAGTCATGTTCTTTAGTGACCAAAATCTGCTGTCTTTATTCGAGGTGTTGAAAACGATCGACGTCCGCCGCCAGTTCCTCGTAGATGGCTTCGACGATTTGAGCATCGTCAAACAAACCTAAGATGTTTTCATCCGGTAAGGCATCAACGGGAGACGTGAAATAGAGAACTGCCGTCAATAAGAGTTGTTCTTGTTCGGGTTGCATCTCAAAACGTTTGTGAGATAAAGCGCGTAACATGTCCAGCAACTGTTTGAGTTGGAAATAGAGCACGAGTTCGGCTTCACGTTCGATATCCGAACCGTCTTCTGATGCGAGATCAGTCGTCAATCGTGCCAATCCGAGTTCACCTTGAATCAATAAATCTTCCTGTGCTTGTGTATTACCGACAGCTGCTAATGCTTGCCGGTGAAAATAGGTATACGCGGATTTAAAATCGCCTGGTGTAAATTCCATCATCAACACTCCTTCTGTATCTCTAGTTTCACCTTATTTCTTGCAAAATTGCAACTATTTCGTGAAAATAAGAGTAATAGTTGAAAGGGGATTACATAATGCCGACTCAAGAACAGTTAAAAAAATATGCCGCACTTGCGGTGCGAACAGGCGTCAACCTGCAAGCAGGCCAACAACTCGAAATTCGTGCGGGAATCGAAAATGCACCACTCGTCCGTGAAATCACACGTGTTGCCTACGAAGTAGGTGCGTCAAACGTTTACGTCCAATGGTCTGATGACGAAATGACGAAGATTCGTTACTTCGATGCACCGGAAGATTCATTTGATGTATTCCCACAATGGCTGACTGCCCGTTTTGATCAGTTGGCTGAAGAAAAAACAGCCTTTTTATCCGTCGTCAGCGAAGATCCGGATTTATTGAACGGAGTCGAATCGAGTCGGATTGCAAGAGCGAACAAAGCAGCAGGTGTCGCGTTAGCCAACTGGCGTAAATTCGTCATGAGTGATAACGTTAGCTGGTGTGTCATTGCTGCGCCGTCAGAAGCTTGGGCGGCTAAGGTATTCCCGGACTCCGAACGAGCAGTAGAAGACCTGTGGGATGCTATCTTGAAGGCGACACGTGTCGACCAAGACAACCCAGTCGCTGCTTGGGAACAACATGATGTCAACTTGCGGACAAAAGCAACTTTCCTGACGGAGAAGAAATATAAAAAATTACACTACACTTCACCTGGAACAGAATTGACGATCGAATTACCGGAACGTCATGTGTGGCTCGGTGGCGGTGGTCCAAACGCAGACGGAGTCGACTTTATCGCGAACCTGCCGACGGAAGAAGTCTTCACGTTACCGAACAAGACGGGTGTCAACGGTCATGTTTCGAGTACGAAACCGCTCAGCTACAGCGGAAACTTGATTGATGAGTTCACGTTATGGTTTGAAGACGGGAAGATTGTCAAAGCCGAGGCGAAACAAGGGCAGGCAGCGCTGGATGAGTTGATTTCATTGGATGAAGGCGCACGTTATCTCGGTGAAGTGGCCCTCGTGCCACATCATTCACCAATTTCAGACTCGGGTATTTTATTCTACAATACGTTGTTTGATGAAAATGCTTCTTGTCACTTGGCCATCGGTCGTGCGTACTCGACGTGTCTTGAAAATGGACCGAGTTTATCAAACGAAGAATTGGCTGAGCAAGGTGCCAACGATTCGATGACCCATGTCGACTTCATGATCGGTTCAGCAGGTTTGTCGATTGACGGCGAACTGGCGGACGGAACACGTGAACCCGTCATGCGTGAAGGAAACTGGGCGATTTAAAGTCTCGATGCATAAGAAAACAGGGAGTAGACGATCACACGATCTGTCTGCTCCCTGTTTTGAGTTGGTGGTTATAATTCTTCGCCGATGATTTTCACTTCAGGTTCGAGCAGGATGCCGAACTTTTCTTGGACGGTTTCTTGCACGTGGCGAATGAGTGAAATATAGTCCGTTGCCGTCGCATCTTTGATGTTGACGATGAATCCGGCGTGTTTTTGAGAGACTTCGGCGCCACCGATCCGCGCCCCTTGCAAGCCACTGTCTTGGATTAATTTCCCGGCAAAATACCCTTCGGGACGTTTAAAGACGCTGCCGCAAGACGGATATTCAAGCGGTTGTTTCGTTTCACGTTTGTGCGTCAAATCATCCATCATCTCTTTGATTAATGTCGGATCACCTTCTGTAAGTGAAAACCGTCCTTCTAAAATGATGTACTCTTTTTTCGAGAAACAGCTGGTCCGATATCCGAGTTCAAGCTCTTCGTGTGAAATGTTCAACAGTTCGCCTTTTCGTGTCAAGACGGTTGCACTGTGGAGGCAATCTTTTACTTCCCCACCGTAAGCACCGGCATTCATGATGAGCGCTCCCCCGATTGTCCCTGGGATACCGCACGCAAATTCCAGACCACTCAGGGCGTGATCGTAAGCCACACGTGAAGCCTGAATAATTGCAGCACCACTTTGGGCAACGAGCTCGTGTCCTTCGACCGAAATGTCAGTTAGTTTCTCGAACGACAGAACGATCCCGCGAATACCACCGTCGCGGACGACAAGATTCGAGCCGTTTCCGAGCATCGTCAAGGGGAGGTTATTTTCATATGCGAATCGGACAGCGAATGCTGTCTCTTCATATGTCGACGGGATGAGGAACAGGTCCGCTAATCCACCCATCTTTGTGTACGTATGATATTTTAACGGTTCATTGATCAAAACAGCTTCTTTTGCAATACCTTCATATAATCCAGCTAATAATTGCTCAGTCATCATTTCTCAGTCCTTTTTCATAAATTCCATTCAGCTAAAAAGCGCTCAAAATATATTTTACACTAATTCAGTGTTTGATGTTCAACATACAGTTCCCAAAATACAGAGTTGACAGGTAAAAAGCAAGTCGTTCTAGAAGAATGTCATCGAATAGTCATGCAGCCACCGTGGTATTCTCCGAAAGAACACAACGGGATGAAGCATGAATCAAAGAAAAAAGGGGAAAAAAATAAAAAACCAGCTCAAATGAGGATAGGGGGATTTAACATGGAAAGTGAACGGTTAAGAATGCGGCCATTCTCAGAGGCAGACTACACATTTTACAAAACGCTTGTCCAAAATGAACTCGTTATGCGTTATATCAACGGGGGAGTCGCGTTGGATGACGCAGAAGCTCAGATTTGGTTTGAGCGACAATTCGAACGGTACGAAGATGAACGACAAACCGGTTTTTTACTGTTAGAGAAAAAGGAAACGCGAGAAGCTGTCGGTTTTGCCGGTCTTGTGCTTCAAGAAGTGGATGGAGTAGAGGAGTTAGAAGTCGGATATTGGTTAACACCGATCCACTGGAAAGTCGGGTATGGTCGCGAAGCCGCCAACCGCTTGATGCGTGAAGCCTTTGAGCGAGGGAATGACCGGTTGATTTCCATCATTCATCCAGAAAATACGTCTTCGCAAAACGTAGCCCGGGCGAACGGGTTACAATGGGAAAAAGAAACAGTGTTCAAAGGGGTTCCTGTCGTCATCTATTCCTGTCGACTCTCCCGTCTGTTTAGAGGATGACAGATTAAAAGCTAAAGGAGCGAGTCATGTATGTATCAAACCAAGTTGGTTTCATTTAATGAGTTGGATGGTGCGAGCCTATACCAATTGTTAAAGCTGAGAACAGACATTTTTGTCGTCGAACAAAACTGCCCATACCCGGAACTGGACAACCGGGATCAAGCATCGTTGCATGGTCTGGCGTATGAAAATGACACATTGATTGGTTGCCTGCGGATCCTTCCGAGAAATCAAGCCGGAGCAGTTGCCATTGGACGAGTTGCCGTACATGCTGATTACCGTTCGAACGGCATAGCAAGAAAGCTGCTCAACGAAGCGATTGAATCGATTCAAGAGCAGGGCGAAATCTTGATTGACTTGCAGGCACAAGCCCATTTAAAGGAATTTTATGCTTCGTTCGGATTCGAAGAAAAGTCAGAAGTTTATTTGGAAGATGGAATTCCGCATCTCGATATGCAAATGCGGATTGAAGAAGTTTCGAAAAGACTTCAGGAATAGAGGAGACAAACCGATGATGATAGCAGGAAGAAGTCTATTCGGAGGTGAGTCAGTCATTGAAAAAAGTACTGGTCATTCTCGCACTAAGTTTGATCGGCGTCTTATCGTTTGCAGTCGGCATTTCGTACGCCGAACTCCAAAGCAGCCAACGCCGTTCGGAAGAACAGTTAGCTAAGGTACTTCAAACACGACACGACATTAGTAAAACGTCACTTCTTGAAGTTAAGGCGTCCTTTTCATTGAAGCATCGACAAGTCATCACAGTTCGTTTACGTGGAGAACCTGCTGTTACGTATGAATTCATTCAACCTAAACAACAAATCGAGTATATCGGTTCGGTCGGAACAAGTGTCGAAAAGACTGGCAAGCAAGATGAAGCCTTTCGAAATTCACACTTAAAGGTGAGTGAAAACTAAAAATCCTGGTGTGTTCTTGAAGTAAAGAACCATCAGGATTTTTTTGAGCCTTTCAAGAAGAACTGATATTGCGTACACTACTAGGAGAGATACTATTCAGGAGGTAGGCGTATTTATGAAACGATTTGTTAAAAATGAAGCAGTTGGTCTTGCAATAGAAGCCTTTCGAACACTGGATCGGGAGAATTTTTATACATACAATCAGCAATTGGCGCCGGAAGAACGCCGGGCACTCAATTTCATCAGCCGAGCGGTTGCTCTTCAGTCAATCGAACATTTATCTTTGGCGCTTGAAACCCATCAACCGGTCGTGGAGTTGGATCGGATTTTCCTGGGATTAGCAAATACGGAAACAGGAACAATCTTGTTGGAAAACTTGCTCACCTACGGCGTAGATCCGAATCAGTTAGTCGTGATTGATGGTCACCGTTCGCTCGTCCGGCAACCATTGGCGTTCCCGGTCGGACTATACGGCGTTTATGATCACGAATTATTTGATCTGGCTGTCAAAAACGGTTTAGATCTTGCGTACACGACGACATTACAACGGAGTGATCATTTTTTGGAAACGCATGAAATCAACACACTCGACATCGTTCTGTTGCTTACCCATACGGTGGAACTGGATGAACAGAGTCTCGTTGCATTCGACAGACCGACGACCGTCGGTTTAGTCGAACGCTTGCACCGTTCGAATGCAAAGAGTCTCAAGTATATCGTCGATCAAACGAATTATGATGTTTCTTTTCAATACGCGAAACACTACCCACTGTTTTACGCAATCGTTGGTCGTCAAACGGATCTGTTTGAACAAATGCTCCAAGATGCATTAAAACAACCGCATCATGAAGCGATTATCAAGGATGCTTTGCTGGCTTTTCATAATTATCAGCCGGGACTGGCAACGAGTCTGGGTGGGGTCTATCAAGAAAGCCTATTCGAGATGGGGCATCAGTTGAAGACGCATGCGAAGGTAGATTTTAATCAGCTGGATGATCAATATGTATTGCCGGAGTATCTGGAACTTGTAGAACAGTTACGTCGTTAAGGACACCGTGTCACAAGAGTAACGATGCCAGTGGGAAAAGATTTGAAGATCACAAAAGAGTGCAGGTTGATAAAGACGAAGCGCCTCTTGATGCGCTGAAAAGCAATAGACTTCGAAAGAGAGAATATTCTTTTTCCGGAGCTTGGCCTGAAACGTATCTAAAATACGTCGACCATATCCTTGATTCTTGAGCTGGGGCAGACATGCCATTTCAAGAAGGCGAACCGTTTGTTTATGTGTTTGAATGACGATGGTTCCGATGACTGTTTTTTGATCATAGACGAGATAAGGCAGAGCACCCTGATCGATTAAGTAATTCAAGTGTTCGAGCTCGTAGGAAAAAAGAAAATCGGAAGTGCGAACCGCATCATTTCGGATGTTTAAAAAAAGATGACGGTTCCGCAGTGTAAGGGGCTTGAACTGAACAGAGGGGACACGTTCATGCGTCAGACCGATTAAGCGGAATTGTTCACTGGACAGTACATAACCGAGCGTCGTCCAGGTCGATACAAGTCCGAAATCGTGTGGTGGGATGATTTGTACATCGATGTGTTTGGGTGAATAAGAAAGTGCCTTGAAATGAACATCGTGTGCAAGATCACGAAATGCCTGTAGGTTGGTGTAAGCCGCATTGAGTATTTGGACGGAGTTTTCAAAAACGTGGAGCCCGATTGTCGCGCAGACCGTATCCTCTTCCCAGATGGTCCATTGCTGATGTTCAGCCGGTGGGGGAGTGATGACCGGAGGGAAAAAGCGATTGTTTTGCAATAACTGATGAACGAGACGACGTTGGTAATGGGACAACTGCCCATAAGGTAAGATGTGCACAACATACACGTCCTTTCATAAAGATGGTGCAAAGTAAATTCAGTATACAAAAAAGTATAGATATAATATGGTTTTATTTTGAAATATAAGGAAAAATATAAGGTGGTGATTACATCGTGAAAAAAAGTTTAATGGCACTAGGATTCTTGTTTTTCTTGGTTGGAATTCCATCGGTTCACGCACAGGAGTTAGAGAAAAATGAAATAAGTGTCCGTGAGTCGCCGACGTATGGGAACTACGGAACAGTCGATGAAATCATTACCGATCAAAAAGAGCCGACCTATGACGGATTTGATTCGCCAAATGACATGGCCTTCCTGTTTGCCTGCATCGCATTGCTTGCGACGGTGGGTCTCGGGATTGTCAATGCGACGGACTAAACAAAAAGGCGCGTTCTCTCTAAATAACTTAGAGGAAACGTGCCTTTTTTGATGCGGAAGGATTAAAAATGAATGTGTTTTCTCCGGCCAACCCGTTCAATCCGGTCATGTTCTTCGTTTAATCCGGCTTGCTCGAGTAAATCAAGGTAATAGCGAAACGGCGTCGAACGATGCGAAAAATAAGGAATATATTCTGTGAATAACATCGCTTCTGCCCGTTCGAGTTCGCGTAAGGCAATCAAGGCATGAAGCTCGGCAAAACGGATTTCTTGGTACAGTAACAGGACATCGGCATCGATTCGAACTTTCATCTGCAGTTTTTTAGCGTGTGCATTTAGCAAAGCGACGTAGGCTTCCCGTTCTGAAGCGTTTGTGCAATGTGTGAGCACGGCAAGGAAAAGGTCACTCCGTTCCGTGTCGACATCAATCGGCACCTTGACGGCGGTGTAGATAGCCCGTTGCATCCATGTTTGGTCCTTGGACTCGAGTTTATAATAGCCGACCAGTTCTTCAAATAATTCAACCTGAGTGACTTTGATGAGTCGAAAGGGGTCATTGCTCAAAAAGAGAGGTTCCTCGCCTGCAGCTGAAGAGAGGAGGAAAAAGAATTCCTCAAACGCAACACGCGTGCCGTTTTTACGACCGATGTAATGGCGTAAATGTTTGAGCAAACGTTTGGCGGTGATGTACCAGTTTTTTTGTTCACGGACCGAAACCAGTTTATTGGGTTCTAGATACTGAAGATCATAAGCGAGTTGAATGAACTGATCCGTCTGTTCGATCGTTTGTTCGATTGTTGGTTGTTCCTGTTCTTTTTGAAGATTTTTGTATTTAGCGAATTGAGCCAACATTAAATCCAGTTCTTTTTCTTCGATGACTTGTTTGGGGAGTTGGCGATAGATTTCTACGATGATGTCGCGAAGGGTCGTATCGCCATATTGTTCGAGTAAAAGACGTAGTTTACGAATTCTCATAATCGCCCTCCTTCGACAAAAAAGACACAATACTTCTCTTATCCCTTTCCCGCTTTTTTTAGAAGTTAATCGATAGGATCAAGAACGAAAGCGATTTTATGTGTAAAACCCGAACGTCTTTCATTTGCACTTTCAGGAGATGTTTGCCTATCGTTAAGAGAATCATTAATTCAAGGGAGCGATTATTCATGAACGAAACCATTCAACATTTACTTAATCACCGGTCCATCCGTAAATTCAAGCCGCATCAACTTGATCAGGAAACGATTGAAATCTTAATCCGTTCCGCACAGGCGGCGTCTACTTCCTCTTACCAACAAGCCTATGCGATCATTGGTGTGGAAGAAGAAAATCTTAAACAACAACTGGTCGAAGTCGCGAGCGGACAGACGTACGTCGCTGACAACAGTTACTTTTTCGTCTTTTGCATCGATTACCATAAGCATGTGCTTGCGGCCGAACTTGCATCTGGTTCAGTTGATCAAACCGTCGAAACGACAGAGGCCTTGATTGTAGGTGCCGTCGATGCCGGACTGGCGGCTCAAAATCTCGTAGTTGCGGCAGAATCATTAGGATACGGGACGGTTTATATCGGTTCATTACGAAATGACGCTGCTAAAGTGAGTGAATTGCTCGCGTTGCCAAGTCATGTCGTACCGCTGTTTGGAGTTGCCGTCGGCATTCCGGATCAACAGCCCGGGAAAAAACCCCGCCTTCCGATGGATGCGGTCTTCCACCGAAATACGTATACTGATGACGACACGATGCGTCAGTTGCTGTCCCAATACGAAAAAGAAACATCGTCTTATTACGGCGAGCGGACAGACGGGCGTCGGACAGAAGGCTGGGTGAACCAAATGGCTGCTTCGATGAAGGACCCGAAACGGACGTATTTGCGTCACTTTTTACAGGAAAAGCACTTATCGCGCGATTAAAACGGAGGTAACCTATGGAAGAGTTTCATTCAGGGCGTTCACGGTTAGAGCGAAAACGTCAGGAAGAGTTACGTGAACAGGAAGAAAAGAATCAAGAGATTCATCAACAACCGGAAGAAAAGTTGTCCGCCCGTCAACGTTATTTAGATGAACCGTCGGAAGCGGATCAAAAACGTCAATCCTCTCCGAAAAAAACGTCAAATAAGCAACGTCTTTCATCCGGTTTTGGAAGCATTATGCGTTCAGGAGGCAAAATGGCGGGGCTTGTCCAACATCGCTTGAGTCAACGCCGTTCGTCACGGAGCCGGCGGACCGAGCAACCGGTTCGCGAAAAAACATCAGACCAACGCTTGAAAAAACAACCGGTTCAAAAAAAGAAGCGTCGTTTCAAATCCAAGCTGATCGGTTTGCTGCTGATTGTTTTAATTGGTCTTATCCTATTTGCCTCACAACCCTTTACGTTTTTATTGATCGGAAGTGATGCACGACCGGGTGAATCGTTGCGCGGTTCCAGATCAGATTCCTTGTCCGTCATGCAGTTTGTTCCGCTCTCCCGGACGATCCAATTGACGTCGATTCCCCGTGATACGTACACACCGATTGCTTGCGAAGACGGGAAAAAAGATAAAATCACGCATGCCTTCGCTTACGGGGGAGAAGATTGCACCAGCAGTGCCGTCGGCGGATTGCTGGAACAAGACATCGACAGTAAGATTGTCATCTCGTTCGACAGCTTCATCGGCTTGATTGACGAAATTGGCGGGATTGATCTCGTGTCGACCGGTACGTTCAGTGAACAAGATGCGAGTGGAAAAGCCAATCAGTATGCTTTCCAAAAAGGGAAAGAATATCACATGGATGGCGCGATGGCGTTAGCCTATTCACGCCACCGGAAAACGGATACCGACGTGGCCCGGGCGAACCGTCAATCGGAAGTCATTCAAGCTGTCGCGACAGACTTGATGAAACCAACCGGCTGGTCGAGTATTCCTGCTGCGAACCGTTATATGAAAGAAGAAATGAACCTGGATGTCAGCGTCCGACAAATGATGACAGCAGGTCTGTCGCTGGCGTTACTTTCCAAACGGGAGCACCTGGAAGTCGAGGGTGTCAGTGAGCGGCTGAACGGGATTTTCTATGATTTCCCGAAGGAAAAAGAATTAGCGGAACTCCGTGCCAAACTGGAGACGACGTTTTACGGGACACTAAAAAACGATTAATTCTTCAAAAAGGGTTTGTTCTTTCTCGAACAGTGGAATTTACTAAAGGTGACTAATCTATCGAGGAGGGACCTATCATATGAAAGTATTAGTTGTAGGTGCATCAGGTACAATCGGAGCTCGTGTCGTCAAGTCGCTAGCCAAAGGTCATCAAGTCACTGTCATCGTCCGGCATCAGCACTTAGTCGAACGATTTGAGAAACTGGGTGTCAAGGCGCATTACGTCGACATCGAAACAGAACTCGAAAAGGTCATCGAACATGGAGTTTCGGGGCAGGATGCTGTCATTTGTGCAGCGACGGCCGGTGTTGACGGAGAAGCAACCGAAATCGAGTTGCTCGACCGGACGGTTGCTCTGAAAACGATTGATGCTGCGAAAAAGGCGCGTGTTCGTCATTTCGTCCTCCTCAGTGCATACGGCGCTGACCGCCCGAATCAATTTAAAAAAGACATGTATCCTTTCTACGCGGCAAAAAATGCGGCGGAAGAACAGATCGAGCATAGCGGACTCACTTATACCATCATCTGTCCCGTGAATATCGTGGATGGTGAAGGACGCGGATTGATTGAAGCGGACGAAGATTTAAAAGATGTCAAAGAAGCTACGATCTCTGAAACGGATGTCGCGTCGATTCTAGTCGCAGCTGTCGACAACCGAGCCGTGTTTAACCGCCGTCTCGAAGTCAAGCAAGGGAAGACGGCATTGAATGAAGCGCTTGGCGGAGATGAAGCGGTTGGAAGCGTCAAAGATAACCGCCAAGTCAAAAAACAATTGCCACGATACAATTAAGCAGATGATTGGAACAAAATCTCATAAAATATAGATGGCAAGGCAAGTGTCCGATTCCGATTCAGGGATTCGGACACTTTTTTTGTAACAAATGTAGCGAAAGATTCTGCTACACTGAATACATAGAGGAGTGAAGATATCAGTGAAAAAATATGTTTTTTATCTAGTGATAGCGGTCGTCCTTTCAGGCATTGCCTACACCAGCTACAACGCCTATCAAACCAAACAAGACCAACAACAGATTCAAGCAAAACAACAGGCGGAAGGCGGACTCGAAACAGGAATGAAAGCGCCGGACCTCGAAATAGAACAAGACGGTCAACCGATTCGTTTATCTGACTTGACGGATCAGCTCATCGTCATTAATTTTTGGGCAACCTGGTGTCCGCCCTGCCGGCAGGAAATTCCGGAATTGAACGCCTTTTCTGAGTCGACGTCCATTCCGGTATACGGCATCAACGTGACGACATCCGAAAGACGACTGACCGATGTCGAAGAGTTTTTAAAGAAAACCCCCGTGGACTATCCGGTACTTTACGATACGAAAGGGCAGTCGGAGAAAGAGTACCGGCTTCTCGCGATGCCTGCGACCTATCTGATTGACGAAACAGGCACGATTGTCGGGAAACATGTCGGACCGGTCACGGAAGAAATGTTGAAAGAGATGGTGCAGAAGATCGGAGGATAAAACATGGAGCTGTCTTGTGGGGCCTGTACGTATCACCAAATCATTGAAGTCGGACAGCAAGAAGAATGGAAGGCATTCCCGTCCATGCTGACATACGGCATGGGAAACTACACGTCAGCGTTGCCGTTTTTATTCGTACCACCGTATCAGGAACCGCTTGTGAGCCGCCAAAAAATCACAGATTCCATGCGCGCTTATATCATCAAGACCTATCATGCACACATCGATGAAATCGAAGAGGGATGGGTGCCGCATCAATATGATTTGTTTCAATGCCCGTGTTGTCTCCGTATCTCGACGCATTTCTGGTGTGCCCTGTTTCTGAAAACGGAAATCATCGAACCGGTGCATCAATGTGAACACGACGGTTCGAAACTAAGACGACTTTCGTTATCGGATATCCATCACATTCAGTGTCCACAATGTTCCAACAGGGAACTTCAAATCCGTTAAACACCAAAAAAGCCATCTGTAGGTAAGGAAGGACTGAAGAAGACAAGTGTGTCTACTAGTCAATTCTTATCACCAGAAGGCTTTTTTACGTATCAACCCATTTGCCGAAACGAAAACGTTTGAAAGGAAGATTGACTAGAGCTGGATGCGTCAATCGAGTAACTTGTACCATCAAATAAAATTGTATCACCAAGTCGTGCTTCAGTCGGCAAATAACGACGGGGAATAAAACTAGATCCATTCTCCCAGAGAAGAACAGCATATTTGCCATCAAGCCGTTCTAATGTGCCACGTTTGATCATAATCGAACTCCTCCTACAAATTACACCGAAAGCATCTCCTGAAGCAGGGTGCACGTTTCTCTCTCTCGATTCGCTGTAATTTTTTTTATCTTATGTTTGGTATATTCCCATTTCACTTTAGATTTACACATCTTTCTCGACAATCGTTGCATTCTGTAGAGTTTTTGTAAAAGCAATTAAAAAAAGAGTAAAACTGAATACACAGTTTTACTCGAAAAAATACGACCGGAATACAGATTAAGCCACCAGATCCTGTGCCGGTTTTTTAGTGGGGCGGGTAAAGGCGAGCAGGAACGTAAAGAACGGCGACAACAACAAGAAGAACGCGAACGGAACGTACGCTGTCACGGGAACACCAAGTGTTGATGCGAAAAAGGCACCTGAGACGCCCCACGGGATTAACGGATTGACGAGTGTACCGCCATCCTCCAGTGCACGAGACAAGAAGCGAAGATCAATCGAACGATCCTCAAAAATCTTTTTGAACGCTTGTCCGGGCAACAAGATGGACAAGTATTGTTCGCCGGCCATGATGTTGACACCGATCGAAGCAAGGGCAGCAGATGAGATGATGCTGCCGTCCCGTTTCAGTTTCGAAACAGTTTTCTCGATGATGACATCGATGACGCCGATGCCTCGGAGGACACCCCCAAAAGCCAATGCAAGCATGACGAGGGAAACAGACCACATCATCGATTGCAGACCACCTTTACTGATGATGCTGGCGACGGTTTGATTTTCTGTTTCTAACTGCAATCCGTTTTGGATGACACTCATCCATTGGCCGATATTCCAGTTGCCTTGTGTGAGACCTGTTAAGAGAAGACCACTCAAAACACCGGCAATCAACGTCGGAACGACAGGCGTTTTACGCAAAGCAAGAATCATCACAAGGAGCGGGGAAAGCAGTGTCCAAGGTGATAATTGGAATAACCGTGCCAACTCTTGTTGGGTCGATCCGATCGTTTCTGCATCGATTGAACCGTTCCCCCGTCCGAAAATAAAGAACAGGATGAAGGTGATGGTAATGGCGGGAACCGTTGTCCCCATCATGAAACGGATGTGATCAAACACGGAAACATTGACGATGCCGGGTGCAAAATTTGTCGTATCCGATAACGGAGACATCTTATCCCCGAAACAAGCACCGCTGATGATCGCACCTGCGGCGAGTGCCGGATTGACACCAAGCGCGACGGCGATTCCCATCAAGGCAACGCCGACGGTTCCAATCGTCGTAAACGAACTTCCGGTAAACGTTGAGACAATCATCGTGATGATCAAAGCACTTGGTGCGAACCAGGTGGCGGATAAGGTCTCGAGTCCGAAATGAAGCAGTGTCGGGACGGCCCCGCTCATCATCCAGACAGCAATCGTCATTCCGACGAGCAACATGATCAAAATCGGTTTGATGGCTTCACGAATGCCGTTGATCATATGTTGTTCGAGTGTTTCATAACCGAAGCCGCGAAAGGCAGCGTAAACTGTCACAAAAATTAAGCTGGATAAGATGGCAAGATGCGGTTCGGCTTTGGCGCCGAATAAAACGGATAATAAAATAATGATACTGATTCCTAGGATAGCTGCGGATTCACGAAAGGACATGCGCATGCTTCCACCTCCCTGTTTCTATAATGCGTTTATGCTTGTTTGCTTTTATGTGTGAAAGTAAAATGTGGAACAGTTGCTATGTTATCGAAGATGCGCCGGTTCGTCAACTGTTTGGATTTTAATTAAAAATAAAAAATAAAGCAAAATGTGACGATTTTTTGTCGTAAACGCTTTCTTTTTTGCCGGAAATCTTGCACAATAAGAAATAAGAGATGTCTATTTTGTGAACAGGGGGAGAATACATATGTTTACTGCAATTTTTGTAGTGGTCATCGCGTTAATGGGAGCAAGTGTTTTTGGAATCGATCATCTCGTCGCACAGCGTGCAGAAAAACGATAATCATTTAAAAAAAGGCTTTGATCAGTCACATCAGTTTTGATGTCATTGATCAAAGCCTTTTTTGTCGTTCTGAATAATATATAAATAAAAATACAGTTGACAGTATAATTATGCATATGTTTAAATCGGTTTATCATTTATTTCAAAGGAGTTCCTCAGATGAGATGTACGATTGTTGGCGCAACAGGATATGCTGCGATTGAACTTATACGGTTGATTGAGCTTCATCCTCAGCTGGAAATCGTTTCGCTGATCAGTGATTCGAAAACAGATGAGAAGATAGAACGATTATACAGCTTCATGAATAAAAATCAGTATCCCGTCTTAACGGAATTTTCGATGGCCCATATTAAGGAGGTCGAAACGGATCTTCTGTTTCTCGCAACACCGAGCGGTATATCGACGGAATACCTCAAACAATTGACCGAGTGGGACGGGAAGACAATCGATTTGAGCGGAGACCTGCGTCTCGAGAAAACATTGTATGAGGCGTGGTATGCACACGACGCCATCGATTCATCCATTCAGGCACAAGCCACATATGGATTGACCGAGTGGAAGCGGGAAGACATCAAAAACAGTCGGTTGGTGGCGAACCCGGGATGTTACGCCACAGCAATCTTGTTAGGTTTACTGCCCCTGCTTGAGCAACAGATGATTGATCCGAATCAGATTATCATCCACGCCAGCTCCGGACTATCCGGTGCCGGAAAAACGTTGACGGAACAAACACACCATGTGCGATCGAATGAAAATGTTCGGATGTACAAACAGAATCGTCATCAGCACATTCCGGAAGTCGAGTCCGTCGTCGAAGAAATCACCGGTCAAAAGGTCGTTGTATCCCTTGCAACCTATCTGGTCCCGCTGAATCGAGGAATCATGGCAACGATGACGTTACAACCGCTTGTCGAGAAGACAGAGCATGAATGGCAAGCCTGGTTCAGCGAGCGATACCAACAGGAGTCGTTCATTCGAATCAATCAGGCGGATCCGGAAATCAGATCGGCTGCCGGCAGTAACTATTGTGATCTATCCGTGTATCTGGACACGAGGACAGGACGGCTGACGGTTGTATCCGTACTCGATAATATGCAAAAAGGTGCTGCGGGACAGGCGATTCAAAATGCCAATGTCATGAGTGGGTATGACGAAACACTCGGACTGACACAACAGCCATTCTTTATATAGAAGGGACCATGAATATGTTAAATGTACAAGTGACACCAGTATTGACGGTAACGACACCAAAAGGATTTAAGGCAACGGGGATCCATGTCGGGTTGAGACGCAAACGAAAGGATTTGGCACTTCTGTTGTGTGAAGGCGGTGCGGCTGCGGCGGCTGTCTATACGACGAATCAAATCCAAGCAGCTCCGATCACCGTGACGAAAGAAGCGATGGCGGCGTCAGGCGGAAAAGTGCATGCGGTTTTGGTCAACAGTGGAAATGCCAATGCCTGTACAGGCGAACTGGGATTAACCCATGCCTATGCTTCACAACAAGCTGTTGCCGAGCAATTTCAATTGGCACCGGAACATGTCGTCATTGCCTCGACCGGCATCATCGGTCAACCGCTTCCGATTGATACGTTACTTCAAGGCATCGAACAACTGAAACCTGATACGAAAGAGCCCCAGGCGGAAGACTTTGCGGCCGCTATCCTGACGACGGACACGGGGACTAAAACGGCCGGACGACAAATCCTGCTGAACGGGGATGTCGTATCGGTGTGCGGTGTTGCTAAAGGGTCCGGCATGATTCATCCGAACATGGCGACAATGCTTGGATTTTTGACGACAGATGCTTCGATTGACAGCGTGTTTCTCCAAGAGGTCTTAAAAACAGCCGTCAATCGGACGTTCAACTGCATCACGGTGGACGGAGACAGTTCGACGAATGACATGGTGATGATTCTCGCGAGCGGAGCGGCACAAGCTCAACCGATCGAACGGGATTCAACAGAAGCCGAACAGTTCCAACAGGCCGTCGAGTCTGTCTGTCAGGACTTGGCGAAACAAATCGCACGGGACGGTGAAGGGGCAACAAAACTGATTGAAGTCAAGGTCAATGGGACAAACGAGGAACTGCTTGCCCGAAAGATTGCCAAACAAATCGTAGGTTCTTCGCTCGTGAAAACAGCGATTTTCGGAGAAGATGCGAACTGGGGACGTATCGTTGCTGCAATCGGCAGTATCGATGAACCGATTGATGTCAGTCAGATTGATATCCGGATCGGCTCCCAAGCCGTCCTCCGCCAAAGCATGCCGGTCTGGTTTGACGAGACGGTAGCGTCTGCTGAGCTTGCGGCAGATGTCGTTCAAATCGAAGTCGATTTGAATCAGGGGACAAAAAGCGGACACGCTTTCGGATGTGACTTAACGTACGACTACATTAAAATCAATGCGAGTTACCGGACATGACGAAACGAAAGTTAATCAAACTCGGTGGCAGTGTATTGGAGCAACTGGATCCCCGTTATTACGAGGAATGGTCCGAATGGTTGAAAGCGAACAACGAATTGATTTTCATGCATGGTGGTGGACCGGCCTTATCTGCCTACTGCCAACAGTTACAGATTGAATCCATCTTCGAACAAGGGGTCCGGGTCACGACAGATGACGTTTTGCTCGGGGCGGAACGTGTACTCGGAGGCGAAGTGCAGTCTAAAATCGTCTACCAGTTGAATCAACAGGCGTTACCTGCCGTCGGATTGACAGGCATCGACGGCGCGAGCATTCGGGGAGAACGGCAGCCTGACGTTGGTGCGGTCGGACACGTCGTACACGTCGAAGAAAAGCTGTTTCAGACGCTCATGCAAACGGGATTCATTCCGGTCGTTACATCATTGATCACCGGTTCTGAAGGGACGTTGAACTGTAACGGAGATACGTGTGCTGTCGCGTTAGCCACCGCTCTGGCAGTGGATGAGTTTGAATTGTTGACCGATGTGACCGGCATCAAGCTAAACGGTCGGATGCAATCAGAAGTGACCATCTCCGATTTGGAAGCGGGACTCGCATCGACCGAAATTAACGGAGGAATGATTCCGAAGTCGATGGCTGTCATCGAAGCGGCAAAACAGGGAATCAAGCATGTCCGGATTCGATTCGGGCAAGATGTGACTAGTCCTGGAACTCAAGTGAAGGAGGAGAACAATGAGCGCATTACTACCGACGTATCAGCGTCATGACATTGAGTTGATTGAGGGCTCGGGATCGTTTGTGACGGATACGAAAGGACAAAGCTATCTGGATTTCACGATGGGTATTGCAGTCTGTAACACAGGACACCGTCATCCATTTGTTCAACAACGAGTAACGGAACAACTCGGGAAACTGTGGCATACCTCGAACTTGTTCATCAGCAGTAAGCAAGAACGTGTCGCTGAGCTGTTGACAAAAGATAGTCACCTCAGTCACGTCTTCTTTTGCAACAGCGGGACAGAGGCGAACGAAGGAGCCTTTAAGCTGATTCGGAAATGGACACAAAAAACGGAGATCCTGACATTCAGTCAATCATTCCACGGTCGAACATTCGCGATGATGGGAGCGACGGGGCAAGAGAAGATCAAAGACGGTTTTGGAACGATGGTTCCAGATTTTAAGCATCTCACCTTCAATGATTTTGCGAGCCTTGAGATGATTAGTGAGCAGACGGCTGCGGTATGGCTCGAGGTCATCCAAGGAGAAGGCGGTGTGGTCCCGGCCGATCATGAATGGCTACAGGCTTTGATGGAACAAACGAAAAAATATGACGTCAAGGTGGTCGTCGATGAAGTCCAGACCGGAATCGGACGAACGGGATCACGATATGCCTTTGAACAAACGCCGCTAAAACCGGATATTATCACCGTCGCCAAAGGACTCGGAAGCGGTTTTCCGGTCGGAGCACTCATCACGACAGCTGAGGCGGCAACGGTTTTCACACCGGGGACACACGGTTCAACATTTGGTGGAAATCCGCTCGCCATGACAGCGGCAGAAGCGACACTTGAATTGTTGCTTCCGGACGAGCAAATGCAACAGGTGCAGAACAAAGGGAAGTATCTGATGGCACAGTTAAGTGAATTGCCAGGAACGATGGTTCGGGAAGTGCGTGGCCGTGGACTGATGATCGGGATTGAATGTCATCAAGCCGTCGCACCGTTGATTCAAGCGCTTCAGCAAACCGGACTGCTCGTTGTCAGTGCAGGACCGAACGTCATTCGATTATTACCGTCACTATTCGTCACGAAGTCAGAACTGGATCTGGCAATCGAAAAAATCAAATCAGTATGCCAACAGGAGGTCATGATGTGAAAACAGCAGGAACATTACAACTGGCAGATGGACAGGTGTATCCCGGGGAACTGACCGGAACGGCATCGGTTCAAGGAGAGGTTGTCTTTTTTACCGGCATGACCGGTTACCAGGAAGTGTTGACCGATCCTTCCTATCGTGGACAGATTATCGTCTTTACCTATCCGTTGATCGGACAATACGGTGTTTCTGCGGCGGATTCAGAAAGTCAGCAGATTCAAGTAGCGGGTGTCGTCGTTCAGACGCTTACGAATAACGGAACCAAATCGGATTTGGCCGACTGGTTGGCAGCATCCGACATTCCTGTCCTCAGTCAAGTTGATACCCGTGCTCTCGTCCATCACCTGCGTACCTACGGCGATCAAGTCGGCTCCATCGGGCTGAACGATCAATCGTCTTCACACCCGTCGGATTTGATTGCAACGGTTTCGACAAAAACGCATCAGGTTCATGAGACGGATCAAGCGGACGGACACGTGGTCTGCCTGGACTACGGTGTGAAAAAATCGATGATTGACGCGCTCAATGCGCGCCGAATGAAAGTGACGGTCGTTCCGTTTGATACTCCGAAATCGGTGATTGAGGAATTAAAACCGGATGGATTACTCTTCTCCAATGGACCGGGAGACCCGGTGCAACTCGATCACCTGACTGCCGACATCAAACAACTGGCATTATCGTACCCGACGCTCGGCATCTGTATGGGACATCAAATCATTGCCAAAGCCTTTGGGTGTCAAATCGAGAAGCAACATCACGGTCACCGCGGGGCGAATCATCCGGTCCGGGAACTCGCGACAGGACGTGTTTTCATGACTTCACAAAATCATGGCTATGTCGTTCAAACGACGAGTGTCGAAGCGTCTGAACTTGTTCCTGCTTATCAACATATCAATGATGGTTCAATCGAAGGTCTGCTCCATCCGGCTTATCCGATTTTGACCGTCCAGTTCCACCCGGAAGCCCATCCCGGACCTGTCGAAGCGATGGTGATTTTTGATCAATTTGTAGCAAATATTTTGAAACAGGAGGTAGCGTATGCAAGATCATAAAAAAGTTCTGGTCATCGGATCGGGTCCGATCGTGATCGGACAAGCAGCGGAATTTGACTATTCTGGGACACAGGCATGTCAGACACTTCGGGAAGCGGGATGCGAGGTCATGTTGATGAATTCGAATCCGGCTACGATCATGACGGATCCGTCGACGGCGGACCATATCTATATCGAAGCGATGACCCTTGAGAAGGCCACTGCCATCATCCAACGTGAACGTCCCACCCACCTGCTCGCGACGGTCGGCGGACAAACGGCCCTGAATCTGGCACTATCGCTCGAAGAAGCCGGTGTGCTCGATCAATATCAAGTGGAACTGCTCGGCACATCACTCGAAACGATTCGCGATGGCGAAGACCGCGAACGTTTTAAACAGCGGATGCTTGAACTGAATCAACCACTCCCGACGAGTCAGACGATCGAAACATTGGCTGAACTGGAGGAGTTCATGGAAACGTGTGGTGTTCCACTGGTCATTCGTCCGGCCTTTACGTTAGGGGGAACGGGCGGCGGGATCGCCAAGACAAAAGCAGAAGCCCGTCTGCTTGCGGCAAACGGATTACAGGCGAGTCCGATTTCACAATGTCTCGTCGAAGCCAGCATTGCCGGTTATAAAGAAGTGGAGTACGAAGTGATGCGTGATGCGTTTGATACGACGATTATCGTCTGTAATATGGAAAATATTGATCCGGTGGGTGTGCATACCGGCGATTCGGTTGTATTTGCGCCCATTCAATCGATTTCTGACCAGATGAATCAACAGCTCCGAACGGCAGCACGAGAAATCGTCTCCGCCCTCGGGGTCGTCGGAGGGTGTAACATCCAATTTGCGATTCATCCGACCGAACAAACGTATTATGTCATCGAGGTGAATCCGCGGGTCAGCCGTTCTTCGGCCCTCGCCTCGAAAGCAACGGGTTATCCAATCGCGAAACTTGCGACCCGTCTTGCTCTTGGCGAACGTTTAGATGACTGCATCAATCCCGTGACGAAGGAGACGATGGCAAGTTTTGAACCTACAATGGACTACGTAACAGCCAAAGTCCCGTGTTTTCCGTTTGATCTCTTCCCGGAAAGCGACCGCAGCCTCGGAACCCAGATGAAGGCGACCGGCGAAAGTATGGCAATGGGGAAGACGCTTGAAGAGGCTTTACAAAAAGCATGGCGTGGTGCAGGGATTGAACAGAATCCACTTTATCCGACTTGGATGAAGCAAGCCGACACGACGGTACTCTGGCATGAAGTAGAACAGATCACGGATCGCCGTCTGCTTGCGTTGCTTGCGTTACTGGATCGAAAAGAAACGACCTTGCAACAGATTGTCGAATTGACGCAGATTCAACCGCTGTTCATTACGATCCTCGAACGACTGTTAACGATTCAAGATACATTGGATCTGACGTCGGAAGAGTCGCTCTTAACAGCAAAACGGCATGGGTTTACTGACCAACAAATCGCTGGTGTACTGGGTGTGTCAGTGGAATCGGTGCAAGGTCAGCGTCAAGGATTCGGGATACAGCCGGCATTTCAAATGATTGACACGTGTGCTGCTGAATTTTCAAGTCCGACACCTTATTTTTACGGCAGTTGGTCAGGACGGACAGAGGTCACGCCATCCAATCATAAAAAGGTCGCCGTCCTTGGGGCGGGTCCGATTCGCATCGGACAAGGGATCGAGTTTGATTATTGTTCGGTGCATGCCGTTCGGGCGCTTCAACACAGCGGATATGAAACGATCATGATCAACAACAATCCGGAAACGGTTTCGACGGATTTTGAAGTCGCCGACCGGTTGTATGTGGAACCGTTGACGATTGAAGACGTCGTTCATGTACTCGAGGCAGAGAACTGTCAAGACGTCTTGGTGCAGTTTGGCGGACAGACGGCGATTGCCTTGGCCGCTGAACTGGAACAACGTGGCTATCATCTGCTCGGCACGACGGCAGATACGATTGATGAAATGGAAAATCGTGAACGGTTTTATCAATTTTTAGACCGACTGGATATCGCACACATTCCCGGTCAAGAGGTCACGAACGAGGAAGAATTGAATTCGGTCATCATGCAACTCGGTTATCCGCTGATGATCCGTCCGTCGTATGTCATCGGCGGGAAGGGCATGCATCGCTTGAAAACAGCCGCTGATTTAGAGGCGTTGTTACCTGAACTGGCATTTCCGATTTTAGTCGATGCCTATATCGAGGGGAAAGAGTTCGAAGTGGACTGCATCTCTGACGGGACAATGACATATGTTCCGATCATCATGGAACAGATTGAAGCTGCAGGTGTCCATTCCGGAGATTCGACGATGATCTTGCCGCCGGTTTCAGCGACGCAGGCATTGCAGGATGAGATCGAAGCGATTGCGCAGGCCATCGGACAACAGCTGGCGTATAAAGGAGCCTTTAACATTCAGTTCGTCGTCAAAGATCAAAGCCTGTATGTCTTAGAAATCAACCCCCGTGCTTCCCGGACATTACCGATTGTCGCTAAAGTCACGGGTCAACCGTTACTCGAATGGGCAGTCCAGGCAGCGAGCGGACAACGTGTTCATGCGTTACCGGCCAAACGGACGAGTTTACCGTTTCATGCGGTGAAGACGCCGGTTTTCTCGACGTTGAAGTTACGTCATGTGGACCCGATGACAGGACCCGTCATGCGGTCTACCGGGGAAACGTTGCAGTGGACGACAAACGGATTGGCGAAAGAACGTTTTGCGCATGATGAGACAACAAAAACGTTGCTGACGACACGAACGTTGCACATCGCCGGTAAAGGGACAGAAGGATGGACGGATGCCGTACCGCTAGACGATGGAACGGATTTTGACCAGTGTCGTGTCTTCTTCTCGATCAGCGAGGACGAACAAGCACAACGTGCCCTGGCTCTGACGAAGGGAGCCATCGTCATTACCGAACAACACCTTGCGCAGTATTTCGACAGCGTGGAGGAGGCGGATATGTTGCCTGTCAAACCATTAGCAGAATGGACGACACGAAAGGAGTTAATCCAATGACGAACACAAAACAGCAGTTACAGCATTTATTGACGCTCGAAGAATTGACAGCGGAAGGATTAACCGAGTTATTGGAGTTGGCGAAAGCGGTCAAACAGACGCCGGCGACATATAAAGAGGCACTGAGTGGAAAAAAAGTAGCGTTGTTGTTCGAAAAGGCCTCTACCCGGACACGGATTTCGTTTGAAGTCGGGGTCATCGAGTTGGGTGGCCATCCCATCGTCTTGAACGGATCAGATATGCAAATCGGACGAGGAGAGTCGTTAAGCGACACGATACAAGTGATGAGTCGGTATGTCGATGCGCTGATGATTCGGACGTTTTCACATGAGACGGTGAAAACGTTAGCGGAGCACGGAACGATTCCAATCATCAATGGATTGACGGATTTACATCACCCGTGCCAAGTCTTAGCGGATTTACTCACGATTGAAGAACATTTCGGAAAACGAGCCGGGAAAGTACTGACCTATATCGGGGACGGAAACAACATGGCTCACTCGTTGTTAATTGGCGGGGCTTTAAGTGGAATGACAGTCCGGATTTGCAGTCCAGCCGCGTATGCACCGGACGCAACGATTGTCGCCGAGGCGAACCGCTTGGCGCAAGCAACAGGCGGGAAAATCGAACAGTACACGGATCCGGTTCAAGCCGCAACGGGAGCGGATATCATCTACAGTGATGTCTTTGCGAGTATGGGGCAGGAAGAGGAGACGGCGCAACGACTGGCGGCGTTCTCAGGCTATCAAGTCAATCAACCGTTGCTGGATGTGGCCGCTGCCGACGTCATCTTCCTCCATTGTCTCCCGGCACACCGGGGAGAAGAAGTGACAGCAGAAGTTATTGATGGTCCACATTCTGTTGTATTTGATCAAGCAGAAAATCGTCTGCATGCCCAAAAAGCCTTGATGTTGGAATTAATCGGGACCACACCGTGACAAAAAGAGACAGTGTCCATTGCTTCAGAAGCGGTGGACGCTGTCTCTTTTTTAGTCATACTGTCGCCGAGCGAGTTGTTCGGATTGTTCTTTCTTGACTTGGCGCTTGTTTTTTTCGTGTAAGCGGCTCATGAAAGATGTCCGTTGCCAAGACGGAGACCAGTTCGATTCCTTTCCGGCACGCAAGGCTAAGATATAGTCATAGCTGAGATGAAGGCGTTCAATCATTTCAGTCCGGACGTCACAAATATGACCATGACCGGGAATCAGTAACTTGATTTCATATTCATAGATAAAGGATTCGAGCAATTCGAGCGTCGTCAAATATTCGTTGGAATCATGTTCAATCAACGGAATTTCAACATCGGACGCATAATCGCCGCAGACCAGAAGGTGGAGCGGCATGACGACAAAGGACAGATGCGTCGCTTCGTGACCGGGTGTCAGGAAAAAAATCAGCTTGGTTTTACCGATTGTCAAAGTGGTTTCTGATTCATCGATGACATGGGTGATGTTCGGAAACAAGACCGGGGATTCGATGTAATATTCATCATTAAAATTCTGGACTTCTTCCAGCGCGGCGGCTTGATCGACATCGATGAACCGACGAGAGGCAATCGCAATCGCATCTTTGAAAGCGTAAGCACCTAATATGTGATCGAAATGGGCGTGCGTATAAACGATATAAAGAGGACGGTCGTGCCGGATGATTTCGACGTCCCGGCGAATCGTGGCGATTTCGTCCGGTAGCCAGCCTGGATCAACGACAATCAGACAGTCGGGTGTTTCAATCAACGTCGAAGTCGTTTTCATTAACGTGCTTTGATAGACCGTTACACCGGGCATCTTCATCTGAATCATAAGACTCCTCCTCATTCCTAAGTAGAAACTTTTATACCGGACTATACCCAAAAAGATGCGCCCTGTATCGCGAAGGACAAAAAAAGACGATTCGCATCGCGCGAATCGTCTTCCCCTCGAGAGGGTTATAAAAGTCGTTGACCTATGTGTCGTTGACCTATGTTATGTCATAAATTGGAGCGGGTGAAGAGAATCGAACTCTCATCATCAGCTTGGAAGGCTGAGGTTTTACCACTAAACTACACCCGCAAAAGTTGCTCAATAAAGTTGCTACATGAGATATAGTAGCATAGCAAAGAACAGATATCCATAACTTTTAGAAAAAAAGTCAATAGTTTTGATTTTTCCAGACGGATTGAACAGGGCTCTTGTAGCTCAAAAAACACCCGTCGAGCATTAAAGAGCGGCTGTTCTTTGGGTACGCCAACCACAATCGACACGAGGTGCTGCCTGTCATCGATCTCGTTCGAAGATTTCACCGTTTGAAACGGACGACACCCGAATCTTGTGATTCCAATCGTGCGCAGTTAAAGTGTACAATAACAATAGCTAAATCGTTTACATGAGCTTCCTGCGACGAGCATGAATGCCCGAGGATGGAAAGAGGAGCGAATGACTGGTGAACAAAGTTCGAGTTTGGAGCGAACAGGCGATGGGAAAAGGATGGAGGGCGACCTGTCATCATCAAATCGATCGTTATCGCTTCATGACAGGAGAGTGGTTTCTGAACACAAGCTTACTTGCCTTTTCAATCGAACAGGATGCGGATATGTTACCGGACGTGCTTCCGAACGAATTGAATATCCCGCTGGTATCGGAACGGATGAAACAGACATTGGAACGGTTGACTCCGTTTTCTGTACAATGTCTTCGGGTCCAGTTGAAGACGCGGTCGGGATTAAGCAATTACTATCTCATCAATATACTAGCGGTAAGACGGGTGGAGCATTTACATAAGACAAATATTTTCCGCACCATTCGGAAGAGACAGGTCTATTTCATGACGGAGCGGATCATCAGTGAGTCGCTTGGTCCCCACCACATCTTGCGAGATGAACGGACGGATCGTATTTTCCTTTCGGACACGCTAGCACGGTATTTGGAACAACTGACCGTGACAGGAGTACATTTTGGCGAGATAAATCGAATGGAGGAAATTATATGAAACATTACACGGTCGATAATTGGATTACTCTTGAATATCCACAGACGTTTGAATACCAGGAAGAGGAAACGTTCGTTAGTTTTTATTCGACGGAAGAAAATGCGATGGGCACCTTACAGTTGTCGATTTATGAGTCGGATGCAGAAGAACTGACACCGTTTGAAGCGGCTGAACAAGAAATCAATTTGTTGGTAGAAGAGTTTGGCATTGAATTGACGGGACCTCTTGAAGCGCGTCGGAATACACCAAAAGAAGCCTTGCTTGCTGTTGATGGAAAAGAAGAAGATGTGTTTATCCGCATCTTTGCCTACTCCGACGGCGAACGTCTTGTGCTGTTGACTTATTCTGCTGATCGAGAGTCATTGGAATTAGAAGAAATCGAAACGATGATCCGTTCATTGAGCTGGATCCATTGATCAAAAAGGAGTCACCCTCTAAGCGATAGAGGATGACTCCTTTTTTTGATTATGGGTGTCCTTGTCTCCGGACAGAAGAAGGAAGACGGGATCCAACCTGTTTATTCAGCCAGCCCGCAATATCCGCGAAGACACGAATCCGCTCAAATTCGTGAAACAGTTCATGGCGCAATCCGCGATAGACGGTGAGTTGAACACCTTCAACACGAACCCGGTTATAGGCGTCGAACAAGGTATGAATCCCTTTTCCGTCAAAGGCGACGGGATCATCTTCACCGGCAATCAGTAACAACGGAAGATGCCGCGGATGCTGATAAAGATAAGACAGGGAGTTTACGGCTTTTGTGGCAGAAAGCAATTCATGAAAGAATCCAAGTGTCACAGTTTGACCAGACAGTACGTCTTCATCATAACGCATGACCGACTGCGGGTCGGACGATAACCAGGCATTTGGCGACAAGGCCGGGAAGAAGCGTAAGTTGTAGCGGCCAAAAACCAATTTACTCATGCCTTCCGCCGGGTGCTGCGCCGATGTTTGCTCGATCAATTGCCGAACGATTTTTTTACTGATATTCCCGAGTATTCCGCTGTCGGTCGGGGGACCGCTGGCAATAACACCAGCCAGTTCGTGACCGAGTGTTTGTCCAAGGCGTCTTGAAATCAGCGAACCGAAGCTGTGACCAAATGCAAAAATCGGTAAGTCCGGATAGCGGTCTTTAATGTCGTAAACCAATTCTTCCGCATCTTGAACCAACTGATCAAACCCTTGATTTGGTTCTAAGTGACCCAACTGAGGAGCCTGAGCACCAAAACAGCGTAAATCCGGGATGACGGTGTGATAGTGATGGGCATACAGAAACTCGGCAAATTCCTGGTAACGTTCCCCGTGTTCCATCATGCCGTGAAAAACGATGACGACACCTTTAGGCGCACTTGCTTCCAAAAGATGCATGTTCGTCGTATGACCGTCAGATGCAATCCAGTGTGTATGATCGATTGTCATGTATATCATCCTTCCTTGATTAAGAAAGCCCGAATATCGTTCCATCTTCAGAAATTCCCATCGTATTAGCCGCCGGTATTTTCGGTAAACCCGGCATGGTTAATACATTCCCGGTCAAGGCGACGATGAATCCCGCCCCGATCGCCGGTCTGATTTCGCGGACCGTAATCATAAACCCTTCGACTCGTCCGTACTTAGTCGGATCATCCGTCAATGAAAACGGCGTTTTTGCCATACAAATCGGCAAATGGCCAAGTCCTTGATCCGTGCAACGTTCCAGTTCACGCAATGCTTTTTCCTCGAAATGGACTCCGGCTGCACCATAGACACGCATCGCAATCCGCTCGATTTTTTGAGTGAGCGGTAAATCGGTTGGATAAAGAGGCGTGAACTGGCTGTCTTCTTCGAGTGCTTCGAAAACCTGTTCGACCAACGTTTCTCCACCGGCTCCACCTTGACTGAATACTTCACTTTCCGCAACGCGGATTTTTCGTTCGCGACACCAGTCGAGTACGGTCTGACGTTCCGTTTCTGTATCGCTTGAAAAACGATTTAAGGCTACGACCGCCGGAACACCAAACAAATCCATTGTCTCGACGTGTTTTTCGAGCAAAGCGAGTCCTTCGACCAAGGCAGATAGGTTTTCTTCAGCCAACTGGTCTTTTGCGACACCACCATGCATTTTTAACGCACGGACGGTGGCAACGAGAACGACGGCATCAGGATGTAAATTGCCGATTCGTGACTTGATGTTAAAGAATTTTTCAGCGCCAAGATCAGCGCCGAAGCCGGCTTCTGTCACGACATAATCGCTCAGCTTGAGAGCCGTTCGCGTTGCAATCAGCGAATTACAACCATGGGCGATGTTTGCGAACGGTCCGCCGTGAATCAAGGCCGGCGTCCCTTCGACGGTCTGTACCAAATTTGGACGGAATGCCTCTTTTAAGAGCAATGTCGCAGCACCGGAAGCCTGGATATCCTTGACGGTCACCGGCTGTTGCTCGTACGAGTGAGCGACGACAATCCGGCTGATTCGGTCCTCCAGATCAGCAATCGAGTCGGCGAGACAAAGGACCGCCATGATTTCTGATGCAACGGTGATGTCGAAGCCGTCTTGACGCGGAATACCATGAGCCGCTCCACCGAGTCCGATCGTGATGTTGCGTAACGCCCGGTCATTCAGGTCGAGGACACGTTTCCATGTGATGCGACGCGGATCGATCCGCAAATCATTGCCTTGATGAAGATGATTGTCGAGCAGAGCGCTGATTGTGTTGTGGGCCGAGGTAATAGCATGCATGTCACCTGTGAAATGCAGGTTGATTTCTTCCATCGGCAACACTTGGCTGTAGCCGCCGCCGCAAGCGCCGCCCTTTAATCCCATCGTGGGTCCGAGCGACGGTTCCCGCAGACAAATCATCGTTTTGTGCTTGAGCCGGTGCAATGCCTGACCAAGTCCGACCGTCACCGTTGATTTTCCTTCACCGGCAGCCGTTGGATTGATGGCTGTGACGAGAATCAATTTTCCGTCGGCATTCGTTGCCAACCGTTCGGCTAGCCCATCCGTCAACTTCGCCTTGTACTTTCCGTACGAGTCATAATCTGCGTCCGTCAGCCCGATTTGACGGGCGATTTCAGAAATAGGTTGTAAAGTCGTTTGTTGGGCAATCTCTAGATCAGAACGAATGGTTTTCTCCATGGCATAATCTTCCTCTCAAGATGAAATTCTTTATATTTCTTTATAGTAGCTCATTCGAAAGGGTCGCGCCAAATAATCGTTCAATATTTTCCACCCAATGTGTCAAATGGTTGCGTTTTCATTTTGTGGAAAATTCCGTACGCTTAGGACAGAGGAGGGATGAGCAATGGCAGTAAGCAATAAGAAAAAAGTAAAACGCGGACTCGAGTTTTGGATGTTCGTCGGACCCGTCTTTCTGGTTTTCGCGGTAATTGTTCTCGTACCTTTTTTTAACGGTGTCATGTATTCGTTCACGGATTGGAACGGAATTACAGGTGAATTGAATTGGATTGGATTCGACAATTATGTACGCCTCTTTACGGTCGATGACCAATTCCAGCAGTCATTTTGGTTGACGACGAAATATACAGTTGTTGCCGTGATTCTGACGAATCTAGTCGGCTTCCTGTTAGCGTTTTTACTCACACAAAACATTCGGACCCGTAACTTTTTACGGACAATTTTCTTCATGCCGAACTTGATCGGCGGCTTGATTTTAGGATTCGTTTGGCAGTTCATTTATGTTAAAGGATTTGCATCGATCGGAGAGCTGACAGGTTGGAGTTTATTTGAACTTCCCTGGCTTGGTGACGCCCAGACCGGATTTTGGGGCATTGTCATCGTTTCGATCTGGCAAGGTGGCGGTTATATCATGGTCATCTACATTGCCGCCCTTCAAAATGTCCCGCAGGAACTGATTGAGGCCGCAAAAATCGATGGCGCGAACCGCCTATCGACGTTACGTAACATCACGATTCCGCTGATCATGCCATCGGTGACGATCTGTCTGTTCCTGACGATTTCATGGTCGTTCAAATTATTTGATACGAACTTATCGCTGACGAACGGTGGACCGTTTAAATCAACCGAGATGCTCGCACTGAATATCTATAAAGAATCGTTTACGAACAACAACCTTGGTCTTGGTTCGGCCAAAGCGATCATCTTCTTTGTGGTCGTCGCAGCGATTACCGTAACTCAGGTCTACTTGACGAAAAAACGGGAGGTGGAAGCATGAGTACCGCGCAACCTTTACCGAAACCAGAACTGAAGCCGGAACAACCGGCACCGAAAAAACGGGGCCGTTACTCGGTGCGACTCGGAACTGTCGAAATCGCCGCCTTGCTGATGGGCTTACTGTATATGATTCCATTTTATTATGTCATTTCGAACTCGTTTAAGACGCAAGGTGATATTTTTACGAATACGTCAGGACTTCCAAAAGAATGGATCACCTCGAACTATACGGATGCCTGGGAAGCGATGAATTTTGGAAAAGTGTTCTTGAACTCTGTCATCATTACTGTCGGGGCGAATGCCGTCATCGTCATTTTTTGTTCGATGGCTGCCTGGAAGCTGGTTCGGACGAAAACCCGGTTATCGACAATCATCTTTTTCCTGTTTGTCGCCGCGATGATCATTCCGTTCCAGTCGATCATGATTCCGTTATCCAAGTTATCGGGTGACTTGGGGTTACAAAACAGTTATTGGGGCTTGATTCTCATGTATCTTGGTTTTGGATCCGGGTTGTCGATTTTCTTGTACCACGGCTTCATGAAATCGATTCCGGAAGAAATCGAAGAGGCAGCAATCATTGACGGCTGTTCCCAGTGGGGCGTGTTTTGGCGCATCGTGTTCCCGTTGCTCAAACCGATCACGGTGACAATCGTCATCTTAAACACACTATGGATTTGGAATGATTTCCTGTTGCCGTCGCTGATGTTGCGTGACGTCGAACTGCGGACGATTCCGCTCGCCACGTTCTACTTCTTCGGTCAGTATACAAAACAATGGGATTTGGCCTTGGCGGGACTGATCCTCGGTATCATTCCGCTGTTATTATTCTTCTTCGCGATGCAAAAGCAAATTATTCAGGGAATTACGAGTGGTTCAATCAAATAAATTGTAAGCGCGTTCTCGCTTCTGCGGGAACGTTTTTCTTTAGATTAGCTAATCTGATTAGTCAGATTATTTTATTTTTTTTTGAAAAAAGGGCTTTTCAAACACTTGTTGCATGGTGTACGATGTTCTCAATTCAATTGTAACAACGACGTTGAAGGGAAGAGTAACATCTTGTAAAACCGGATTAGCGAGCTGGGGACGGTGAGAGCCCAGTCGGAAACAAGTTGCGAAGAACATCCCGGAGTCGCTACCCGAACACACGAGTCAGTAGGCGTAGCCGGAGTTGCCTGTCCGTTATCATATGGCCGAAGATTGAGATGATAATTGATCATCAGTCTTTTGAGTGAGCAGCTGAGCTGTTAACATGGGTGGTACCGCGGAACCGAGTCTTTCGTCCCATATTCTTGGGAGAGAAGGGCTCTTTTTTATGGCTTCTTTTTCAAACACACAATTGAGGAGGAAGAATACCATGACAACACTCGTATCGATGAAACAGACACAGGAAGCAATCACACTCGTAAAAAAACGCTTTGAGGAGCAATTCTCAACACAACTCGGATTAACACGCGTCGAAGCACCTTTATTCGTTGAAAGCACACTCGGAGTCAACGATCACCTCAACGGAATCGAACGCGTCATCCGTTTTGATGCGCTTGATCATCAGGCTGAACTTGAAATCGTTCAATCTCTCGCGAAGTGGAAACGTCAAGCACTCCATACGTACGGATTCGCAAAAGGCGAAGGATTATACACGCTGATGCATGCGATTCGTCGCGATGAAGTCTTGGACGCGACCCACTCGATTCATGTCGACCAATGGGATTGGGAGCGGATCATCTCGAAGGAAGAACGGACGATCGATTACTTGCAGACGACAGTACGGGCCATCTATCAATCGATTCATCAAGTAGAGCGTGAAGTCGAAGAACAGTTCGGAATCGAGGCCATCTTGCCGGAGACGATTCACTTTATGACGACACAAGAGCTCGAAGATGCATACCCGACCCTTTCTACAAAAGAGCGGGAGACGGAAGTGACGAAAGAATATGGTGCGGTCTTCTTGATGCAGATCGGCGGTGCGCTGGCATCCGGAGAAAAACATGATGGTCGAGCAGCTGACTACGATGACTGGACACTCAACGGTGATATTTTAGTCCACCATCCGGAAATCGGAGCATTTGAACTTTCATCAATGGGCATTCGTGTCGACCGTGAAACGTTACTGGCACAAATCGAGACGACTGGGGAACATGCGAAACTTGATTTCCCGTTCCATCAAGGCGTATTGGAAGAAAAGCTCCCGTTAACGATTGGTGGAGGCATCGGGCAATCACGTATGGCGATGTTCTTGTTGAAGAAACGTCATATCGGTGAAGTTCAAGCGTCGGTCTGGTCAGAAGAGACACGGACTGCTTATCGTGAGCAAGGCGTACACCTGTTGTAAAAACGAGTGATTCACACATAAATCATAGAAACAAGCGATGTTCGCGCCAGTAATGGTGATGAACATCGCTTTTTTTCATGATGAAAGTAGGTTCATGAGACCTCAGACGGAGGGAAGACGTGTAAAAGTAAGGTATAATGGGGATAACAACTAATAAGAAAGAGGTGAAGACATGTCAGCGATACTCATTACGGGATTAGTGTTTGCCTTACTTTTTGTAGTTTTTCTTTGGTTCAACATCAAAGGACTTCGAACGATGTGGCGTGATTACAAACGAACAGGATCGATGATGGCGCTTGGATTCTTTATCGTCGGAATCATCGGAATCTTCACAGGTGTCTGGACGACCCTTGTCGTCATTATTTATTATCTTCTTCGTCCTGCACGAGGCTGATTTAGAGGAGTGGTTGGATGTTAGAATGGTTATTCTCAGCCGGAGAGTCGAATCTCTGGCTGTTTTTAGGAATCATGATTATCGGGCTCGGAACCGAGTTGATCCCGGCTGAAGTGGGATTACCGTTACTTGGCCTCTATGTCTCAAACGGGACACTAGGATGGACAGCAGCCGTCCTGATTGGATTTGTCGGCAGTTTGATGGGCGCCACATTGTTTTATTTTCTTGGTCGCTACGCCGGACGTCCAATCTTAATCCGTTACGGAAAATGGTTGATGATTAAAGAACGGGAAATTGTTCAGGGGGAACGGATTGTCTCGAAGTATGGTTCCTGGTCAGCGTTATTTGGCCGCTTTTTCCCTGTTGTGCGTTCCGTCGTCTCCATTCCGTGCGGCTTGTTCAATCTGTCTTTTAAACGGTACTTACTTGCATCGAGTCTAGGGTTGTTTCCCGTGTCGTTTTTCTATGTCTGGTTGGGCGAAAAGTTTGGGGTCGAACGGGCGGAATCGATGCTCAAGGGATTAGAACAAGAGTTATGGTGGATTCTCGGAATCATCGTCATCGGGATTGTGGGATACATTTTGTATCGTCGATTAAAAGCAAAACGGTGAGTGTAGATCACAAAAAAAGGACGAATCGTCGATCGATTCGTCCTTTTTGTCATGAGGTTTTCGGGAATAAAAAGCGTTTCAGCGTTTTGATCCGGTGTTTCGGTGTTAATAGAAGCAATTGATCGCGTCCTTCAAAAACCGTATCTCCCCGCGGCGTGATGATTTGATCATTACGAATGATGGCGGTGATCAAAAATTCCTGCGGCAGATCAATGTCTGAGATGGCTTGTCCGACAAACGGATGCGAGTTCGGAATCGTCAGTTCAATGATTTCAGCATTCGGTTTACCAATCGACATGAACTCAATGACGGTTTGAATGGTCGAAGAACCGGTCTCATTTAACTGAAGGCGATCCGCCAAGAAGGTGAGCATGCTCCCTTGGATCAATGTTGACAGAAGAACGGTAAAGAAGACGATATTGAAAATCATACCGGCGTTCTCGATTCCGGCAACCAGTGGATACGTCGCCAGGATGATCGGAACCGCACCTTTTAAACCGGCAAAGGAGATAAACACTTTTTCCTGCCATGAGTATTTAAAAGGAAGCAGGCTGAGCCAGACCGAGACCGGACGTGCAATGAAAATCAGAATCAGGGCCAACGCGATGGATGACAGGATGACCTGAGGATCGAGCAACTGTTTCGGGAAGACAAGTAACCCGAGAACAATGAACATACCGATTTGGGCAAGATGCGCCATACTCATCGTAAAGCGGACAAGCGTCTGGCGATAAACCAGTTCATGGTTGCTGATATAGATGGCTGTCACGTAGACCGCCAAGAAACCACTGGCATGAATCGTATCGGCAAGACCAAAGGAAAGAAAGGCAAAAGACATCAAGAGAATCGGATAAAAGCTGGATGAACTTAAATCAATCCGGTTCAGCAACGTCGATGCGACCCAGCCGATCAATAATCCGAGCAGTAAACCAATCACCATTTCCCAAACGAGTGAAGACAAGCCGGAAAGAAGCGAAGCTTCCTTCGGATTCGTCACGAACTCGAGGAATAGGACGGTCAGAAAAACAGCCATCGGGTCATTGGTACCGGATTCGACTTCCAGCGTCGAACCGACTTTCCGCCGAACGGATTGTCCGCTGAGCACGGAGAAGATGGCAGCAGCATCGGTGGAACCGACAATGGCCCCTAGTAAAAAGGCATTTGCCCAACTGAAGCCAAGAATATAGTGAGAGGCGACAGCTACGATTGTCGTAGCGATAAAAACACCGAATGTTGCCAGGGAGAGAGACGGAGCGAGTTCGGTTTTTACCTCTTTCCAGACCGTCTGCAGTCCCCCCTCAAATAAAATGATGATTAAAGCGACAGTACCAAGCAATTGTGCCAACTCGGCATCGTCAAAACGGATGAATCCGGTAATGTCACTGCCGGCGATCATGCCGAGTGCGATGAAAATCAACAGGGCCGGGATGTTGAGGCGACTCGATAGCTTAGTCGTCCAGACGGCAGTAAACAGCAGTAAACCAATCAATAAAATCGTGAATTGTAAGGACATTGCATCAAACTCCTTCATTAAATAACATTCTTTCCTTTATCATACACTAATCCCGAGTTTTTCTGTCGGGTAACGATTGTTCAATATTTTCCACCGCACCGGACAAAATTATCTATTTTTATTGCAAGCGTTTTCATTTATTGTAAAAGCGTAGCACGATTATCAACTCGAAATCAGGGAGGTATCCGAATGCGTAAACGTAAATGGGCAGCACTACCAGTTGTGACGACGGCGATGGTCGTAGCACTTGCAGCGTGTGGCGGTGGAACACTCAATAGTGATGACTCAAAGGACAGTGGCTCTTCCAAAGATGGCAAGACCCTCAACGTATTCCAATTTAAAGCTGAAATCGCAAAAGACATGGAAAAGATGGCGAAGGATTACGAAAAAGAAACCGGCGTAAAAGTCGTCGTTCAAACGGTCGGCGGCGGATCAGACTATGGAGCAGCGTTAAAATCGCAGTTCGCTTCAGGTAACGAACCGGACGTCTTCAACAATGGTGGATTCACGGAAGCTAAAACCTGGCAAGATAAATTAGAAGATTTATCCGACGAAAAATGGGTCAGTGATTTGACGGATTTATCAAAAGAGCCGATGACAATTGACGGAAAGCTGTACGGCATGCCGATGAATCTGGAAGGATACGGTTTCATTTACAATAAAGAAATCTTCAAAAAAGCCGGAATTACAGAGTTACCGAAAACATTGACTGAACTCACGGAAGCATCGGAAAAACTTAAAGCAGACGGTGTCACACCGTTCTCAATCGGATATGGAGAGTGGTGGATCCTTGGAAACCACTTGCTGAACATTCCGGTGGCGCAACAAGATGATCCGGATCAATTCATTGCCGATCTGAATGCTGGAAAAGGAAAATTTGAAGACAACAAACAGTTCAAAGAATTCATGAACTTGTTTGACTTGACGATTAAATACGGCAATAAAAATCCACTGACAACGGATTACAATACACAGGTTTCGCAATTTGCTGAAGGAAAAACAGCGATGATCCAACAAGGGAACTGGGCACAACAACTGATTACGGATGTTAATCCAGATATCGAGATGGGCTTCATTCCGATGCCGATCAATGATGACAAAGAAAAAATGGACCGTCTTCCTGTTGGTGTTCCAAACAACTGGGTCGTCAATAAAAACTCGAAAAATAAAGAAGAAGGTAAAAAATTCTTGGAGTGGATGGCGACATCTGAAACAGGAAAAGATTATATGGTCAACAAATTCAAGTTCATTCCTGCCTTCAAATCGATTGAAGCCGCTGATCTTGGACCGTTGGCAGATGATATCATCAAGTATTCAAAAGAAGATAAAACAATTTCATGGAACTGGTTCAAATATCCGGACGGTGCTGTAAACGAAATGGGTGCAATCATGCAGGCATATGTCGGTAAGCAGAAGACGTCGGAAGAAATGTTGCAAGACTTTACGAAGACATGGGAGAAAATGAAGAAGTAAAACAAAAACGTGCTGTTCCCGAATCATCGGGAGCAACACGTTTTTTCTTAGTGCAAGAAGAACAATTGAATGAAAAATAGAACGGCGAACACATAAATCAAAGCATGGACACGCTGTTTTTGAACAGCCTTCATGATGGGATAGATGATAAATCCAAAGGCGATTCCTGTTGCGATGCTTCCGGAAAGCGGCATGATGACGATGATCATGAACGCTGTAAAGGCTTCGCCGAAATCATCCCAATTGATCTGTTTGATGTTTTGAAGCATCAATGCTCCTACAAGCATCAATGCAGGTGCCGTGATGGCAGGAACAGCTGAAATCGACTGAACGATTGGACCGAAGACCGCAGCAAGAGCGAATAAGAGACCCACCGTAACGGATGTTAATCCAGTCCGTCCACCGGCTGCAACGCCGGAAGCCGATTCAACATAAGCCGTAGTAGGACTTGTCCCGAACATTGATCCGACGACCATGGCAGTCGAGTCGGATAACAGGGCACGCTCACTGTTTTTTAAAGAGCCGTCTTTTTCGATCAAGCCGGCTTGTTCGCCAACGGCAACCATTGTTCCGGTTGTATCAAACATCGTGACGAGCACAAAGGAAAGGACACCGCCGAACAGTCCATATTGAATGACGTCTTGCACAGCAGAGAAAGGATTGGCGACAAGAATACCTTCCGGCAACGTCGGCAAAGCAATCAGCGTCTTCGAAAACGTCAATTCTCCACTCAAGAACGCAAGCAGTCCGGCCAATAGCATGGCGTACAGCAAACCACCCGGAACTCGTTTAAGTGTTAAGACAGCAGCTACAAGCAGACCAATCAAGGTAATCATGGCCTCTGGTGAAGTCAGGGAACCGATTGTCATCAACGTCGCCGGATCTGCGACGAGAATACCAGACATCTTTAAGCCGAGCGAAGCGATGAATAAACCAATCCCGCCGGTGATCGCTAACTTCAAGGTCGCTGGAATGACCTCGATGAGTTTAGTCCGCAACGGGGACAAGGACAGCAACAGAAAAATGATTCCGGCGACAAACACGACAGACAATGCAGTTTGATACGGAATCTTTTCTCCGATGACCAGTGTATACGTGAAATAGGCGTTCAGCCCCATGCCCGGGGCGACGGCGATTGGTAGATTCGCATAAAATCCCATCAGTAATGTCCCGACAAGTGTCGCGATGATGGTCGCCGAGAACGCTTGATCTTGCGGAATACCTGCTTCCGACAAGATCGTCGGATTGACGAAAAGAATATAAGCCATGGTGATGAACGTAATGAAACCAGCTTGGATTTCGCGTTTGGCTGTTGTATTGTGTTCGGAAAGTTTGAACATGAGTCAGAAACCACCTTAATCTCAAAAAGTTTGTTAAAAACGAACATTAACGATGTTATAGCAATATTCATTCGGAATCAAGTGTTGTTTTTCAGAAAAGGTAATTTAAGAAGAATGGTGACACAGACAAACAAATAAAAGACATACATGTAAGCGGATACAGCTGTGCTATACTACTTATTAGAAGAAAAAGGATGGGAGGGACGATGGTGAAAAGCATCCGGACACGTTTGATTCGACTAGTCGTTTTAGCGATTCTGATACCCACAACGCTTGCTACGTCAGCTTCTTACCTTTACGTCCGCCATCAAAACGTTGCCCAGGCTGAACGCTCGAGTTTGAACACCTTAAAAAGAGGGAGCAACCAAATCAGTCATTATATGGAAGATGTCCGTCGGTTACCGACAAGTTTGTACGCCAATCGTTCTTTGATCAACATCATGAATGTCGGTGCCGATGCGGAGCTGAGTGAATCGGAAGGTGTGATTTCACGGGCGTTGCTCGGATTGTTTTTATCCAAACAAGACATTGAACAACTTCATTTCGTGATTTTAAAAGGGAACTCGGAATACTCGGTCTACAACATGAAGACATCCAGTCGCGGGAAATTTGATTGGTTACAGGAAACCGATTATTTTCGGTTGATGAAACAACGGAATGGATGGCTGATTGATCCTGCGCACCGTATTGCAGCCTATAATACGCATACGATGATTTTGGATGAACAGGAAGTCGTCAGTTTCCGTTACCGGATCGACCGGGTGGAAACGGATGAGCCGCTTGGCTTTTTATCCGTCGATATTCCAACCAGTGTATTTGAGCGGCAACTGCAGTTGTTTGAAAGTTTTCCGGGAGAATCACTTTGGCTGATGAGCGGCAACCGTTTGATTGCGAAAACGGGAAACACGCTTCCGGTTACGAGTGAACGGTTTACGGGAGACAGTGGAAGTATGCGGGTCGGAGATTCCTTTGTCGTTTATGCCAAGACGAAAACACAAGGTGTCCCGATCACGTTAGTGAAGACGACACCGTATGCTACAGTCATTAAAGGTGCAAATGAAACGGCGCTCATCCTGATGTTGATCGGTGGGGTATCGTTGATTCTAATGATCATTGCGGCGAGTCTCGTGGCTCTTGAGATTACGAAACCGATCAAACAACTGACAGCAAATGTCTGGCGTGTTGAACAAGGGGATCTGTCCGCCCGATTCGTTGCGACGACGAATGATGAGATTGGATTGCTGAACCGGCAATTCCAGCGGATGATTCAACGGATCGATCGATTGATCAAGCGGGAGTACCGTCTTGCGCTTGAGAATCGGACAAACGAGTTGCGTGCCCTGCAATCCCAGCTCAACCCGCATTTTTTATTTAATGCGTTGCAATCGATCGGTACGACGACATTACAAGGCGATCGAAAAATCGCCTACCGTTCCATTACGGGACTGTCCCAGATGATGCGCTACTCGATGAACAACGAGCAAACGATTGTGACCTTAAAACAAGAAGTCGACCATCTGCAGTCTTATATGCGTCTGCAACAACAACGGTTTCCGGATCGTTTTCGGTATATCGTCGATGTTCCGTGGCATATGAATCCAATCGAAGTTCCGAAAATGATTTTACAACCTTTTGCTGAAAACTATTTCAAACACGCTTTTAATCAACAAACGGATGCGACGGAAAACTATTTGGCTTATAAAGTCAGAAGTGACGGGGACCAGCTGATCATTCAAGTCGAAAACAGCGGTCCCGTCATGGAACCGGCCGTCCTTGAAACGATTGACCAAACGATGCGGATGCACAGGCGACCAGAAGATCAACAGACATCCGGAATCGGGCTGCACAATATTTATGAACGTTTACTTATCTTTTATGGGGATCAGGCGAGCATGATGCTCCAATCTCCGTCAGAAGGTGGATTTAGAATCGTCATTCGAATTCCGGTTGAACAGGAGGAACTATGATGAATGTATTGATTGTAGACGATGAAAAACATGTGCGGGATGCAGTGAAGTTGCTCGGCGAATGGGATACGTGGCAGGTTGACAACATCTTTGAAGCGGACGACGGGACGATGGCCAAACGTTTCTTGGATCAAGAAAAAATCGATTTGATGTTAACCGACGTCGAAATGCCTGGACTCGATGGTTTAAGTTTACTCGAATGGACAAAAAATCATCATCCAAAGGTCGTCACGATCGTACTGACAGGGTATGATGATTATACGTATATGCGTCGTGCGATTTTACATCAATCCTTTGATTACTTACTAAAGCCGATCGACCCGGACATCTTAAACGATGCACTTGCTCGGGCGATGGAATTAATTTGTCCCGTTCAAGAACAGGGTGAGGCGATTGATCAGATTGCAAAGTATATTGCGACACATTATGCGGAAGAACTAACGCTTCAACTCATGAGTGAACGCTTTTATCTCAGTCGGGAATACATTTCGAGACGGTTCAAGCAACGTTTCTCTGTCAATCTGTCCGACTATATCCAAACGATTCGTTTAAATCGTGCCAAGGAATTGTTAGGTGATACGGATGCCCGGATTTATGAGATTGCGCTCGAAGTCGGTTATCAAGATGATAAATATTTTCGGAAAGTGTTTAAAAAGCAGTTTGGGATGACCCCAAACGAGTTCAGAGAGTTGTTGTCTGTTTAGTCGATATTTCAAGGAGGAATCGTACATGAGCGTACACATTAACGCAGCAGAAGGTCAGATTGCAGAAACAGTTTTACTTCCGGGAGATCCATTACGTGCCAAATACATTGCGGAGACGTTTTTAGAGGACGTCGTTCTGTATAACGAAGTCCGTGGGATGTACGGTTTTACAGGAACATACAAAGGTAAAAAAGTATCGGTTCAAGGAACAGGGATGGGTGTACCGTCCATGTCGATTTATGCCAATGAATTGATTCAATCGTACGGCGCGAAAAACCTTATTCGTGTCGGGACAGCCGGCGGTATTACGCCAGACGTCAAAGTCCGTGACGTCGTCATCGCGATGAGTGCTTCACACGACATGGCACAAAACCGTGTCCGTTTCAATGGACTTGATTATGCACCAACAGCATCATTTGATTTGTTGCATAAGGCCTACACGACAGCAAAAGAACACGGTATCGATGCGAAAGTCGGTCAAATCTTCACGACGGATCAATTTTATCAAGATGACTTCCATCACTTCAAAAAATGGGCGGACTTCGGATGTCTCGCGATCGAGATGGAAGCGGCAGGTCTTTATACACTTGCAGCAAAACACAAAGTCAATGCGTTGACGATCTTGACGATTTCAGATCACCTGTTGACAGGAGAAGAAACGACATCGGAAGAACGTCAAACGACATTCAATGATATGATGAAAGTAGCACTTGAAACAGCGATTCAACTGTAAACGGAAGGCGGAGATAGAACTCTCCGCTTTTTTTATTTGCTCGAACAGCTATGGTAGAATGGAGAAGAAGAAATGAGTGAGAAAATAAGGGGGAACAGTTGATGGAATTGACGGCAACGGCATCAGATGTAGCAAGCCATATCGGAACACAACGAACGTTTTTCAAGACGGGCGCAACGCGGAGTATCGCCTTCAGATTAAGCATGTTGACGTTTTTGAAGCAAGCGATTGAAACACATGAAGAAGCGATCTATGAAGCGTTAAAAATCGATTTGAATAAAGGACGCCAAGATGCGTTTACGACGGAAATCGGATTCGTCTACGGTGAAATCAATCGGATGGAGAAACAGTTGCGTCGCCTTGCGAAGCCGCGTCGTGTCGGAACACCATTGTTGCACTTCGGATCAAAAAGTGAAATCCGGTTTGAGCCTTACGGGAATGTTCTCGTCATCGCACCGTGGAACTATCCGTTCCAACTCGCGCTTGCCCCGGTCGTTGGAGCAATCGCGGCCGGAAATACGATCGTTCTAAAACCGTCCGAGTTGACGCCAAACGTTTCGCGGGTATTACGGGAAGTATTTGAAACGGCATTCCATCAACGTTTTGGTTTGGTCATCGAAGGTGATGCCGACGTCAGCGCGGCCGTGTTGGAAGAAAAATTTGATTATATCTTCTTTACCGGTTCGACACGCGTCGGGAAAATCGTGCACCAAGCGGCTGCCAAACACCTCACACCGGTTACCCTTGAACTGGGCGGAAAGTCACCGACAATCGTCCATAAAGACGCGGATTTACGCCTTGCGGCAAAACGGATTGCTTGGGGAAAATGGTTGAACGCCGGGCAAACGTGTATCGCACCGGACTATGTATTGGTTCATCAAGACGTCCAGGAAACCTTTTTACGTCTCATCGAAGAAGAAGCCTTCTCCCAATTCGGAAACGGTGTCGGTGTCGGGTCGTATGTCAAGATCGTCTCGGATAGTCACCTCGAAAGGCTGACAGGTTACTTGGAGCAAGGGGATATTCAATTTGGTGGACAAGTCGACCCGGAAACAAGAAAGATGGCACCGACGGTCATGACAAATGTTTCTGCCGATTCAAAGCTGATGCAGGAAGAAATTTTTGGTCCAATCTTACCGGTTCTTGTCTATGAAGAAATCGAAGACGTCATCACATTCGTCACCGAACGTGACAAGCCGCTTGCGCTTTACTTATTCACTGAAAATGAATTCGTCAAAGAGCGTGTCTTGAGCCGGGTCTCCTTCGGAGGCGGATGTGTGAACGATACGTTGATGCATGTCGCTCAGCACAATTTACCGTTTGGTGGAGTCGGAGCAAGCGGGATCGGCGGTTATCACGGCAAGTATAGTTTTGAAACGTTCAGTCACCGCAAAGGGCTTGTCCATAATACGACGAAGTTTGATTTGCCTTTCCGGTACATGCGTTCAAATACTGATTCCAAATGGATGCGCTTTTTGTTATGATGATTGAGGTTTGTTAAATACGAAGTTCTAGAATAAGTAAATTTTGTTGAAATAAGGAGTATGCGTTTTGAAACGTCAATTACGTCAGTGGATTAGAAAAGTCAAACTAATTGAAGCGGTATTGCATCTCATGATGCGGTTGTTTGCCTGTCTGCCGGTTCGTAAAAATCGAATATTGTTCGAAAGTTTTTTGGGGAAACAGTACAGTGATAATCCACGTGCGATTTATGAAGCCTTCCAACAGGAACATCCGGAATTCGAATTGCTGTTCAGTAAAGACCGCCGGAGTACGTTTGACGATTCCGCGGTTCAAACGGTGGATCGGATGACGATTCGTTGGATTTATCTGCTCGCGACATCACGGGTCTGGATTTCGAACAGTCGGTTGCCATCCTGGTTATACAAGCGAAGCGGGACAATCTATTTACAGACATGGCACGGAACACCGTTGAAGAGATTGGCGCTCGACATGGATGATGTTCAGATGGCGAATACGACGACAGAACGATACAAACGTGATTTTGCGCGCGAGGCGGCGAAGTGGGACCTGTTGATTTCACCGAATGCGTATTCAAGTGACATCTTCAGACGGGCGTTTGATTTTACAGGAGAGTTACTTGAAATCGGTTATCCGCGGAATGATCTGTTCTATCAGACGGACCGGCATCCGGAAATCCTTGAACGTGTCTACTCCCGTTACCAAATCGAACGGAGTAAAAAAATTATTCTGTACGCGCCGACTTGGCGGGATAATGAGTACGCGGCACAAGGCTCCTATTCCTTTACGCTCCCGTTTTCGCTCGAACAGTTTGAAAAACGGTTTGGAGCGGAGTACACGCTGTTGATTCGGATGCATTATTTGGTGGCGGATCAGGTTGATACGTCAGCGTATCCGTCTGTCCATAATGCATCGGATTATCCGGATATCTCCGACCTATACATCGCGGCGGATGCGATGATTACCGATTATTCTTCTGTTATGTTTGATTATGCGCACTTGAAACGTCCGATGATCTTTTACACGTATGACTTAGAACATTACCGGGATCGATTGCGCGGATTTTATTTCGATTTCGAGCAAGAAGCGCCGGGACCACTTGTATTACAAGAAGAACGATTATTTGAAGAAATGAATCGGTTGTCCGAATGGAAGAGCCGATACGGCGTCCGTTTTGCGACATTCGATCAGAAGTTTTGTCAATGGGATGACGGAACAGCTTCTCGGCAAGCATGCAACCGAATCCTGCAACTCGCCAGCAATCAGCATAAAGGAGAATCATCATGAAAAAAGTCATCACGTACGGAACATTTGATTTATTACACTGGGGACACATCAATATCCTCAAACGGGCAAAAGAGATGGGCGATTATTTAGTGGTGGCGATTTCTACAGATGAGTTTAACCGCTTAAAGCACAAGGAATCGTACCATAGTTTTGAAAACCGTAAATTGATTTTGGAATCGATCCGGTATGTGGACGAAGTCATTGCTGAAAACAATTGGGATCAAAAAATCAGTGATGTACAAGAACACCAAATCGATACGTTTGTCATGGGCGACGACTGGAAGGGTGAATTTGACTTCCTGAAAGAGTATTGTGAAGTCGTATATCTCAGTCGGACGGAAGGCATTTCGACAAGCCAAATTAAAACTGAATTAGGAAACGGTTAAGAAACAACAAGACCACACGATATGTGCGGTCTTTCTTCTTGGAAGGACGGGATTAACGTGAGAGAGAGTATCGTGCAAATCTATTTGCTACTTTTTCGGATCTTCTATCGTATCTTCTGTTTGTTACCCGTGAAGCCGGTAACGCTCTTTTGGGTCACATACGGTGATAATGTAAAACCGATTAATGATGCACTCCTGACGGGATTTCCGAAAGAAAAACGTTATTTGATTTACGATAGAAAGTTCGTGAAGTATCCAGAAAGCTGGTCGACCGAACGGATTTTGCCGTACCGCAGACTTCGTTTCATTCGATTGGCTTATTTACTGGCGACGTCTAAACATGTCTTCATCGATAATTACATCGGTGAGTTCAGTGTCGCACCGATTCGAAAAGGAACACAACGGGTGCAACTTTGGCACGCAGCGGGTACGTTAAAGAAATTCGGATTGACGTCTGCCCGAAGCTTGATCGTATCCAAACCGATTCTTCAACGCTTTAAACGTGTTTATCAGCGGTACGGGGACTTCATCGTCCCGGGAGAGTCATGTGCCGAGCAGTTCATGGCACCACATGATTTAAAGAAAAGCGTATTTAAATCATTTGGTGTCCCACGGACGGATTATTGGTTTAATGAGCAGCACGAATCCATTAAAGAAGAGCTCCAAAGTGCCTATGCAAGAGAGGATCGTCGCATTTTATTATATGCTCCGACCTACCGCGAGTATAACGGGATGGAAGGGCAGACGGTTCGTCAGCTCGAACAGCTGACTGATCGTGGATGGACGATTCTCGTGAAGTTACATCCGACGGTTCGGACGATGTTTACGCACAAGAAAACACATGTTCATTTCGTCACCGATGAGTTTTCCATCAATGATTATCTATTGATTACAGACGTCCTTGTCACTGATTATTCTTCGATTCCGTTTGAAAGTTGCCTTCTCGGCATTCCGACGATCCTTTATACACCCGATCTCGATACGTATCGGCAAATTCCGGGGATTGTTGATTCGTATCCGAATCCGTTACCTGTCATGTCTACGACACAATTTGACGGTGTGCTGAACTGGATTGATTCCGATACAGCTCTACAGGAAAGCCGGAGGGCGATGGAACAATTCAAGACGCTCTGGTATACGGAACAACCGGGACAAGCGACAAGCAGAATTATCAACCATTACTATCAAAAAACGATTTAAGTGTTCTTGCTGAGACCTTAAATCGTTTTTTTATTTAAAATAAATTGTGAAAAGGTGAACAATGTTTGACAATCTTTTGAAAAAACGCCTTTCTGACGTGTGATGTTCTATACTAAGGTCAGAAGGAATCAAGGAAAGGAGAATGCGGAATGCTTGCTTGCGGAACGACAGAAGCGAACACGTTTGTCTTATCGACAGAGACCCGGATGATACTGGAGGACTTCATGACAGAAGTGACTTTCAAAAAAGATTCCATCGTTTGTTGGGAAGGGGAGTTAAACGATAAACTGTTTTACGTGAAGCAAGGAGGCGTCAAACTGTCGAAGCTGACGAAAAAAGGCAGTCCTTTGATGATGTTTTTATATTTCAAAGGGGACCTGTTTGGCGAGTTTGATGTCGGAGAAGCATTCCCCAGCTCCTACAGCGTGGAAACGATGGAAGACAGTGTACTCGGTGTGATTGCAAAGAGTAAACTGGAGGAATTAATGAAGCAGGACGGTGTGTTCGCGCTGGAAATCATGCGTTGGCAGGCATTGATGCGTAAGCAGTCCGAAACGAAGTTACGGGACCTGCTGCTGTTCGGAAAACAAGGGGCACTCGCCTCGACCTTACTTCGGTTGATTGCAATGAACGGAAAACAAGTCGGAGAAGATTATGTCCTGTCAAAACGTCCATCCGACAGTGAACTGGGTCAATTGATCGGAGCACCGCGTGAAACCGTCAACCGGATGTTTTCTCAATGGAAAAAAGAGAAGGTCATTTCATCCACGACAACTAAAATTATCGTTCATGATGCCAAATATCTGAGAGATTTATGCCATTGTGAAGGATGCCCGGTCGGTGTTTGCCGGATCTAAAGATGCAACCAATCCCCTTGTCTTTAAGACAAGGGGATTTTTTTGTGCATACAGATCCAGTATGTGAACTTTGTGTGTGTTTTTCAAAGCGAAACAGCGAAATTGTCACAAATGATGTGATCTTTATCACGGTCTCGGACCGTGTGGCTTTTCTAAAATGAAGATACGACATCAAGTTAAAAAAGAAGGGGGTACAGCAAAATGAACATAAAACCAGAATCAAACTTACATGGGACACTCGTCGCCGTTTTTATCGTCGCCGGAGTCATCATCGGGATGTGGGGATCCATTTTTCTATTATTCAGTTCCAGATAAGGAGGAAAGACAATGCATATTCATCGCTTAGAGAAAATTTGGCTGGGGTTTGGTTGCGTCATGTTGGCCGTCTTTTTAGGCATCATCGGTGTTTCAGCATTCGCATCCGGAAATCAACCGCCATCTGATGCGACACTGATCGATCCGACGCAAGTTGATCAGACAAAACCGTTTGATAAACCGGGTCTGAAAAAGATTGACGACAACAAATATGAAGCGGTCATGGTATCGCAAGCCTTTCAATTCACCCCACAAGATATGGTGATCAAAAAAGGGGCAACCGTTAATTTTCTGGTGACCTCAAAAGACGTCGTTCACGGGTTTGAGATTGTGAAGACCAACGTCAACATGATGGTGGTACCCGGTCATATCAACTCGATCGAGTACACCTTTAAAAAGGCAGGCGATTATTTGATTGTCTGTAACGAATATTGCGGTACGGCACACCATATGATGTCGACAAAAATTAAGGTGGTGGACTAAATGAATGCCATTTCCCAAAAACTAAAAGAATTTGAGATGGAGCGCGGACTGCCGGCGACAGAAATCGGTCTAAAGGAAGCGAAACTGGCCTTTGCACACGTCAGCTTTTCTCTTGTCGCCTTGTTGATCGGTGGATTATGCGGATTGTTACAAACGCTTGTCCGGACAGGTGTCATTCCGGAAATTGCAGGAGTCGGGTATTATGAATTACTGACGGCCCACGGATTGATGTTAGCGATTGTGTTTACGACCTTATTTATTTTTGGATTATTGTTTTCATTTTTAGGACAGTCGTTTGGTCGTTTTGAAGAGTTTCCGAGACGGCTCGGTTGGGTCGGTTTTTGGTTCATGATGCTTGGTGTCGTACTCGTCACATGGATGGTACTGGCGGGTGAGGCATCCGTGTTGTATACGTTCTATGCACCGTTAAAAGCACATCCGGTCTTTTATATCGGACTTGTCATCTTCGTCGTCGGAACATGGATTTCTTCGGCAGCGATGTTCCGGATGTATGCGGATTATAAGCGGGAGCATACAGGTGTTCATCCGCCGCTGCAGGCATACATGAGCATCATGACGGTATTATTGTGGGTGGTCGCGACACTTGGTGTCGCCGCGACGATTTTATTCCAACTCTTGCCGTTGTCACTTGGTTGGACCGATAAGGTCGGGATTGAGTTATCGCGGACGCTCTTTTGGTACTTTGGACATCCGCTTGTGTATTTTTGGTTACTTCCGGCGTACATCGTTTGGTATACCGTAATCCCAAAAATCGTCGGCGGAAAGATTTTTTCAGATGCGTTGGCCCGGATGTCCTTTTTACTGTTTTTACTGTTTTCCTTCCCGGTCGGTTTTCACCATCAATTGCTGGAACCGGGGATATCGGCTTTTTGGAAATACATCCAAGTCGTGTTGACGTTTCTTGTCATCATTCCGTCCTTGATGACGGCGTTTTCGATGTTTGCGACTTTTGAACTGGCAGGGCGGCGTCAAGGCGCAACCGGACTGTTCGGCTGGATCAAGAAGATGCCGTACCGAGACGTCCGTTTCTTGGCTCCTTTTGTCGGAATGTTATTTTTCATCCCGGCTGGAGCGGGGGGAGTCATCAATGCGTCGCATCAATTAAACATCGTTGTCCACAATACACTTTGGGTCACCGGTCACTTTCATATTACGGTCGGAGCGGCCGTTGCCTTAACGTTTTTTGGAACAGCCTATTGGCTCGTACCATTACTGCGAGGACGGACGTTGACGAAACGAATCAATCGCATCGGACTGATTCAGACGGCGACGTGGACCATCGGTATGCTCTTTATGTCGACCGCGATGCATATTTCGGGTCTGCTCGGTAACCCGAGACGGACCGGTCCGGCCGCGTACTTTAAAGATTCACTGGTTGCCGACTGGATTCCGTATCACGTTGCGATGGCGATCGGCGGAACAATTTTGTTTATCTCGATTCTGTTGTTCCTGTTCGCCATGTTCCAGCTCGCTTTCCGTGCTCCAAAAGGTGTCGAAGCGTTTCCGGTTGCGGAAACAGAAGAAGCAGCGATGCAGACGCCACTTTTCTTTGAGAATTGGAAGTTGTGGATTTTTGTGACCTTTGCTTTGATTGCGTTTGCTTATACCGTTCCGATTTGGCATATGATTGAAAATGCACCGCCGGGGGCACCCGGATGGAAATTATGGTAAGCCGCTTCAAACGACAAACGACCGGGTTCCTCTGGCATACAGGGGAATCCGGTCGTTTTCGTTGAGGATAAGAGCAATGATAAGTATAAGAAAAATGCTGAAGATTATTTGACGATCCCGTGTTTAAAAGCATAGACGACGGCTTGCGTCCGGTCCACGACATCAAGCTTCGATAAAATGTTCGAAACGTGTGTTTTGACCGTCTTTAATGAGATGAAGAGTTCATCGGCGATTTCCTGATTCGCCATACCACGGGCCATCAGTTGCAGGACTTCCTGCTCGCGCTCTGTCAGATCATCATGAAGATGGCTGGTCGGTTTTCGTAATCGTTCCATCATTTTACCGGTCACCTGAGCAGCCATGACGGATTGACCACTTGCCGTTTTGCGGATGGCTTCCGCAATCTCGAAGGCGCTGGCTGTTTTTAAGACGTAACTCATTGCGCCGGCTTCGATGACCGGATACACTTTCTCATCATCCAAAAAGCTTGTAACGACAAGAATTTTTGCGTCCGGCCACTCTTTGCGGATCAAGCGTGTTCCCTCAACACCGTCGACCGGTTCCATGACTAAATCCATTAAAATCACATCAGGGCGATGTGCCAAGGCAAGTTCCGCTCCGACTTGCCCGTCCGATGCTTCCGCGACGACCTCGATATCTGGCTGTGTCGATAAAAAAGCGGATACACCTGCACGAACCATTTCATGATCATCGACTAATAACACACGTATCATACTTGCACCATCCGATCTTTTCTTAATTTTACTTCAATTTGAGTTCCTTGTCCCGGAACACTGACGAGGCGAATCGTTCCACCCATCTCAGCTGTCCGTTCCCGCATCGAATTGATTCCGTAAGAAGCGAGTTTTTTCTCATCGACGACGAAGCCGACACCGTCATCATTCATGCTTAAGATGACCGTATCATTAAATTGACGCAACTCGATATCCATATGTGACGCTTTCGCATGGCGTAACGCGTTGGTCAACCCTTCTTGGACGATCCGGAACAGTTCATTCTCAATCGGACGGGGGAGTTCGATGGCTTCGAGCTTCCAGCTCAACTCAGTGGACTGCTTCCTAGATAATTCTTCCAACAGTTGCGTTAATCCTTGTTGGAGGGTCATGCCTTCCAGTTCGACCGGGCGTAACTGTAACAACAGGGAACGCATTTCGGACTGAGCGGTCTGGGCCATCGTTTCGACCAAATCGATTTGTTTCGCAGCGGTTTCAGGTTGAGTCAGAATCGTCTGTTTCGCGGCTGTCGTCATCATCGAAATCGCATACAGCTGCTGGGAGACGGAGTCGTGCAAATCACGGGCAAGCCGTTTTCGTTCCTCCGTGATGGCCTGAACGCGGACTTGCTCAATGTGTTGCGGGCGGGTGCTGATTTTTTGAACGGTTTCGACCTGCTCGTCAATCCGTTTGCCGATGCGGGACAGACGTGTCAACGTGTGGAAGTAAGGACCATTCACGATCGTGACTTCTTTTCCTTGCTCCAGTTCGATGATGGCAGTCGTGACTTTTTTAAAATCACGGCGCAAAAAGAAGTAGTGGATACTTCCGATTGCTAACGGCAATAAGAGCGATAAGCCGACGACCAGCAGGAAAACGGGAAAGTCCTGTTGACGGACGAAAAGTACATGCCAATCAACTTGGCGTGTACTTAAAAACAATAACGTCGTCATCACGGCAGTCAAAAAACCGGTCATGACTTGGAGCGCGATGACACCAAGCGGGAATTGATCACGTTTCATATGGAAGTCACCTCGACATTTCCGATACCAAGCATGACGTGAATCCGGACTTTTCGGGTCGCTTCATCATATTCAGGCGCCCGGTACTGGATTCGGCGGTTAAAGAACGTCGGAATACGTCGGACATCTGTTTTGACACTGCCGAACCCGATTGACGTATCGAGTGTATAGTCGTAACCGGACGGCAATAAAATCCGGACGTCTCCGACGACACCACTGACGACGATTAACGTTTCGCCTTCCGGGACATAGGCGTGTGTCAAGTCGATTTCTAAATCGCGGACGATGAACTGTTCGCTCAAATCTTTTAAGACATACGGAAGTTCTTGTTGTGTCGCAAATGAATAGGCGGGTTGAATCTTAATGCCTTCTTCTTCATAGAGACTCGGTGAAATCTTAGAGAAGAAAAATTCCCGGACGGAGTGGCGGGTCACGAGAATGATTCCGAGATACAGCAGGATTCCGGCAATGACGAATCCGATTGCTGCTGAACTGAGGACGACACCGGCTAAGATGATGGTACCCACGACATAAAACAAGATAGCCAGTTTTTCATGATTTCTTTTTCGGAAATGAATGCCGACATAATACAGCAAGAACGGGAAAAGAACCCCGAATAACACATTTCCTGCACCTGTCATCAAATCATAAAAGAGTCCGAGGGCGAACAGGATCGACACGTAGCCGACTAATTGTTTTGTACTTAATCGTCGCACGGGCAATCTCCTTCCTGACATGACAAAGGGAGGCAACAATGCCTCCTTCGTCCGAATACTTATTTTTGGAAACGACGTTCGAGATCGGCAATCCGGGCATCGATATCATCTTCTGCGATAGGAGCTTCCTCTACCTTCGTTTCAGTTTCCTCTGTTGTGAATGGATGTGCTTCTTGTTTAATAGTAGCATTTGGTTCACGTTCTAGCACCTGGTTCATCTTCGATTTTAAATTCGAGACGTTTTCACGCATCATCCATTCGTACCGTTTGTTTTGTAAATCTTCGAGTTTCAGTTTTAATTCAAGTGCTTCCCGCTCAAGTTCGTTTAATTCGCGTTTCGTCTCTTCGATCAGTTCTTCGAAGAAGCGGAATTGTTCGCCGTAGTGCTTCGACTCGATGGCAGCCCGTTCGGCAAGCTCTTGTTCGCCTGCTTCTTTGGCGATTTCGACCTGCGTAAAGCGTTTGTCTGCCAACTCTTTAGCTTCATCTTGTTTATGTGTCAGTTCGACAAGCAACGTCCGCTGACGTTCAAGTAAACGATCAATTTCTTTTAAATCCGACTCAGTCGTCCGAATGTGGCGGACCAGCTTCTTAGCCGGCGCTTCCCCTTGATCGGCCGCTTTTTTTACTTCCGTCATCATTTGGTTCGCAAACTCGTTTAATTGATCAAATACATTTTTCATGAAAAATTCCTCCTTGGATGTTAGGTCAGCAAAATGTTTGGCAGTGATGTACTGTCTGCGTGTCAGCGTTTCTGATCGAGGTCTTTCCAATCGGCTTCAAAGTGGGTCGAAGTGGTTGGACGACGGCGGGCAAACAATTGATTTAAATCGACGCGTTGCATTTTCATACGCATGTATCCGATGTAAAGTCCCAGTGCGGCAGCGATTCCGACGACAGCCCAAATGTTCGACAAGGCAAGACCGATTCCGAGTGCAGCGAGTAATCCGAATCCGATTTTTGCGAAAATTTTTGATGTTTGGACAAACTTACTGATGGCATAAAATGCGAGGAGCGCACCGAGCCCGAGTCCGATCATGTGCGGTAATGTACCGATGACGACAGCGAGAAGGGCGAGACCGGCAAGTGCCATCAAGACCTGTTTTCCTTTTGATTGCTTCATGATGAAGCCTCCTTTTTCTTGATACTCTTATCTTAAGGGAAGACGCAGAGAGGCACGACGCCCTTCGGACCGTACTTGTCTCCGACTTGAGGCGGAGTGTGAAGGTCTGACTTCCACAGCTTCGCTAGGTCCGGTCCGTATAATATGGTAAAATTCGACTAACAGAAACGAGAGGAGTGGTGTTTGATGAGTGCAACTAGCCACGTAACAGATCACATTACCGGAGTACAGGGAGGGGTTTCCCTCCCTTAAAATCAGAGGAGGAAACCATTTGAACGAATGGGGTAAAGTACCGACAGACAAGGTCGGAACAACTGAACAACTAGGACGTGTCACGGCGGTCTTCCAAAAGCAGTACCGCGTGATGACGGCTGATGGGGAAACATTAAGCGAATTGTCGGGAAGGATACGTTTTGATGCATTGACGAAAGCCGAACTGCCGGCAGTCGGCGATTGGGTGATTCAGACTGAGCGAGAAGCTGGAAAAGGACGAATCGAACGTGTCCTTCCGCGGACCTCACAATTTTCCCGAAAGGCAGCCGGGACGGAGACCGAAGAACAAATTATTTGTGCGAACGTTGATGTGGCATTACTCGTCATGGCGTTTGGACACGATTTCAACGTCCGTCGCCTGGAACGGTATTTGACGCTTGCTTGGGAGGCGGGGGTCACACCACTCATCGTTTTAACGAAAAAAAGTTTAATCGATTCAGTGGACGATTCACTTTCCGAGATTGAAGCCATCGCCTTCGGAACATCCTATTTTGCCGTTGACTCGCTGACGGGAGACGGGCTGGGTGCGTTACAGGAAGTATTGCAACCCAATGAGACGATTGTGTTGGTCGGATCGTCCGGTGTCGGAAAATCAACACTCGTTAATGCCTTGGCAGGAGAACAGCTGATGGAAACGGGCGGCGTTCGGGAGGACGATGAGCGCGGACGTCATACGACGACACACCGGGAATTAAAACGGTTGTCGAGTGGCTTGTTACTCGTCGATACACCGGGTATGCGTGAACTTGGATTATGGGATGGAAACGAAGGGCTGGCATCGACGTTTTCAGACATCGAGACGCTGGCAGAGTCCTGCCGTTTCCGCGACTGTCAGCACGGCGAAGAACCAGGCTGTGCGGTGCACGCCGCTTTGGCGAACGGAAGCTTGTCGCACGAGCGTTGGGAAAGTTTTCTGAAGTTGCAACGCGAGGTGGCATATGCGGAACGAAAACAAAATGTCGCTATGCAGGCAGCGGAAAAAGAGAAGTGGAAGAAGATCCACAAGCAGGCACAGGCCCGGACGAAACTAAAATATCAAAAACGCTGATGTGAGTTAACATCACAAACGAACGACGCCCTTCTGATTAAACAGAGAGGCGTCGTTCGTTTTGTAAAAATAGATAAAGGATTTAATCCTGATCAAAATGAATCGTTCCCGTCAATTCATCGAGACGTCTTAAATCGTCCTGGATCGCTTGAATGTCACTTGGTTGTTGTTCCCGGAGTAGCTTCGTTCCGACAGGTTGGACGGCAGCTTCTTGATCTAGCAGGATTGTCCGGTTCGAGAGTCGGTCATTGAAGTAACGATCGTGCGAAACGAACAACAGTTCACCCGGAAAGACATCGAGAGCCGCCTCGATTTGTTCGCGGGTCGTTAAATCCAAGTAGTTGGTCGGTTCATCCAAAATCAACAGACGGGCACCGGAAAAATAGAGCCGTAAGAAGGCGATTCGGCATCGCTCGCCCATGCTCGCTGCGTTAATGGGTTGATAGACACGGTCACGCCGAAATAAAAAACAGGCGAGAAGTGTCCGCGCATCGGTTTCGGTAATCGTTGTCTCTTCCATCAAAGCGTCCAACAGGGAACCGGAAGTCGGCAAATTCGAAAGTGCCTGAGAAAAATAGCCGGTCGTCAGGGACGGATGACGTGTGATGGTTCCGTGAGTCGGATTCAGTTCACCTTGAATCAGACGGAGCAGCGTCGTTTTTCCGGAACCGTTCCGACCGATGACGGCAATCCGGTCTCCTTGCTGGATGGAGAAGGTCAGCTGTTTCAATAGTGGGAGACTCGCGTAAGAAAAGGAAACGGCGTTCAATGAAAGCAACTGCTTGGCTGCAAAGGATGCGGCTTCAAACGCGACATGAACGGACGGTGCCGCTTCTGGTTTGGCAACCCGTTGATCCAGCACCTGTTCAAGCTGTTTTTCTTTTGCTTTGAACTTTTTAGCTTGTTTGGCTGCCTTTTTCTTGGCGTATGGATCTCGTTCACTTGCATGGGCGACAGCTTGTTGATGCCAGTTTTGGTATTGATGGATCATCCGCTTCAGTTCCTTGCGTGTTTTTTCCTGTTTTTCATATTCGCGTTCCTGGGTCAGGCGTTCCTGTTCTTTTTGCTGGCGATACGTTTGGTAGTTGCCTTTATAACGTGTTGCGAGACTCGGTGTCAGCTCAATGACGGCATCGGCCGTTGCATCGATGAAGGCACGCTCATGTGACACGTAAAGAATCGCGATGGGTGTCTGGTGCATCCAGTCAATCAACCAATCCAATGTGTCGGCATCCAAGTGATTGGTCGGCTCGTCTAGCAGAATGAAATCGGGTTGTTGGACCAACAGACAGGCGAGTTGGATCCGGGTCTGTTCGCCGCCGCTGAGTGTGTCAAAGGGGTGGGACCAGACATGTTCAGGCAATTGAACTTCTTTTAATGCACGTGCTGCGTCCGCTTCGAGTGAAAAAGCATCAACATCCAGCGCGACTTGGTACGCTTCGATGGATGTCGAGTGGAGTGTTTGTTCCCGTGCCTGATAACGAACTTGATCGGCTTGTTCGACCAGGCGGAGTGCCGGTTCATCAGAAGAGAGGTGTTGGGCGACATGACCGGCGTTTGTATAGGCACGGAAGATCTCGCCGGACGTCGGCTTGATCTGCTGGAGGATGATCTGTAATAACGTGGTCTTCCCGACGCCATTGGCACCGACCAAGGCGACATGCTCACCCGGATGAACGGAAAACGAGATGTGTTGGAACAACGTCTGTTGCGGAAGCTCAACGTGTAGATCGTGAATCGATAAGATTTCAGTAGGCATATTCTCAGCTCCTTAGGAGTTCATTTCGATACAGATGAAATGAAAACACACCATCCGAAAGCGAGCGGATGGTGTGCAGGAGTGCAAATCAAAGAAGGTATCTTCCTGATGAGGGAAATACCGAAAATGAGCAGACTCGTAGCGTCAGTCATCCGCAACTCATTGCGAAAGTGATGAATTCTTTCATCATTAGACAGTAGCGAGTGAATGCTTCATTTCGGTATTGTACCTCCTATTCATAGACTATGTGTTCAGTGTAGCAACTTGTGGTCAGCAAGACAAGTAAGAATCGAGTAATGCTTGGGCAGCCGTTGCTTCTTCCGTGCTCGGGGGAAGGACGTCTTTTAACGGATAGTCAAGACCAAGTGCTTCCCACTTGTAGACGCCGAGCTGATGATAGGGAAGGACTTCGACCCGTTCGACATTGCCGAGCGTTCGGATGAATTCACCGGTCTGACGGAGGAAAGTTTCCGTCATCGTCAAACCCGGGACCAGCACGTGGCGGATCCAAACCGGAATATTTCGTTCGGCTAACCGTTTTGCAAAGGCAAGCGTATTGGCATTACTCCGACCGGTCAGCAGCCGGCAGGTCGCGTCATCGATATGTTTGATATCGAGTAAAACCAGATCCGTGTAGTCGAGGATGCGATCGAGATTTTTAGGAACGACCGAGCCGGCTGTATCAATGACCGTGTGCAATCCTTTTTGTTTCGCTTCACGCAGGGCAGCTTCAAGAAACTCCGGTTGGGCAAGCGGCTCTCCGCCGGAAAACGTGATACCGCCGCCTGTCGCATCAAAGAAGGACCGATAACTTTCCGCTTCTTCGACAATCGCTGTCGCGGAGACGGAACGACCACATCCGAATTCCCACGTATCCGCGTTATGGCAATATTGGCAACGTAAGGGGCAACCTTGCGTAAAGACGATGAAGCGAATACCGGGTCCGTCCACTGTCCCGCAAGATTCAACAGAATGAATCGTTCCGTATGTCATAATCCTTCAGTCCTTTCTTCGTTAAAGTGCTCCGTGGAATGTCCGGTTGATGACATCGATCTGTTGTTCACGGGTCAACTTGATGAAGTTGACGGCGTAACCGGAAACACGGATTGTCAGTTGTGGATAGAGTTCCGGATGTTCCATCGCATCGAGCAAGGTTTCGCGGTCAAAGACATTGACGTTTAAATGGTGTCCTTTCGAGGTGGTTCCACCCATATAGCCGTCGAGCAGTCCGACGGTGTTTTGAATCCGTGTCGATTCATCCTTACCGAGTGCTTTTGGAACAATCGAGAACGTATAGGAGATGCCGTCGAGTGCATGCTCATACGGTAATTTTCCGACGGATGTCAGTGCAGCAACAGCGCCATTCGTATCCCGTCCGTGCATCGGATTGGCTCCGGGTGCGAACGGCTCGCCGGCACGACGACCGTCTGGTGTATTCCCGGTCTTTTTGCCGTAGACGACATTTGAAGTAATCGTCAAGACGGATTGAGTCGGTAATGCATCGCGGTAAGTCGGATGTTTCCGGATTTTTTCCATGAAGAGTTTGACGAGATCAACCGCCATCTGATCGACACGGGCATCATTGTTTCCGAATTTCGGGAAGTCTCCTTCGATCTTGAAGTCAACGGCGAGTCCGTTCTCGTCGCGAACCGGTGAGACTTTGGCATAGCGGATGGCGGACAGACTGTCAGCGACGACGGACAGTCCGGCGATCCCGCATGCCATCGTCCGGAGGATTTCCGGATCATGCAACGCCATCTCGATGCGTTCGTAGCTGTATTTATCGTGCATGAAGTGGATGACATTTAATGTGTTGACGTACAGTTCGGCCAACCAGTCGAGCTGACGGTCGTAAGCCGCCATGACCGTTTCATAATCCAAGACATCATCGAGGATCAAATCGGTTTTCGGCGCAACTTGGATTTTGAGTTTTTCATCGATGCCGCCATTTAACGTATAGAGAAGTGCTTTTGCCAAGTTCGCGCGTGCTCCGAAAAATTGCATCTGTTTTCCGATTTTCATGGCAGAGACACAACACGCGATGCCGTAATCATCGCCATAAACCGGCAGCATCAAATCGTCGTTCTCATACTGGATCGAACTGGACAGAATCGACATCTTCGCACAAAATTCCTTGAAGCCGCGCGGCAATTGCGTCGACCAAAGGACGGTCAAGTTGGGTTCAGGGGCCGGACCGAGATTGACGAGTGTTTGTAAGAAGCGGAACGAACTTTTCGTGACGTTTGAGCGGCCGTCTTCACTCATCCCGCCGATTGATTCCGTGACCCAGGTTGGATCGCCTGAGAACAAATCATTGTAGTCCGGTGTCCGAAGGAATTTGACGATCCGGAGTTTCATGACAAAATGATCGACGAGCTCCTGAGCAGTTTGTTCCGTCAAGCGTCTGGTCTGCAAATCACGTTCGATATAGATATCGAGGAACGTTGAGACACGGCCGAGTGACATCGCGGCACCGTTTTGTTCCTTGATGGCAGCAAGATAGGCGAGGTAGACCCACTGGAACGCCTCTTGTGCCGTTTCCGCAGGACGGGACAGGTCACAATCATAACGATTGCCGAGTTCGGTCAGTTCCTGCAACGCGCGAATTTGCTCATTCATTTCCTCACGGTCGCGAATCATCGATTCGGACAAAAAGCCACCACGGTTCTGTAAGTCTTGTTTCCGTTGCTCAATCAAGTACGCTGTTCCGTATAACGCAACGCGACGGTAATCACCGATGATCCGACCGCGTCCGTAAGCATCTGGAAGTCCGGTGATGATACCGGCTTTTCGGGCGGCGCGCATTTCGGGAGTATAGGCATCGAACACGCCTTGATTATGTGTTTTCCGGTATTCACTGAACGTCCGGGTCACGACAGGGTCTGCCTTAAAACCATAGGCTTCGAGCGCATCGTTGACCATCCGGATGCCGCCGTTCGGATGAATCGAGCGTTTGAATGGTTCATCGGTTTGGAGACCGACGACTTTTTCTAAGTCACGATCGAGGTATCCGGGACCGTGTGACAGGATCGTTGAGGGTGTCGCAGCGTCAACGGCATATACACCACCACGTGTCCGCTCTTCGCTTGTCAAACTCATGATTTGTTGCCACAGTGTTTCTGTCGCGACCGTCGGACCGGCCAAGAATTGATCGTCGCCGCGGTATTCCGTCCGATTCCGTCGAATGAAGTCGGCTACATCGATTTGATTGGACCATTGTCCTGCTTCAAATTGTTGCCATGCTTGCGTTTTTTCGAGTAACATCATGAACACTCCTTCGTTTGTAAGGTAGACAGTTCAACACATATCCCTTATGTGAATAGTGTAACAAACATTCGTATGCGAGAGTTTTACATCCCTGTGAAAGCTCAGCGAATGTGAAAAGTGTTGGTATGAATGGATTCCGCGTGTTCTGTATCATTCATCGCCGAGCAGCGGAAAAACAGAAGATTGGCGGAAAGAAACAGGAATTCTGAATCTGTATCACTCTTTTTTTCCAAAAAGCAAAGGGACAGTTTGTGTTGTGATAAAAGTCACATCAGGTTGTCTTGTAATTTTATGAAGTATCGTTGACAATGAAAAAGGGAATATAGACCGTGGAGGTGCATAAAATGGATTTTTTGCTGTTGGAAGACCGTGCCGATTATAGAGCAGGTGATTGGGTGACGTTAAAAGTATCGACTGAAGGAACACCGCGAACGGGAATGATTACGGAGTTTGAGGAAGACGGCTTTTGGATTCGTTTTGAAGATGACTTTGATTTTGAAGACTTCATCGGATATAAAGAAAAATACTTGGCGAAGCTGATTCGTCGCCCGAGTGATGTCCGATCCGATTACCCGGTGCTCAGTCAGTTTCCGAAACTGGCGAATGAACTGCAAGACCGGGTCATTCAAGGGTTCGATATTTTGACGGAAGAAATAAAGAATGACCAGGAAGTGGTATATCACATCCGGCTCATCGACGCCGGAAACGAATACACACAAACGTTACGTGGTCTGCGTGACGAAACGACCGATCAATTTGAATATGTCACAGAATGATGCAGAAGAGAGTAGGAGAATACACGTTATGGACTTTATGAAACCTTTTATTACAGAAGCATGGGAGCGTGCACGTTTCGAGACGATGATGCCGGTCCAAGAACAGGCGATTCCGTTGTTACGGGACAGAAAAGATGTGTTGGTCGAAGCACCGACCGGAACCGGAAAAACATTGGCTTATGTCATTCCGGCGTTAGAATTGATTGACGCAGCGGAGCCGCATATTCAAGTCGTCATCACAGCACCGACACGTGAACTCGTCATGCAGATTCACCAAGTCATTCAACTGTTTGCACAAGGCAGCGGGATTAAATCAGGTGCCTTCATCGGTGGCGTCGAATTAAAACGTCAACACGAACGGTTGAAGAAAAAACCTCAAATCATTGTCGGGACACCGGGACGTCTGGTGGAATTGATTGATTCTAAAAAACTCAAGATGCACAAAGTAAAGCTGATTGTTTTAGATGAAGCGGATCAAATTTATGAGAGCGGCATGAGTGCATCGGCAACGCGGATTGCCAACAGTGCACTCCGTGACCGGCAGTTGGCTTTTGTTTCGGCAACATTACCGGAGCGGACAGCCGAGTGGGGGAAAACATTGTTTGCAAACGAGCCGGAACGCATTCGCGTCGAACGTGCCGTCAGCACACAAGTGAAATTTGGTTATATCGAAATGTCACGCCGTCTCAAGCCTGAATATTTACGCCGGTTGGCAAACATGCAGGGAGCAAAAGTACTGACCTTCATCAATAACCGTTCTTTCTTGGGACCGCTTAATGGAGAATTAAGCAAGTTTTCATTGAAGTATCGGATTTTAGATGCTGAAAAAGGAAAGCGGGAACGGATGGAGACGCTGCGTTCGTATAAACGCGGAGAGTTCCCGTTACTCGTGACAACGGGATTAGCCGCACGCGGACTCGATATCGAAGCAGTCACACATGTCGTGCATTATGATTTACCTGAATCATTTGATGACTTTGTTCACCGTTCGGGACGTACGGGACGTGGGAATGCTTCCGGAATGGTGTTAGCTCTTGTCACGGATCACGATTTAAGACACCTGAAAACATTGGCGAAACAAATGGGTGTGGAGATGGAAGAGATGGAGATCTATCGGGGAGAAGTGATTCCGAAACGGGAAGTCACTGAACCGGAAACAATCAAACGACCGGCGAACCCACACCGGAAAGGACCGACACGATGAAAAGTGAGCGAAAGATAATCCCTTTTCCGACGACTGTATCGGAAGCAGAGATGAATACAGCGCTTAAAACGATGTATCAAGAAGCGGCGACTGCCCGAAGTTCGGACTGGGTCGCCTTCATCGAAGAAATTGCAACGGAAGGCCGTTGGTATCTAAAGGATGCTGAATTATTCCGTGATCTGTTTGTCGATTGGGCGATTTTTTATGAAACCGATGAACAGGGAAAAACACCACACGGTCGTTTCTTGGAGCAAGTCAAGGAAGACATGTCACCGAGTTTGTATCGGGCGCTGAGAGGATTGGCGGATCCGGTTCCGTCGCTGTTTCTCGTCGAAGAAGAAGGCGTCGTCGATATCATGTCAAAACAGACGTATCAGACTGACTTAGCGGAGATTGAGGTCGAAACAGGAGACTTACTGATTGGGAAGTTGCTGTATATCTCAGGCAAGTGGCGTTTTGCGATTGCCTATATGAAAGTTGCTAAAGCACTTGTTCCGGAAGTCCGGATTCTGTTAGCTGATTTTGTGGATGAGGTCGGAGAAGATGCACTGTTACGGCAATACCCTGAATTTTGCGCCGAGCTGATTGATTTGTTGCTCGACATCGAAGAAGGCAATATCGCACCACGTCCGGAAGCATAAGAAGAAAAGGCTGACGCAAAAGTTGGCCGTTATACAGAATGGGGGGCCGATGTAAAAATCGGCCCCCCATTCTCGTTCAGACGAAGTTACTCGTTTTTTTCGTCGGATCGGTATACGCCAATCCCGTTTTTTTCGTGGTTTTTAACCCGATACATGGCAAGATCAGCTTGTTTGATCCATTGTTCCAAATCAGCCCCGTCCTCTTGACGGGCGATGCCGATACTAGCGGTGACAGATAAAGCTTGATCGTGATAAACGTACGGTTGACACAGCAACGTCAAGAAGTGTTTACAACGCCGGCGTAACGACAGCTCATCTTCAGCGGACGTCAACAAGGCGAATTCATCTCCGCCAAGACGATAAACGGATTCCTCCCCGTGCAGTTCAGCGGAAAGACGTTGCGCGACTTCGATCAGGATGAAGTCACCGGCTTCATGGCCGTGCGTATCGTTGATGAGCTTAAAGCCGTCCAGATCGATGAGTGCCAGATAGTTGAGGGAGGACGATTTTTGATGAAACGTTCGTTCGAGTGAACGGCGATTTCCGATATCCGTTAATCCATCATGGTAAGCATGGTATTCAATCCGTTGTGTTCGTTTCATCCGCTCTGTAATGTCGTGAAGAATCAAAAAATGGCCAACAGGTACTGTGGCGATTTTGATGGGAATCGGAATCAATTCAAATTGTTGATGCGCTTCATTGTGATAGCGGGTAATTCCTTTAGCCAGTGCCGCTTGCAAGTGTTGGAGTTCATTTGTCGGCGTATCAATCGTCATGGCGGATAACTTGAAGAGCTGTTGAGCAGAACGATTTGCATAGATGATTTGTTGTGTTTGATTCAACCGGACGATCGGGTCAGGGTGACCTAAAAAAAGCGGGATGACCTGCTGTTCACTTTCCCTGATCTGTTCTGTCCGGTGTTGAATGCGTGTCGCCAATTGTTCATTTCGTGTATCTAATTGTTTGACGATCGATGTATGTTGTCTCGTAATCAAAATCTGTCGGATGATCAATAAAAATAAAATGATGAAGATGTCACGTTTCTCACCTTCTTGCTCGATCAGGTAGTGAACAAATAAAGGTAAGGACAAAAAGGGAAGCCAGGCTCTTTGAACGATTGATGACGTATCCGAACCCTCATAAATATGGTCGATGTGCCAAAGGATTGCTGCACTTTGAGCTAAACGAATCAATATCGGTGAAAAAATCAAATATTGAGCCGTGAATTCCGGGAAATAGACGGATGATATTTCATAAATGCCCCGAATAAAAATCGACAAAAACAGTAAAAATAGAGTCGTCCGTGAGACCCAATGGGTCTCTTGGATGAAGAAAAAGTAAAAAAATACGAACAGACCAAGTGATGTATTGATGATGACGACTAACGAATAGGGAAACGGATTGATTGCAGGATTGACCCATTCGTTAAGACCATGAAACGCGACGAGAGCCAAAAAAATGACCAGAATCATCGCATCCATAAACGCCAGGACATGTTGACCAAAACTTTTTTTAGAGGCAACGCGGTAAAAAATAGCGTACAGGAATAAGTAATGCGATAACGAAAACAACACTAAGCTATAAAGTCCGGAAAAGTTGTCCGAAAGACTGAACAAATGAATGGTCTGCAAAATGGAACCGATGACCGACAAGGTAAGCGATCCGAGAGCGAGCAACCAAAAATTCCGACGTGGAACAATCAGTTGCTGTTCTTTTCGGTAAGCAACGATGATAAAAAAGGCAATCAAAAAAAGTGAGAGATACTGTAACACCTGTTCGACGATGATGTTTGAAATCGATTCCTGCGTAGACGCAATCAGCATTAACGTCACTGAAATGAGGAGCAGTGGTGGGAACCATTTTATGAAATAGGGAGATTGCTGCATCAAACCGCCTCCTAAAGATGACCTGCGATGACGTGACTGGATTAACCAACTTTTCCCGTCTTTTTTCTATCATACACTGCTTTTTCCCAGTTCATTCAATTCAAAAAAATAAATCGTATCCGAACGTCTCGTGGACGAAGGGATACGATTCAGAAAAGGAGGATGGGCTTAATTTTTATAATTGTCGTACGCCTCAATTTTTTCAGAGAGGTAGGTCCAGTATTCCATCAATTGATCGATGTGCGCTTTTGCTTGTTCAATCTGTTGATAGATGTCATTGACCTGACCGAGGTCACTTCCGGACGAAGCGAGTTGCTGTTCAAGTGACTCAGCATGAAGTTCAGCTTCTTCAATTTGAGCTTCAATCGTTTTCCAGTCGAGCTGCTCTTGATAACTTAATTTTTTCGGTACTTCAACGACTGTTTTTTCGACAGGAACAACTTCTTTCGTGACCGGTGCGTTGGCAGGAGCGGGTTCCCGTTGCTCCAAGTAATCGGTATATTGTCCGTAATAAGACACGACTTCTCCGTTCTCAAAGGCGAGTAACCGATCGACGACGCGATCAAGGAAATAGCGGTCGTGACTGACGGTAATGACCGTTCCCGGGAACGATTCCAAATAGTCTTCGAGAACAGAAAGGGTTTCTGTATCCAAGTCATTGGTCGGTTCATCGAGAAACAGTACGTTCGGCTCATCCATCAAAATCGTCAACAGCTTCAAACGTCTTTTTTCGCCGCCGGATAATTTGCCGATTGGTTTATACTGTGCCTCCGGCTTAAACAGAAACTGTTCGAGCATCTGACTTGCCGTGATTTCCTGTCCGTCCAGCGTCGTGATGACCTGGGCAATCCGTTCGACTTCTTCGATGACACGGCGCTCGGGGTGACTGAATTCGGCAAATTGACCGTAAAAGCCGACCTTCACCGTCTCGCCATGAATGATCTCGCCGCTCGTCGGTTCTAAACGTTTGGCAAGAATCGATAACAACGTCGATTTACCGCTGCCGTTTCGACCGACGATCCCGTATCGTTCTTTGCGACCGAACAACCAGTTAAAGTCGCTGAACAATGTCCGGTCACCAAACTGTTGATGGACAGCGACGGCCTCGATGACTTTTTTGCCGAGCCGTGTCGAACCGACCTGAACTTCGAGCGCTGCTTCATCTTCCTCGTACGATAACTCTTGCAAGGCATCGACCCGTTGAATCCGTGCTTTTTGCTTCGTCGTCCGCGCTTTTGCCCCGCGCCGTAACCATGCCAGTTCACGGCGCAAGATGTTTTGGCGTTTTTCTTCCATCGAAGCAGTCCGTTCACGGCGTTCGGCCCGTTTTTCAAGAAACGATTCGTAGTTCCCGACATAAAAATAAGCTGTTCCGTTGGCAATCTCCATCATATGGTTCGTGACACGGTTTAAAAAATACCGGTCGTGGGTGATGAGTAAGATGGCACCCCGGTACTCTTTGATCTGTGATTCAAGCCAAGTGATGGTTTCAGCATCCAATTCGTTTGTCGGCTCATCGAGCAACAATAAATCGGCCTCGTCTAACAAGGCTTCCGCCAAACCGACACGTTTGCGCTGACCGCCGGACAGCGAACCGATCGTTGCTTCGAGATTCGTGATGCCCAGTTTATTTAAAATCATTTTCAAGCGTGATTCGGTGTCCCATGCATTCGCAGCATCGATTTCCGTTTGCGCACTGATGAATCGCGTCAATAACGTTTCATTTGCGGGATCCTGCTCAAGGGCGAGGCGGGCGATTTCATAATGGCGCAGGGCGTTGATTGTTGGTGTGTTTCCAGACAATAAGACTTGCATGACCGTTTGATCTTCCGGATAATCCGTTGACTGCGACAGCAGGCGGATCCGGTAATCATTTGGATGCTGAAGCTCACCAAAGTCAGCTGTTTCTTGTCCGGCTAATATATGAAGTAATGTCGATTTTCCAGTACCGTTGACACCGATGATCCCGATTCGATCACCGGGACTTACGGAAAACGTGACATCTTCGAAAACAATCTTATCGGCGAATTCTTTTTTTAGTTGATCGACTTTAAGTAACATGTCAGACTCCTTCTACAATTTCCTTGATTTGTTGTTCGACCGTTTGGACTAACTCTTTTTGAGTCATCGTCGCAGGATCGATGGGTTTTAAAATCGTCACGTCGACAGTGGCCGGGCGAATACGTCCCGTTTCCTCCATGACACGATAGCTGCCGGAAATCGCGATCGGGATGACGAGCGCACCGCTTGACGTCGCAAGTGTAAAGCTGCCTGCTTTGAATTCGGCAACCGGTCCTCCTTTTGAACGCGTCCCTTCCGGAAAGATGATCATGGATTGTCCGTCCTTGATCGTTTCGATTCCGGCACGGATAGCCTTGAGGGATTGCCGACGATCTTTGCGGTCAATCATGACACACCCCATCAGATTCATCCAGACATTGACGATGGGAATCTTATTGACTTCGATTTTTGAGATGAAGGCTTTCGGCTTGTCGATCTTACCAAGTAAAATCGGGACGTCAAAATTCCCTTGGTGATTGGCGATGAAAACAACCGGTTGATCAGCGGGAATGTGTTCTTGTCCCGTCATGCGAACTTTGACGCCCGCAAGACGCAACAGTGAATTGGCCCAAGTTTGTGCAACTTTTTGCGTATAAGCATACCGCGCAGCGTGCGTTCGACGTTTTGCCCCCGGAAGAAACGGTAATGTAAGGGGTAGAACCAGTCCAAAAAAAATGAACCAGATGATAGTGCGTAACATAGTGGCATCAGACTCCTTTTCCTCATTCCTTATTATTGTACAAAAAAAGACCGGGTATCGCACCCAGTCTTCCTCATCATTCCCAATAACGCGGTTCTGATTCCTCTTCGGTTTCGCCAAGCTCAAACGTTAAACGCCGAGTGGTCGGGTCAATCGAAAAAGAAGCATTGGTATTATCAATCTGTTTGATCTCCATCGACTCTTCGTCAAGGATCAGTGTCAAGCGGACCTTGTCCTCATGATCGACAAGCAACACACCGTCTTCTTTCAGCCAAAGATCAATGACAGGTGAATAACGAAGGGTCCAACCGTTTGATAAAGGTATTTCATTCATAGGGACTCGGTTCCTCCTAATAAGAAGTTAAATCAGATTCTTTATTTATCATGCTGTTCTGTCGCAGATAATGCAAGTGGTGGAATCGATTCGCGTTGATCGTAAGACAATTGGTACGATTGTTCCCGCTTTTTCATGCGTTCATACTGTTTTTTGACACGACGATGTTGCACATATTCATGATAGGACTGATGAGACGTCCGAAGGAGCTGTCTGAAAGAAGAGAGCGACAAACAAATGGCGAGTGTGAAGACGAAAACACCGATTGAATCCGTGTAATAACCGGACGTGTAGCTCAAATATGTACTGATAAGACCCGTAAGCGTCGTAAAAAGATAAAACCACATGACTTGCCCTCCTTGGTTAAATGGTAGTGATACCATATAAAGAATTCGTGATGAACATCCGATTTCCTGTATCGCCCAGTAAAACTTCGGAAAAAATAAAAAAATCCACACGGAAGGTGTAGATTTTAGGGTGTATCGATATGTTGGAGTGCTGGTGTCTTCGGAGACAGATCAGTGCTGTTCGAACCTTCTGCGAAAACGATTCCGATCGTTGCAAGAAATGCAAAAAATGCAAATACCAATGTTTTTGTAAAGCGTCTTGCGAAAGAACGCGATTGAATGTTATGAAACATGTTTTTCCCCCATATTTACCTAAACTAAACCTTCTTTTTCCTATTGTTTTATCATAGCTCTTTTTGTCAAAAAAATCACTCAAATCAGAACCGTTCACAGAAATGTCATATTTGATCCCGCTTGCTTCATGTCAGAGAGGGGAGGAAAAAGAGTATAGTATGGTAGGTGATACAAAGGAACCGTGAGAAATCAATTGAATTCATAGAAGGGAGATGACCACAAATGGCATTACGCGCCGGGCAGGTTGTCACATTAAAAGTAGAACGAGAAGCAGAATTTGGTGTTTTCTTGAGTGACGGGGAAGAAGACATCTTACTTCATAATAATGAACAAACTAGAAAGTTAGAGCTTGATGAAGAAGTAGAGGTCTTTCTTTATCAAGACAATGAAGGGCGTCTCGCTTCTTCGATGACGATTCCGGAAGCATCGTTTGAGGACTATGTCAAAACAACGATCAACGGGACACGTTACAATACAGGTGTATTCGTAAACATCGGTATTCAGAAAGATGTTTTAGTGTCGCTTGACGATTTACCGCAACGCCGGACATTTTGGCCGGAAGAAGGAGATCAGTTATACATCCGCCTGAAACACGATCAAAAACTTCGCTTGCTCGGAGATCCAGCTCCTTATGCTTATTTCAACTTACGTGCGACACCAGCACCGGAAGAGTGGAATAACATGGATGTTGAAGGGCTTGTGTTTGCTCAACGTGATCCGGGTGTAAACGTCTGGGTCAACGAACAAACGATTGGTTTTCTGCATGAACAAGAGATGGAACGATGGCCGCGTCTTGGAGAAGTTATGAAATTACGGGTGACAAATGTGAAGCCAGATGGTACAGTATTACTTTCAGCAAGACCACGTGCTCACGAGGCAATCGACATCGATGCGGATTTAATCCTGACTCACCTACTTGAACATGGTGGTCAGATGACGTATGGTGATAAGACACCTCCTGAGACGATTGATGAGGTATTTGGCCTAAGTAAGGCTGCCTTCAAACGTGCTTTAGGTCGATTGTTGAAAGATAAAAAAATAGAAAAACATGAAACGGGTATCCGGTTAACGAAATAAGTTAACCCAATTAAACCTACGTTTCGAATAAATAGTTAGGAATTCATCATTTTGGTGGTTGCGGCTGGTATTTACCGGCGACCATTTCCAAATAAAACCCCATCACTAGTGGGGGCAAGCGGCGCGAATTTAAGCGTTGAACGGTCCGGGCATCATGCCTTTCCCTCGCCCTTATGGCAACGATTATGATGGTGACTTCCCTAAACATTATTATATGCAGAAATAGCCTCTATCTTTAAGGATGAGCTTCTGCTATAATAGGTAGTCGATTGTATTCGTTACGGTAGCGTCTGTTTAGTGGCAGACGCTTTTCATATGACAAAGGAGAGTATTTAGCATTGACAACATTTCGTGAATTAAATCTTAGTGAGGCACTTATCAAAGGTGTCCTAAAAATGGGCTTTGAAGAAGCAACTCCAATCCAAGCAGAAACAATTCCAGTCGGTCTTAGCGGCGTTGACTTAATCGGTCAAGCACAAACAGGAACAGGGAAAACAGCAGCATTCGGTATTCCAACGATTGAGCGTCTTGACGCAAAATCACGTCATATCCAAGCTTTGATCCTTGCACCAACTCGTGAACTTGCGATTCAAGTAGCAGAAGAACTTAACCGCATTGGTGAAGTAAAACGTGTTCATGCTTTGCCAGTATACGGTGGTCAGCAAATCGACCGTCAGATTCGTGCGCTTCGTAAGAACCCACAAATCGTCGTCGCGACACCTGGTCGTCTAATGGACCACATGAACCGTAAAACATTAAACCTTGATCACGTTCAAACCGTCATCTTGGATGAAGCAGATGAAATGTTGAACATGGGCTTCGTGGAAGATATTGAAAAAATCTTAGGTACACTTCCACCGACTCGTCAAACACTTTTATTCTCTGCAACAATGCCACCACAGATTCGTAAAATCGCAGATCGTTTCATGACGACTCCGACTCACATTAAAGTAAAAGCAAAAGAAATGACTGTCGAAAACATCGACCAATCATTCATCGAATTAAAAGAAAATCAAAAATTCGACGTTCTTTGCCGCTTGATTGATACGGATTCTCCTGAACTTTCAATCATCTTCGGTCGTACGAAAAAACGTGTTGATGAGATGACAGAAGGACTTGTTCAACGTGGATACACGGCTGACGGTTTACACGGTGACTTGACACAAGCGAAACGTGACCAAGTTATCCGTCGTTTCAAAAAAGGAACAATTGATATCCTTGTAGCTACAGACGTAGCGGCACGTGGACTTGATATTACAGGCGTCACACACGTTTATAACTTCGATGTACCACAAGATCCGGAGAGCTATGTTCACCGTATCGGTCGTACAGGTCGTGCTGGTAAAACAGGATCAGCGATCACGTTTGTTACACCACGTGAATTTGGTCAAATCAAAACAATCGAACGTGTCACAAACAAAAAAATGTCACGTCGTCACGCACCGACACTTGATGAAATTCTAGAAGGCAACTTGAAGCTTGCTGCACAAGAATTAATCAAACGTGTAGAAGCGAAAAACTCACAAGAGTATACAACACTCGCTCAAGAACTTCTTGAAGAGTACGAAGCAGTTGAATTAATCTCAGCAGCGCTCAAAGGATTGACGAAAGAGCCGGATGCAACGCCAGTTCAAATTTCTTCAATCGAACCAATTCGTGTGAAACGTTTTGGAAGCAACGGTGGCGGCGGTAACCGTCGTCCTTACGGTAACAAAGGTGGATCAGGTTCTGGTTCTTCTTCTAACCGTAGCAGTGGCGGCTACCGTGGTAGCAACCCGCGTGGTGGAGAACGTCGTGAAGGCGGTCGTCCTTCTGAAGGAAACCGTAGTTCTTCTTCTTCATCGTCATCAGATCGTCGTGAAGGTGGATACGCTGGTCGTAACCGCAGTGAAAGTGATCGCAACCGTGGTGGACGTAAACCACGTTTTGAAAAATAAGAAGTTTGAACCGATTTGTCACAGACAAGTCGGTTCTTTTTTATGAACTGTCATGATAAAATGAGCAATGAAAGATATAGAGAGGGCGGAATCGTTCGTGTATACAATCTACGCTGTAGCATTCATTTGTCTGATTGTGCTTGTCGTCGCGACGAAACGAATTAGTGAGCGGACGACGAAGGGGCATTTCCGTTATATTCCGTTGGCGAGCTTGCTATTCGGAGGGATCATTTTCCTTGTCCTTGCGATTGGGAAAGGCGGGGCGACCGGCATTCAATACGGTGTCCTCAGCATCATCTATCTCACGGCGACATTTGGTGTTTATCTGTACATCGCAATCAGAAAAGATACGACCTTATTTTAAAGACAGGACCTCTCTGATTACAGAGAGGTTCTTTTTTTGATAAGATGGAACAAGAGAAGAGGGGGGAGCAGAATGGATGCATTAGATGTCATTGTTCATCCCGAACAGATTGAGGCCTGGTTCCAACCAATCGTTGGTGCGGCGCCTTTTAAAGTAGAAGGGTATGAAATTCAGTCACATTTCCGTGGAGAACCATTAAAACCATTTTTTCAAGAAGATGACGTTCCGATTGAGTATCAATTGGAAGTGATGAGTCACGTCATCCGGCATGCGTTTCAAAAAGTGCCAGCCGATGCACATTCTTTTGTCTTGATCCGTTGCCGACCGGCTTGGTTGTTTGAGAACGGTGGAGAAGATTTCTTGAGTATCTTACGTGATGCGCAAATTGATTTTCCGGAAGAACGGTTGTATGTCACATTAACCGACGTGCAAGTGGATGATTTTGACCGTCTTGGTCGAATCGTCGCCTACTATCAGAATTCCGGTCTGAAAGTGGCACTCGACCGGGCGGAAGCGACAAGTCTCGAACGGGTGTTTTCGATGTCACCGGACATGCTGATCGTCGATTTAGCATCGATGATCGAGAAAAAAACGGTTTCCGCCAGTTACCCCCACCTGTTACAGACGATGGAACATCTCTGTGATCAACTCGGGGCACCATTACTTTATAAAAACATCAGCCACCTTGGGCAATTGCGGTATGCCTGGCAGCATGGTGGGCGGTACTACATGGGGAATCTGTTGGGCGAAACGACGCCGAACTGGGTGACGACATGTCCCGGCATGGAGATTCTTCTTCATGAGGTACCGATGTTTTACAAATATGACCGGGAACAGATGAACCGGTTGTTTCAACTCGAGCAAGACTGGACGATTCGCTTTAATGAATATTGCCAGACAGTCAAACCAGATGAAGCACTTGATGATTGGCTGTTGATGTTGGCGAAGAAAATGGAACCTGAATTCATCCGGTTTTATATTACGGATGCCAATGGCTTCCAACAATCGTCGAATATCAGTAAAAAGAGCGGGGACTGGAAACGGTACTCCTTCTATCGAGGATACAACTGGAGTTTTCGACCGTATTTCATCCGGACGACAGTGGCGATGGAACGACGTCATACTGGTTACCTGTCTGATCGATATGTCGATTTTAGTTCGGGCGAACAAACACGGACGTTCAGTATGCCACTGAATAACGGTATGTTTCTATTTGCTGATATTTCAGCCGAATACCTATATCAAGCACGACTAAGTGAATGAGGAGGAAATGAATGATGTTAGATTATGATTATGAAGCGTTACGCGAAATTGGACGGATTGTTGCGATTGCACGCGATGAGATGGCAAAGGCAGTCACACCGGGAATCACGACAAAAGAATTAGATGAGATTGGTGCGCGTATACTTAAAGAACATGGTGCCGAATCGGCGCCAATCGTCATGTACGACTTTCCGGGTGCGACATGTATCAGCGTCAACGAAGTGGCAGCGCACGGGATTCCTGGCGCGTATGTCATTCAAGAAGGGGATATCGTCAATGTCGATGTCTCAGCCGTCAAGAATGGCTATTATTCCGATACGGGAAAAACGGTCATTGCGGGGCAAGCACGTCGTCCGGAAGACGTTCGCTTAGTCGAAGTCTCTCTGTCGGCGCTCGAAAAAGGGTTGGAGAAGGTCAAGGCCGGAACAAAGGTCAATCAGATCGGTAAAGCGATTTATGCAGAAACACGGAAAAGTGGATTTACTGTCATTCGTAACCTGGCAGGTCACGGATTAGGTAAAACCTTGCACGGGGAACCGGAATCGATTTCGAACTATTTCAGCCGCGAAGAAAATGACCTTCTCAAAGAAGGGCAAGTCATCGCTGTCGAAACGTTCATCTCGACAGGAGACGAATTCTGTATGGAAGATGAAAAGGATGGATGGACTTTATATACACCAAACAAAAGCCTTGTGTCTCAGTTTGAGCATAGTGTCATCGTTTTAAAAGACGGCTATGAAATTTTGACGAAAGTCGATTAAGCACGAACTTTTCATCGGGGAAAAGAAAAAGAGCAGCGGAGTCCAGTGAAGACGGATCCGTTGCTCTTTTTCGTTACAAAATAAGACGGGATTGACTCAGACGATGGAGGCGTTCGAGCGAAACGGGATGCTCTTGATAGCGGATGCTTCCGTTTTCGACGACGTAGTCGTGTTCAAGCAGATCTTCGACGAAATACTGATCGGTGCCAGCCATATCGATTGGATAGGCGAGACCGGGCAAAGTGGCGAATGCCAGCGTTTGTCGTCGTCCAATGCCACTTTCGAACATGCCGCCTAACCAGTAAGGGGACATCTGTCGGACTTCTAGCGCTGTCGTCAAACCACCGAGGCGAGCCGGTTTGATGTTGATGATGTGACCTGCTTGTAAGGTCTGCATCAATGCAGCATCTTGTGTCGTGTGAATCGATTCATCCAGACAAAGTGGTGTCTTCAGCAAAGAAGCAGCCTGTTGATGACGTAACCAGTCATTTGCCGGAAACAGTTGCTCCATCATGACCAACGAGAACGTATCCCATGTTTGAAGGACAGGGAGGTCGGATAATTGAAAACTTCCATTCGCATCAAACATCAACGGTGCCTGCGGAAACGCCGTTCGGACGTGTTCCAAAATATGCGTATCTGTTGGGGCAAGCTTCAGCTTGATGCGTCCAAAGCCGTCTGCAAGCGCCTGTCCGACTGCATCAACTGTCGCGACGGCCGAGGAACGGCCGAGTGCCTTTCCACACGGAATCGTTTGTTGCTCATCGCCGCCGAGATAGGAGGCGAGCGATTGTTCTTGAGCTTGCGCAAATAATTCGTAGACGGCTCCGTCAAACATTGCTTTTGCCATTTGATTGCCTTGAATGGACCGGAAGCGTTCTGTGACATCTGCCGGGGCAGAGAGGGGCTGTGCGCTGAGCAGACGGTAAAGCAACGGCGACAAAGCACGCAGTGAGGCTTGTGTTTCGGCTGTATACCAAGGTGTATCGAATGCGACACCTTCCCCGTAGCCGATCCGTCCTTCCTGGTCGGTCAGACGGAGAATCGTCGTCTGCCGTTCCGCCAAGGTCGAAATCGCTGTGTGCATCGGTTGCCGGAACGTCAAACGGACATCAAATAGTTCAGCGTGTCGGAGTTCGATCTTCATAACGAGTCCTTTAACTGACGGCGGATCAGCTTGCCGTTCGCATTGCGCGGTAATGTATCACGGTAAATATAGGCGACCGGACATTTGTATTTGGCGACTAAGCGCTCCATCTGTTGCCGGACGGATGCTTCTTCCAACGTGCTGACGATGAATGCGACCGGCACCTGCCCCCATGTCGGATCAAAGCGGCCGACGACCCCAGCTTCCGTGACGCCTGAAATCGACAGTAACGCAGCTTCGACTTCTGCCGGATAAACATTTTCGCCACCGGAAATGATTAAATCACTCCGTCTGTCGAGTACATACAAGTAACCTTCTGGATCAATCCGTCCAAGGTCTCCTGTTTTTAGATAACCGTCAGGTGTAAAGGCAGCCGCAGTCGCATCTGAATTTGCGAAATAGCCGTTCATGACAGTCGGTCCCTTGACTTCGATTTCCTGATAACGGGTGATGCGGATTTCTGTCGGGGCAATGGCTTTGCCGGCAGAGCCGATTTTTCGAATCGCATCTTCCGGCAAAAGCGTGGCGATTTGTGAAGCCGTTTCGGTCATCCCATATGTCTGCATGACAGGAATACCGCGGTCTAGTGCGCGGGTCAGAATCGGTAATGGAACAGGACCACCCCCGGTCAAGACGACGCGTAAATCATAACGGCGTAATCCTGCTTCGAGTAACCGGTCCAACATAACGGAGACAAGCGAGATGTGCGTGACGGCTTCCGTTTTGATCCAGTGAATGGTCTTGTTCGGTGAAAAATGGGGTTCCAGGATGAGTGGAGCACCATAAATCACGGACCGGTAGACGACGGCTAAGCCGCTCATATGGAAAAGCGGCGTGACGACGAGAAAACGATCGTCAGGCAACGAACCGATATGACGGGCAGCGTTCATCGCACTCGAAAAATGATTGAGCATCGTCTGTTCGACGGCTTTTGGTTGTCCCGTCGTTCCGCTCGTAAACAACATGGATTGAATGTAATGTTTCGGCATGTGACGCACCAGAATATCAGGTGCTTGACGCGTCGCTTGAAACGGCAGACGTTTGACCGTCGAATCGAGGAGACGATCCGAGATGACGTATTTAACGTCCGCGCGTTTCAACTGGGCGTTCACTTCCGTCTGACTGAGCCGAATGTTGATTGGAACGATTGTTAATTCAAGTAACTGCGCCGCATGGATGGCGATGATGTAGGCAGTGCTTGAGGGGCCGTACAAGGCAATCCGGTCACCTCTTGAGAGAAGAAGTGCCCAGGAGCTGGCCAATTGATGGGCTTTCGTGTAAAGCGCGGACCAGGTCAAACGTTCGGTGTCGGTGATCAGTGCCGGATCATCCGGCTGTTCTTTGGCGCGGGTATAAATCCAAGGGTACAAAAAACGTCACGTCCTTTCTGGATGATGATACGAAAAAGGTTCAAGTCTTTCGACATTGAACCTTTTTTGTATTATGGGAATCGTGGAAACTGTCCGAAGTCAGGATCACGTTTTTCTTTAAACGCATCGCGTCCTTCTTTTGCTTCATCTGTCGTGTAGTACAACAATGTCGCATCACCTGCTAATTGTTGGATACCCGCAAGACCATCTGAATCGGCATTGAATGCCGCTTTTAAGAAACGGAGTGCCGTTGGTGAATGCTGAAGGATTTCAGAACACCATTGGATGGTTTCTTGCTCGAGGTCAGCGAGTGGCACGACTGTGTTGACGAGCCCCATGTCGAGTGCTTGTTGTGCATCGTATTGACGGCAGAGGTACCAGATTTCACGCGCTTTTTTATGACCAACGACGCGGGCGAGGTAACCAGAACCGTATCCAGCATCAAACGAACCAACTTTAGGACCAGTTTGTCCAAATTTAGCGTTGTCTGCTGCAATCGTCAAATCACATACAAGGTGAAGGACATGTCCGCCACCGATGGCATATCCTGCAACCATTGCGATGACCGGTTTCGGGATGACACGAATCAGACGTTGTAAATCAAGGACGTTCAGACGCGGGATTTCATCTTCGCCGACGTATCCGCCATGACCGCGGACCTTTTGGTCGCCGCCTGAACAGAACGCCAGATCACCTTCACCAGTCAAGACGATGACACCGACATTTTGATCATCGCGTGCCCGTGAAAATGCATCGATTAATTCATGGACGGTTTGTGGACGGAAAGCATTCCGTACTTCAGGACGGTTGATCGTGATCTTGGCGATCCCATTCCATTTTTCATACTTGATGTCTTCGTAACTACGGGCAGCTGCCCATTCTGGAACGTATCTCATTTCAATTCCCCCATTTAATTAATTAAGAGTAGTTTCTCTACCATTGTAACAAACTTTTCCGGTTGGTCGATATGTGGGGCGTGTGATGCTCCGGGAATTACATGAATTTTTTCGGGTGAAGCAGCTTCGAACGCGATCCTTTTAAATTTTTCGTCTTCCGCACCGACAATCCATTCAATTGACGGATGGTTGACCCACTGCCAGACGGAAGGCATATTTCCGGTACCTTGTGCGACGAGCGAAGCGGCCAGACCTTCAGCGGACTGGGTCAGACGGCTGTTGCGAATGCGTCGTCGTGTTTCGATCGGCAGGTGCTGCTGACTTGCAAAAAGCGGGATCGATTCCCAGTAGTCGATGAATGCGGCAAGCCCATCCGTCATCAAACGTTGAGCAAGCACTCGATCACCTTGGCGCCGGAGTTGCCGTTCAGCGGCAGAACGAAGACCAGGGGTCGTGCTGACGGCAATTGTTTGCTGGACACGATGTGACGTGACGGCAAGCATCAAAGCGATCCGCCCGCCCATCGAATAGCCTAAGACGGTCCATGGTTCGGTCCGTGTAGCGAGCAAAGCGTCTAAGTCCTTCACCTGCGCGGTCAGACGCATGCGTTGATAAGAAGCCATCTTCGTCCGGCCATGTCCAAGTAAATCGATTCGGTAGACCGTATAATGCGACGCCAAACGGATGCTCAAGTCGGACCAGGTCGCGCTGCTTCCCGTGAAACCGTGCAACAGCAAAAGCGGTGGTCCTGCGCCTGTGATCTCTACATGATAATCGTGTTGGCGAAGCTTCATTGGAAGCGCTCCTGCAAGGCTTGGTTCGTCAGCTCCCAAATGCGACGGTGTAAGCGGACGTTTTCCGGACGGTCGGTTCGGATTTCAAGAATGCGTGTCGCGACCGGAGTAGTCTGCAAGGCAGTCTTTAAATCCGGAATTGAGGAAATCAGTTGATAGTCGACACCATAGCCGGAAGCCAGATGACGGAAATCCAGTTCTTGTGCCGTTCCGAAAAGCGGTTCAAAGACGGCCGGATCCAACGTTTGCTGGGGGAGGAAGTTAAAAATCCCACCACCTGTGTTGTTGATCAACAAAATCGTCATCGGTCGCGTCCGCGCCATCATCAAGCCGTTGATGTCATGGATGAACGCCAGATCCCCGACTAATAAGTAGCGATGGTCGGCATCATACGTCGCACCAAGTGCACTCGACACGATACCGTCAATGCCATTCGCTCCTCGATTCGCAAGAATCCGGAGTGGAGTGCCGGTCGGTAAGAAGGTGTCCAAATCACGAATCGGCATGCTGTTCGAGACGAACAGACTGCCTTGCGTCAATACATCAAGGGCACGCACGACGTTGTACTCCGTCAATTGTTCGGTATCCAGTGTCTCAAAGACGACTGCGACAGTCTGTTCTGCTGCTTGCAGCGTACGCAGATACGAGATATCATGCGCCGTCTCCGGCATCGCTTGAAGCTGACTCGGGTGACCGCTTAAAAATTCAGCATGCAACTGGGGATCACGCCAATTTCCCGGATGCCCGACAACGGTCGTCGGGATGTCCTTTGACCACAGCAGGTATGGTTTTGACGTCGGCATCGCTCCAAAACGCAAAATATGTTCCGGGCGGGCTTTCTGTTGAACGGTTTCATCTTTTAACCACGTGTCATAATACCCGAAAACGGTCGCATACGAAGACTGACGGCCTTGACTGAGCGGGTCAGCGAGGACGGGAATATGCGAACGTTCCGCGTAATCCAGAATGAATTGTGTATCCGTTGCTGAAAGTTGAGGTCCGATGACAATCAAAAGACGTGGAATTGATAAAATTTCACTCAATTCCTCTGAGAGCGACGGAGCGATAGCACGTAATGGACGCCCGACGGATTGGCCAGTCTGTAACAGGTCCAATTCCGGAATCAACGGTTCGCGAAGAGGGACGTTGATCTGAACAGGACCAGCCGGTTCTGTCATCGCAAGCAACGCAGCGCGTCGCGCGACGTGTTGGACGTACGTGAGTCCTGCTTCTTCCGGCAAGGGTAGATCAAAAGCGTGACGGACCTGTTTGCCGTATAAACCAACCTGATCGATGGCTTGAGGAGCTCCGACCCCGCGTAATTCGTGGGGGCGATCGGCCGTGAGGACGATTAAGGGCAACTCAAAGATATTGGCTTCCGTCACGGCAGAATAATAGTTGGTTGCAGCGGTACCGCTCGTACAAATCAAGGCGACAGGACGCAACGCGTCGTCAGTTCGCGTCAATCCCAAAGCAAAAAAACTAGCCGACCGTTCGTCAACGAGGACGTGGGTGCGGCTAGACGGGTGAAGAAAAGCAGCGATCGCAAGCGGCGTCGAACGTGATCCCGGACTGATGACGAAATCACGGACTCCGCTGCGGACTAGATTATCGATTAATGTATGCACCCATTTAGTCAACATAAACATCATCCTTTTCTATGGTACAGAGTTGCGAAAGTGCTTGCAGCATTGGTGATAATTTTGTTCCGGTTTCTTCGAGTTCACTCTGCAGGCGTGACCCTTCGACAAGGCCGCAACCGGCATACAAAACAGCAGAGCGGTCCGTAAACAGACCTGACCGAATCGCAACGATGAATTCACCGTTTTCCGCACCGTCCATCCAACCAACCGGTGAACCGTACCATCCGCGCTCAAACGTCTCGATGTCCCGGATTGCCGCAACAGCTGCTTCCTTCGGCTCGCCGCCCAAGGCAGGAGTCGGATGAAGTTTTTCAATCAGCTGAAACAGACTGACTTCAGGTGAAAGGCTGGCAGTAATCGGCGTATACAGATGTTGGATATGGCGGTTTTTCAACAACATCGGTTGCTCGGGTTTTTCGAATCGCGTCGAAAGTCCGCGCAACGTCTGTTCGATGGAATCAACGACAATCGCATGTTCGACTCGGTTTTTATCGTCCTGTAAGAGCGTTTGTCCAAGCGCGTAATCCGTCTGCTCCAACTCGTGGCGCGGAGCTGAACCGGCAACAGCCGCCGTTTGAATTTCCTGACCGGTTTTTAGAATCAAACGTTCCGGCGTGGCTCCAAGGAAGGCTTCTTCCAGTGTCGGCTGAAAGAAAAAGATATAGCTGCCGGGCTGTGATGATTCAAGCTCTTGAACAAGTCCGGCCAGATCGACGGGTTGATCTAATTCATAAACGACTTCCCGGGCTAACACGATCTTTTTTAAGGTCGTTTTTAACAGTTGTGTCGCTTGATGGAAAGACGCTTCGAACGCATCGTTTCCGTCACGGGTCAAACGAATGCGTGTAACGAACTGGCTAGATTTCGGTGTATGCAGCTCCGCATATTCGACGGCCAATTGATTCAGAATCTTTTCCGCGTTAGACTGCGGTTCGACAAACGCGAAAATCGTTACGGTCGTATGCCCGTCTTGCTCCAGATATAAAAATTTCGGAATCGTCATCGACGCTTCCCCGAAAGCAGACCAACGATAGTCCGGTTGCTTCAGTTCAGCGAACGAAAATCCGCAAAAGGCAAACAAATCGTTCCCGACATGATCCCGGTTCAAGGTTGCCCACTTCGATTGCATCCGTAAAAAACGGTCATGTCCGGAAGTCTTCAATTGTTGTGCGATGCCAAAACCAATTGCACGCATGGACCGATCCGGTGTCGTAAAATAAAAACGTTCTTGTGTCCCAAATGTCAGTGTGCTGACGTCTTGTGCCTCGACTTGCCATGAATATGAGGCGATTATAGCTCGTTGGTATGCATTGGCATGACCGACGGCTTGTTCAATACATTGTTTAAGCTCTTGTTGAGCGTAAGCCATACCGCTCATTGCCCCCTAGTCTATAGATACTGTGATACGTTTCACTTATTCTAAGTGTAAACTTTTTACCCGAAAAAAAGAAGGAATAAGCTATCTCCGATTGAGCATTGACAGTAAAAAACGAAACCCGATACACTTAGACAGGAAAGGGGTTTATTATATGAATAAATCAATCGCTGTATATTGGCGAATGACACGACCGCATACACTGACGGCGAGTTTTGTACCTGTCGTTGTCGGAACAGCCATCGTCGCACCACGAATCGAGTCGTTGCGGATGGATCTGTTTTTTGCGATGTTGATCGCGTCGATGCTGATTCAGATTGCTACGAACTTATTTAATGAATATTATGACTATAAACGTGGACTCGACACGGAAGAGTCAGTCGGGATTGGAGGATCCATCGTTCGGGACGGATTTAAACCGGGGACGATTTTAGCATTCGCTTTGTCGCTCTATGCCATCTCGGCCTTACTCGGTATTTATCTTTGTCTGGAGACCACGTGGTGGTTGCTCTTGATCGGCATCATTTCGATGTTCGTCGGTTATATTTATACGGGAGGACCGTTACCGATTGCCTATACGCCGTTTGGGGAGGTCGTCGCCGGTTTCTTCATGGGGTATGTCATCATTGCGATTTCCGCCTATCTGCAAATCGGTTATGTCCCGACAGAAGCAGTCGCCATCTCGATTCCGGTCGCCATCTTGATCGGTTCCATCTTACTCGCAAACAACATCCGCGATTTGGATAACGACAAGGTGAATGGAAGAAAAACGATTGCGTGTCTTGTCGGTCATCAAAAAGCTGTTTATGTCTTGATTGGCTTTTTCGCTGCTGCGGTTCTGTCCTTGATGGCTGCAGTGATGATTTTTAATGTCACCTGGTGGGCATTGCTTGCTCTCTTAAGCATTCCGTTGATGATCAAAGCCGTGAAATTGTTCTGGCGGGATTTACCGCCGCAGGAACTGATGCCGGGAATGGCGCAAACGGGCAAGGTCAATACGATTTTTGGTCTGTTGCTTGCAATCAGCTTAACGATTTCCAACTTATAATGAAAACTCTGAAAACCTTTTTCCTGAAACGGAAAGAGGTTTTTTTCGTGCTCATCGTCTGATTCGATTGGTTGTAACGCATTTGAAATTTTACTATAATTGAAGCAATGTGCCTGAAACGTTCATGCAACATCAGGGTTCATGAAATTTTTTTAGAGGTGGAACAGAAATGAATAAAATTGCGGTAATCGGGAAAGTATTCGTCGACATAAAAGGAACTTCGTTCGCTCCCTTGCATAAGGATGCCAAAAACGTCGGGGACATCAGCTTTTCGAACGGTGGTACGGGTCGGAATGTGGCGCAGAATCTTGCTGTCCTTGGAAATGATGTTCGCTTTATCTCGACGGTTACGAACGACCAGATTGGTGTAGGAGTTCTCGAAGAACTGAAATCATACGGAGCAAACGTTGATCATGTAGAAATGCTGGAAGACCATGGTATGGGCATGTGGCTTGCGGTAATGGATAACGAAGGAGATCTGCAAACATCGATTTCGAAGCAACCAGATGCTAAGTTGTTGGAAGAAGCGATTCTTCGTCAATCGGTCTATGCCTTGGATGGGGTAGACGCGGTGGCAATCGATTTGGACTTATCCGTTACAGTCCTCGAACGTTTGATTCATCTCTGTCGCAAAATGGAATTACCGCTGTACGGCGTATGTGGTCACCTCAGCGTCATCGAACGAAACCGGCACTTGCTGCAAGGATTCACAGGATTCATCTGCAGTCGGGAAGAAGCCGAAATCTTATCTGACTTGTCGATTGTGACGGTCGAGGATGCGATTCATGTTGCAAACGAACTGGCGAAAAAAGGAGCACCGTTTACGGTCGTCACGATGAGCGAACTCGGTGCCGTTTACGTCGACCGTCGCACGGCGACGTCGGGCCATGTCGGAACAAAAAAAGTGAAAGTAGTGGACTCAACAGGTGCGGGGGATTCGTTCTTTTCCGCTGTACTCTCCGAACTGACGGACTCGAAACAAGCAGAGGACGCCTTGAAGCTCGGTATGAAGGTTGCCGCACAAGTCATCGCATCGACGGAAAATGGATTGATTCCTGAAATGCTGGAGACGATTCGTTGAGTCCTCAAATCATCATGTGATGGGAGACAACGCAATGCCAATTCAACGAAGTGCCATTATCTTAATCAATGAAGCGGATGAAGTCGCCTTGATTCGCCGGGATAAACCCGGTCAAACCTACTATGTGTTTCCGGGTGGCGGGGTAGAGACGGGCGCGACGCTCGAAGAAACCGCGATTCGGGAAGCGCATGAAGAGTTGGGAGTAGACGTCCAACTCGAAGGAATCGCGGCGGTTGTAAAGTTCAACGGACTCGATAATCCGTATTACTGGGCGAAGATGACAGGCGGCGTATTCGGGACCGGAACAGGTGAAGAGTTCGAGGATGATTCTTCCGGTTATACGCCACTCTGGATCAGCCGGAAGGAATTGTCGGATTTACCGGTCCGACCGGCAACACTTGTCCGGGAATTGACGGCCATGACAGAACGATTCTACGATATCCAGCTGGAGGATAATTGAGGTTTTAGTTAAAACAAACAGGGAAAAAGTATATTAAGACAATGAGGTGGTCCTGGACTGCCTCTTTTTTATGAAGGAGAGATGACGATGGCGCATACGCGGGACACTAAAGGTTTAGTACTTAATTTGAAGCAACGCATGTCTGATCACAACATTACGGACTATGCGGGTACGTTGGCATATTACTGGTTCTTATCCATTTTTCCAGGCATTATTTTTGTTATTTCGGTATTATCTTTCTTTGATATTGACCAGCAGACGCTTGAATCACAAATTCGTGATCTGGCACCGGGTGGATCGGTCAACACCTTTACGGATGTCATCTTCCAAGCAATCAAAGAACCGCAGGGAGGTCTCTTGTCAATCGGGGCAATCCTTGCGATCTGGTCGGCTTCTAAAGGGGTAGATCGTCTGATTACGACAGCAAACCATGCTTACGGAGATTTTTCACCACGTGGATTTGTCGCAGCGCGAGGAATTGCTTTGGTGTTAACGATCATTCTCGGAATCGGGATGTTGTTACTGATCGTGTTAAACGTTTTGGGCGGACCGATCATCAGTTATCTGGCCAATTTTGTCCTCCCGATTGATATGGGACAGAAAATCCTGTTGACCGTGTTACGGTATACGATTTCAACCATCTTGTTGATTTTTATCCTCTCAATCTTTTACCGGGTCGCACCTAAACGACCGATTACCTTTAAACAAGCGATTCCTGGTGCCGTGTTTGGCGTTATCGTCTGGCAGCTCTTATCAGTCGGTTTTGGTTTTTACGTATCGAACTTCTCCAATTACAATCAGACGTACGGATCACTTGGTAGTGTCGTCATCGTCTTATTGTGGTTATACTTTACCGGATTGATCATCTTACTGGGTTCGGAGCTCAATGCTTCGTGGGAACGTTTTATGAAAAAGGCGGATCCGAAAAAGATGGAAGAAAAACGTCTGAAAGAACAAGCGGATCTGGATTCGATTCCGACCAATACGTTTGGTTAAGAGACGCTTCAACGACTGCTCACAAAAAAGCATCCGACATCGGTTTATCGATGGCGGATGCTTTTTTGTATTAAGCCGCTGCTTGTTTGGAAAACGAAGCAGGGGCGTGTGGAAGCGGTGTATCTTTTTGTAAAAGTCGTAATCCGTTGAGGATGACTAAAATCGTCGATCCTTCATGACCTACGACAGCAAACGGCATGATCAGGAATTGTGAAAAATTCGAGATGATCAACAGGAGGATGACACTGATGGCAAGCGTGATGTTCTGTTTGACGACACGGTTCATCTTGCGTGCTTTATTGACCGCGTATGCTAAACGGCCTAAATCGTTTTTCATCAGCACGACGTCTGCCGTTTCGAGTGCTGCATCTGTTCCTTCACCCATTGCAATTCCGACGTGAGCAAGTGCCAAGGCAGGGGCATCATTGATGCCGTCCCCAACCATCGCGACTGTTTTTCCGTCCGTTTGATATTGCTTGATGTAACGGACTTTATCTTCCGGCAGACATTCTGCGACGTAATCGCTTAATCCGGCTTCTTTGGCGATGGCAGCGGCAGTGACCGGATTGTCTCCCGTCAACATGATCGTCGTGATACCGAGTGAATTGAGGGAAGTGATGGCTGCCTTCGCTTCCGGACGAATCGTATCCCGTAAGGCATACAGGGCGATGATCGATTCCCCGTTGCTGACGTAGACCATCGTGTTGCCTTGCTCTTTTAACGACTGCTCCATGGAAGCAAACGGATCATGTAATCCTTCATGGAAGGCATATTTACCGATCCGGTAGGTGATGCCGGACACGGTCGCTTCAATCCCGAACCCTGTAACGTCCTTGAAGGCGGAAGGCTCAATGACATCGGCTTTTAAATGGGTCACGATCGCTTGCGCCAATGGATGGTTGGATTGGGCTTCAATCGATGCGACGGCTTGTTTTAAAGTGACGGAATCGATTCCGTCAGCGTAATGGCTTTCTGTCACGATCGGTTTGCCTGTCGTGAGTGTCCCCGTTTTATCAAAGACGATTGTATCGACTTGACCAAGCGTCTCGATGTGCGCCCCACCTTTGAACAAGACACCGTTGCGGGCAGAAGCAGCGATGGCGGATAAGGCGGCTGGAGTGATGGAAGCGACAAGGGCACAAGGTGAAGCTACGACAAGTAAAATCATTGCCCGGTAGATGCTTGTCTCAAACGACCAACCGACGACATAGTGGGGAACGACCATCATCAGCGCGACGACGAGTAAGACAATTTTGACGTAACGACTTTCGAACCGTTCAATGAACTGGGCGGAGGGTGACTGTTCGCTTTGTGCATTTTGTACCATATGGATGATTTTTTGGAACAACGATTCATCAGCCGCTTTTGTCATTTCAATCGTCAAGACACCGTTCATATTGACCGTTGAATTGTAGACCGTATCACCGGCTTGTTTTTCAACCGGAATGGATTCACCGGTGATCGAGGCTTCTTCAATCGCGGCTTGACCGCGGATGATCGTGCCGTCGACCGGAATGCGTTCACCCGGACGAACGTAGACGATATTTCCGACCGACAACTGTTCAAGGCCAACCACTTCGAGTTTCCCGTCGGCATTTAACCGGGTTGCTTCTTCCGGTTGCAAGGACATCAAACTTTGAAGAGCACGTTCATTTTTGTTCATTGTGTAAGTCTCGAGGGCGCCGGACAGGGCGAAGATGAAAATTAAGATCGCGCCTTCCATCCAGTAACCGATGGCCGCTGCCCCAATCGCTGCTAAAATCATCAACAATTCGACGTTCAGCGTTTTATCCTGATAGGTTTCGGTTAATCCTTCTTTTGCTTTCGCATATCCGCCGATGACGTAAGCGGAAAGATAAAGCGTGACATACGCTGCAGCGGGTACACTTACTTTTTCGAGGGTGTAAGCAATTAAAATCAATATTCCGCTAAAGAGTGCTAAAATCAATTCGTGATGTTCTTCCCAAGCATGACGAACAGCAGATCGTTGCTGGATATCGGTAGTAGTAGAGGTAGTCATATAAAAACTCCTTTCAAGTTCTAAATGAGAAATGAAATCACTATATCAAAACAATGAGAATGTTTATTACCAACGTTTCCTCATCAATGATAATGAGTTTCATTGTCGCTAGATTATAATAATTATTATCTGTAGACTAACTATACCATGCCCAAGCAAAAAGGAACAGGAAAGGAAACAGCAAAAATGAAAAAAATATTGACCGATCGATTTGGTATGGTTGCCCTCGCATTAGTGACGACCTTCCTCTGGGGAAGTGCCTTTCCCTTCATTAAAAAAAGTTATGACTTGCTCGCAATCGCCTCGACAGAATATGGGGAGCAACTCTTGTTTGCGAGTTACCGCTTCTTTTTAGCCGGTGTCCTATTGCTGATTGTCAGTGTGTTGGTGTTTAAACAACCCATCACGTTAAAAAATCGGACGCTTGCTTACAGCCGTCTGGGTTTCTTCCTGACTTTTCTTCAATATGTCTTTTTCTATATCGGCCTTTCATTGTCGACCGGGGTGCAGGGATCGATCATCGCAGGATCGACTTCCTTCTTTCAAATGTTGCTCGCACATTTCCGTTATGAAGATGACCGGTTGAATCGATTTAAGGGCCTGGCTTTGTTTTTAGGGTTCACAGGGGTCATCCTGGCGAACTGGCCGCAAGGGTCAGCCGGTGTAACGTTTGGCGTCGGAGAGATTTTACTGATTTTAGCGATGATTTCCGGTGCTTTCGGGAATTTGGTCGCAAAGGAATATTCAGCGAGTTATCCGGTCGCGCCGATGACCGGTTGGGCGATGGTCATTGGATCAATTGGCTTATTCATCGTCGGTGCGGTAATGAACGGGGAGTGGTTCCCGTTTACCTTCACGAGTACGTCGGCATGGATGCTGCTGTATTTGGCATTTTTGTCAGCGACCGGTTTCACATTGTGGAACTTGCTGATGAAATATAATCCAGTCAGTCGTGTTTCTTTGTTCATGTTTTTTGTCCCGATTTTCGGCGTGACGTTGTCGGCGCTGATTCTCGGTGAATCGATTCCACCGCAGGCGTTCATCGGTTTATTGTTTGTCGTCGCCGGTATTTTGGTTTCGACTTATCTTCCGGTTTGGTTTCAAAAGCGGAGTTGACGAAGATTCTGAATCGTGCAAAAATAGTCTCAATCAATCTGTTATTTTTAATCGTTTGTTGCTTAAGCCGACTTGTTCGGCTTTTTCTGTACGGTCATAAACCACCGATTCGGCCTTGCCAAAAAGGCTAGTGCAACCAAAAAACGAGAGGAGATGAGAGAAGTGGAACGGAATGAGATCGTTCGAAAGATCATTGCCAATCGTCGTCCACGCGATGAGTTTGCTCGGTTCGTCGTTACCTGTGTCAGTCAACAATTAAAGGAAACACATGGGGACGTCGATGTGGAAATCGTTGAGGCAGAAAGAGGGTACGATTCAGTTTGGTCAATCAACGGTCGAGAGGTCGTCGTCTTGCTGGAAACAGAAGAGTTGAAGCGTGCAAAAGAACAACCCTATGCAATCGACGATAAGCTCTGGCATAGTTTTCGGCAGGTCGGAATCGTAAAATAAACGTACGGTTTCAACGTGATCCGTAGACGGAAAAAGACAAAGACGGTCGTTCCACGATAAGGAACGACCGTCTTTGTCTGTAGTTAAGGTAACACCGGCTTAGAACGAAACAGAAGGTAGGCGAGAGTCGCGAGAACCAGTACAAACAAGCTGAAATAAAAGCTTGGGGGTAACGCGACGAACAGACTCCCTGAAATCGGTCCAAGTATCGATCCGAGACTGAAGGAGATGCCGGCAAGCAAGTTCCCGGTCGGCAGTAAATGATTCGGAAGTTGTTCCGTCATATAAGCGACGCCAAGCGAATAGGTCGATCCGAGGGCCATTCCGCTAATCGCAAAAATCGTGAACAAGGCGCCGTAACTTTGAAACAGAAAACAGGCAATTAAAAAAGCGACGCTTCCAATACTGAGGACGGTGATCAGCGTGTTCCGTTTTCCGAAGTGATCCGCCAATCGACCGAGCGGCAGCTGCATCAATAAAGAGCTGACGACGAAAGTCGTAATTAACGTACTCGTCTGTGATAGTTCGTAGCCGTTTCGTGTCGCAAAAACAGGGAAACTTGCATTTAACGTTGCTTCCAAAAAGCCGTACGTGAATCCCGGCAATAATGTAAACCAGGCACTCGTCAAGACGAGCCGGTAGCGAGATGCGGCAGATTGGAGTTCTTCCGGCATGATATCGGATGGTTTTTCATTCGGCATTTGCCGCAAGAAAATCAAAACGAGCACAGTCAATGTCCCTGTCAAGACGAAAGGAAGCCAGTCGATGACATCAACAAGCGGTGCAGCGAGCGGACCAAGGGCGAAACCGAGTCCGAATGCCATCCCGTACAAGGACATCGTGCGTCCGAGTCTGTCATTTGGTGTGATTGAAGTGATCCAGACCTGTGATCCGTAATGAAGCGTCTGGTCACCAAAACCAACGACGAACCGTAACACCATCCAAGCAAGGACACTTGGAATCAGGGGAAAAGCAAAGACGGCGACAGCGACTAGCACCAGTCCGAAGGAAATGACCGGGACGTAACCGTGACGACGCAACGGCTTTTCCATCAATGGCGCGGCGACGATGACACCGATGTAGAGAACAGCAGCACTTAATCCATTTATGTAAGCGGGTGTTCCTTGACGTTCAAGCAAAATTGAAAGCAACGGGATGAGTAGTCCTTGGGTAAAACCGGAAATGAAGACGATTGAAAGAATCAGAGCAAAACGACGTGACACAACAAACAACTGCCTTTCTTTTTTATTAAGCATAACATGCCCCGGATGTACCTCTGTACACCGGGGCATGTTCATTTTATTGATCTTTTTGTTCGAACCGTGTCGGACGTGGCATATGCAAGAGATGTTCGTCCCAATCCGTTTGATCGAACACTTCGTCGTGTTCAATACTGTGAGACGCACGAATGCCGATCATCATGATTCCGAGTACCATGCTGAACATTCCAATAATCGCAACAATCCCAACGAGCCATTCCATTTTTGAAACCCCCTTCGAACAAGGAAAGTGTGTCAACTTTGTGACAGACTTTTCCCGTTTTCAAAGAGACTCAAACCTGATCAGAGGCGGCTGGATTGTTTGAGGAAGTCTACTTCCGGATAATACGCATTTTTGACAAGTGCGTTTGGACCGAGGCATTGAACGGCCGGACAGTGACAGGACAAGCTTTGATTCAGTTCCGTTTGGCGCCACATCGCGTAGGCATCATTAAAGGATGTCTCATGAATCGTTCCGAGTGAGGCGAGTTCGTCTCCAAAGTCCGTGACGATGATTTCTCCGTCGAAGATGTTGACGTTAAGCCGCGAACGACCGTCGGGATCGTTTCGGACGGAGACGTTCGTTTCGCTTTGAAGACGGCGATGGAGCGTTAAATCGTCTTCTTTCATGGAGCAGGCATAAAACGGCAGCGTTCCAAACAGCATCCAGACGTTTTTGTCACGGGCATCCAGTAGACGGTGGATGCCGTCACGGATTTCATCGAGACTGGCGGCTTCGATCATCGACGCGAAATCTGCCGGGTACATCGGGTGCACTTCATGCCGGACACAACCCATGTCGACGATTTCCTGATGAATGGCTTCGAGGTGCGGTAACGTCCGCTTGTTGATCATCGTTTCGGCGGAGACGAGGACACCACGCGCGTTCAGGATTCGTGCATTTTCTTTCATCTGTTCAAACAGTTTTGTCCGGGCTTCACGAGAGGGTTTACGCTCCATCATGGCGAAACCACCATCGATGAAGTCATCGGCTGTTCCCCAGTTATGTGAGATATGCAAAACATCCAGATAAGGGATGATCAATTCATATCGTGAGAGGGGAAGTGTTAAATTTGAGTTGATTTGGGTTTTAGCCCCGCGTTCGTGGGCATACTTAAGTAGAGGGACAACGTATTCCTTAACCGATTTCATCGACAGCATCGGTTCCCCGCCTGTAATCGAGAAGGCGCGGAGATGTTCGATCTCATCCAGTCTTTTGATGAGGAGTTCGACGGGAATGGTAGGTGTTTCGCTGTTCGATAACATGTATCCGACGGCGCAGTGTTCACAGCGCATATTACAAAGGGTCGTGGTCGTGACTTCGATATTAGTCAGTCTGGAGTGCCCGTACTGTTCGATATCGCGGTATGCTTCCCACGGATCGTTCTCGATGGTGATGGGTGATTTTAATGACATGATCATATTCCTCCTTTTAGTGCTCCATTATGTATCGTATGCTAAATGAACGATGGAAGAAAGAAGAAGAAGGGAAGTCAGAATAATGGGAAAAGCAAGAACTGATAAACTTGGGCAGATGAATGTGCTAAAATCAAGAATGCAGCTTTTATGCCATACGATTGATTCATTGGATGAAACATCAGATATTGAGGACTTGGAACGTTTAGCCGCTTCCTTGGATCAGTTGAAAGCCAAGGTGCTTCGTTATGCAAAAGATATGAAGGAACATGAGGAATCAGAAAGCGGTTCGTAAAGACCGCTTTTTGATTTGGATCATGGAAAGGATGGATCAGATGACAACAAAAATTAAATTACAGGTAGGCGAAACACGTTCCGTGACTTGCTTACGCATGGGGATTAACGGTGAAGGGATTGCAACACTGGAACGACAAATCGTCTTTATACCAGGTCTGCTTGTCGGTGAAACCGCTCAAATCGAAATTACAGAAATTCATAATAACTTTGCCAATGCTAAAATCCTCAAGCGGGATGTCCGTTCACCGGATCGTGTGACGCCGTTATGTCCGATCTACAGCCAATGCGGGGGATGTCAGCTTCAGCACATGAGCTACGAAGGACAACTCCGGTACAAAGAAGAGATGTTACGGAACGCCTTTACCAAATCAACGAAGCTCAATGTTGAAAAGGCGGATATCCGTAAGACGATCGGTACGACAGAATGGGAATACCGTAACAAGTCACAATTCGCCGTCGGAAAAGAAGGCAACCAAATCGTCAGTGGTCTGTACTCCGCAAACTCAAACCGTTTAGTGGCGATTGATGAGTGTGTAGTGCAAAACAAAGAGACGTTACGTGTCAACAATGCGGTCACGCAATTGTTGAACGACTACAATGTACCGGTTTACAGTTCATCCAAACAAGATGGTGTCATCCGTAACATCGTCGTGCGGACGGGAATCAAAACAGGTGAAATTCAAGTGGTCTTAGTGGCGTTCAAGGACGGATTCAAGGATCTTGAAGGATTGTCCCGTGATATCTATGACATTCCCGGTGTCATCTCAGTCGCCTTGAACATCAACGATAAATTAACATCACGCGTGTTTGGGGAACAAACAGAAATCCTCCGCGGCGTGGAACGGATTGAGGAACAGATGGGTGAATTCACATATCAACTGTCACCACGGGCGTTCTTCCAGTTAAACCCGGAACAAGCGGAGCGGATGTATGGAGAAGTCGTGAAAGCAGCTGCCTTGACGGGTGAAGAACGTGTTGTTGATGCATACGCGGGTGTTGGATCGATTGGTCTTTGGGTGGCGAGCGGAGCAAAAGAAGTCCGTGGAATGGAAATCGTCGAAGAAGCCGTCGAAGATGCGACAGCCCATATGAAACAGTATGGTTTTAATCATGCCCATTATGTGGTCGGGAAAGCAGAAGCCTGGATTCCACGTTGGGTAAAAGAGGGATGGGTACCTGATGTCTTCATCGTCGATCCACCACGTGCCGGATGTGACACACAGTTATTAAATGCGATGATTTCTTCTAAAGCGAAAAAAATCATCTATGTCTCGTGTAATCCACAATCACTGGCACGGGATTGTGATCATTTGATGAAAGCCGACTACAAAGTCAGCTACATTCAACCGTATGATATGTTCCCTCAAACGGCGCATGTCGAAGCAATCGTCGTCTTGGAAAAAAAGAAAAAGAAGAAATTTTAATGAAAATGCCTCATTCCTCTTTAAAAGGAATGAGGCATTTTTTTAGGTTTGTTGGAGCCAATTTTGATCTTGTTCCTGAAAACGGCGTTTTAGATCCGCGACACGTGCCGTCGACAAGGGACCTTGTTCGAGCAAACGGACGTTACGAATTAGATGTTCCGGATTCGCCGTGCCAATGATGGCACTCGTGATTCCGGGCTCAAAGACTGTAAAACGAAGAGCTGTCTCAAGCCAGGACGATTCCTCAAGCGGGAAGTCAAGTTGCTCTGCCCGCTCCCAGTAAGGCTCGACATATTGTCCGACCGGTCGTGTGTCAAACCGCCAAGGGGCGTTGGCAATCGGTCGTTTGGCGATGATTCCTTTTTGTTGCCGGTGAATCTCCGGTACGGCATCAGCCAATACCCGTTGATCGTAAAGGTTGACCGACGTTTGAAAACTGTCGAAGCGTCCGGTTTTGACGGCGTAATCCAAGTCATCTCGATCGCCTGAATAAGCAATCAGCCGGACTTTTCCTGCCTGTTTTGCCCGTTCCAGCGCCTCGATGACGTCGTCTTGCGCGAGTATTTCCTTGCTGCAAGAGTGAAGGTGGATAATATCGATGAAGTCCGTCTGCATCGTTAAGAGTGCTTGATCGATTCCGCCGGCGACAGCTTGAAAGGTCCAATCCTTTGCACCGGGTACATCGTATCCGACCTTCGTTGACAGGACGACGTCATGGCGACGTTGTTTTAAGAAGTGACCGAGTCGTTTCTCGGATAAGCCGTAGCCGCGCGCCGTATCAAACAGGCGGATGCCCAGGTCCAAGGCTTGGTGCAAGACCCGGCTTGCTTCCTGATCCGATAAAGCGTCGGAACCGATGTGACCGGCACCAAAGCCGAGCGGGGAGACTTGAATATCGGTCTGACCAAATGAACGTAATTCCATGCTCTTTTCCTCCTTTGTGTACTTCTCTACACTAAACGAAGAAAACGGTTGCATCAATCGTTAACCCCTGATTGTTGTCGTCGCTTCTTCCACCAATAAAACAGGTAGCAGATTAGGAACAGACCGACAATCAGCCAAGGGATGAGCGAGTCACGCTGAATCAATTCGTTGACGGCAAACGCTTCAAGTAGGAGGGCCGGTACTTTCCCGATCGTACTGGCGCTCAAAAACACAAGCGCCGAGACACCGCTTGTCGCACTCAAGAACGTGACCAGTCCGGACGGGGCAAACGGCAGCAGCCGTAAAAAGAGGATTGACCAAAAGGCGTCCCATCCCGTCTGTTTCGTCAATTTATCGAGCCATTTCAAGACAAGGGGTGACTGAATCAGCGGCTCGATCTGCCGGAAACCCCGACGGTAAACGTAAAACGCGATCCCGGCACCTAGAGCCTCTCCGAGAAAGGACAACAGAAGCCCTTCCCAAAAGCCAAAATAAAGCAGATTGGCGGCAGTGATGAATGCACTGGGCAACACACCAAACAAACTAACGAGTATGCTGACCAACAGACTGATCGGTACAGAAAATGTATCGGCTTGCTCCAGCCAATGAAGAAATGTCGCTTCGATAGTAAAACGTCCTTTCTGAGAAATTCAAAAAACCAAACCGGCGGCAATCAACCGGTTTGGTCAACGTGGATCAAGCGAATCCATCTTCTTCGTCCGGCAGCAACGGTAATATGATTTGGACCGTCGTTCCTTCACCGAGCGCCGATTCAAAGGAAATGGTTCCGTCATGCCGATCGATGATATGTTTTGTGATGGCGAGACCGAGACCGGTTCCGCCGTCTTTGCGGGTCCGTGATTTATCGACCCGGTAAAACCGTTTCGTCAATCGTTCCAGATGTTCAGGCGGAATGCCTTCCCCTTCGTCCCGAATCGTGCAGACCGTCCGTTCATCGTCCGTTTTGGTCGAGAGATAGATGTTTTTGGAAGCCGGCGTATATCGTAAGGCATTATCCAAAATATTTCCGATGACTTGTTCCAGTCGGTCATTATCTCCGAGGACAATCTGACTTGGATCAAAATCCGTGATGATCGATACGCCTTTTGTTTTAGCAATCGGTTCCATGCGGTAGACGACATCTTCAAGCACTTGGCTGAAGACGAGCGGCTGTTTCGTCATCGGATAAGAATCCCGTTCCAGTTGAGCCAGATCCAGTAAATCATTGACGAGCCGTTGCAAGCGTTCCGTTTCCCGTTCGATGATTTGATAATATTGATCACGCGTTTTGTCATCGAGTGCTTGATCTTGCATCATTTCGGTATAGCCCCGGATGTAGGAGAGGGGGGTCCGTAATTCATGGCTGACATTAGCCAAGAATTCTTTGCGTTGTTCATCCACTTCACCGAGTGATTCCGCCATCTTGTTTAACGTTTCCGCCAGCTCGCCGATTTCATCGTCGGATTGGATCGGAATCCGGTAATCAAAATCACCTTGTGCATACACCGTCGAAGCCCGTTTCATATCGATCAGCGGGCGGATGATCGTATCGATGATCTGGCGTCCAAAGATGACGAGATTGAGGACAATCAAGCCGATCATGAAGAAAATCATCAAGCGGAGCGGACGGAACGGTTCACTGATTTGACCCAGTTCAAGATACAGAATCAGTGTTCCGACAAGACGGTTATTTTCGATGATCGGAAAACCTGTCATGAGAATGTCCGACCCTTCGATCGGGTGCATCCGGCTTGAAACGACCGTTTCGCCGTTCCGTAACTGTTCAATATCCGCATTCGTCAAGAAGCGTAGACCGGCCGGATTTTTCTTCAGAAAGTCGATGAAAAAAACTTTCGATTCGGTCAATTCGTTCGTATAGGTCATGCCATCGTAAAAGGCGCCGGACAAGCCTTCCGATTCATAGATGTTAATCAACTTTTCCCCGCGGTTCAGCAGAAGATCTTCCTGCGTTTGTAAATAAAAGCGGTCATACAAGTAAAATGTCAGCAACACGAACAAAATGGCTGAGAACACGCTTGTAAACCAAATCGTAATCCAAATCCGGCGACGGATGGTATACCGTTTAATCATACTTCCTCGAACTTATACCCGATACCCCAGACGGTCTGAATCGAGCCACCAGCCTCACCGAGCTTGAGGCGGAGTGTTTTGATGTGGGTATCGACTGTCCGAAGATTTCCGATATAATCCGCACCCCAGATTTGGTCGAGCAGTTGTTCACGCGAAAAAACTTTGTCGTTGTTTTGGACAAACAGGTGGAGCAAATCAAATTCCTTCCGTGTCAAACTGATGGGCTTTCCGCTGACATGGACACTCCGGCTTTCCGTATCCAGCTCAAGTTTTCCGATCGTCAACGTGGCCGATTGATCGACCGTAAAACGATGCGAACGGCGCAGGGTCGCTTCGATCCGTGCCAACAACTCCCGTGGACTGAACGGTTTGGTGATGTAATCATCAGCTCCGATTTTTAAACCGTGAATCCGATCGAGCTCGTCGGAACGTGCCGTCAGCATGATGATCGGGACATTCGAAAATTCACGGATTCGCATACAAGCGGTTAATCCGTCCATTTCCGGCATCATGACATCGAGTAACACAAGATGAAACGTATCTTGCTGCATTTGGTCAAGGGCTTCTTGACCGTTTGAAGCGGTCGTCGTGTGGTAGTTTTCTTTTTGAAGGTTTGAGACAAGCAGGTCACGCATTTGTGCTTCATCGTCTACAACCAGTATTTTAAAGGATTGTTCCGGCATCAGTAATCGCTCCATTTCATATAGGAAGACGTTGCATCCTCTTCCAAAAGATGAATTTTCCTTATCATCATACCATTTGAAGGTTTCGTTCCGCATCAACGAACAGTAAAAAAGCACAAGAGGACAGGTCCTCTCATGCTTCGAGTTGTTGTTCGTAGACGGTTTCGAATTCGCGTCCGTGGATATACATTTGAAAACTTGATTTCGAGACTTCATACAGGGTGAACTGGGTTTCTCCCGTGTTCAACTGTTCGAGTAAGGTTGGGCGCAATTCATCCGCACAAAAGGCGTACGGCAACTTTTCCGCTGCTTTTTGAGAACGGATGTTGGTCTTGCGGATTTTCATGAAGACACTTTCGAATTCGAGGTCAAAAAATAATTCCGCAAAAAAGGCTTCCTTTGCGAGATTGTTGTACCCTTTCCCATGATACGGTTTACCTAACCATGTACCGAGAAACCCATACTGTCCTTCGATATCGAGTAAACTGATTGTACCGATTGGTTGGTCAAATTCGTCTAGGATCGTGCGGGAGACCAGTTCTCCGCGCTCTTCCTCTTCGATTGCCTGCTTTGTAGTAAACAGAAATTCATCAAAGTACCGTGTTTTTTGGCGGACGTACGGATATACGTCTTGATGCTGCATCAGTTCGAACAAATCAGCGCAGTCGCTCAGCTCCCGTTGCTTGAGCATACTTCCATTCCTCCTTCTTAAGACCGCTAGAATGATTGTCGAAAGCTACCTGTCTGACTCGTTTGAACCGCGCATGGTATGCCTTCTTCAGTTGTCGGATAAGATAATATTACCTTCTTTTTTTAAAAAAGCAAGTAAATAATTTTTGTGAAAAAACATACAAAAACAAGACATTTCCTGCAAACAAAAAGGGACGGTTTTCACAAAGAAAAAAGCCTTTGCATTTCAACGGATTTCCGTTAAAATCAAAGGCTTTTTTTAAGACATGGACGTCAGGTGTGGATGTTCAAAAATGACTTTTCCGTCGATCATCGTCATGAGCGGCTTCGCCAGATAATCGAGCGGGAAGTGACTCCAGAGAACGAGGTCGGCATCTTTTCCCGGTTCGATTGAGCCGACCCGATCGTCAACACCAATGGAACGGGCCGGATTGATCGTAATGGCGCGAAGGGCGATGTCGACCGGCAAGCCCTCGCGTGCTGCCAGTCCTGCACATAAGTTTAAGTACTGAACGGGTGTGTACGGATGATCCGTCGTGATCGAAATCTCCAACCCGTGTTCATGAAGGACCCGATATGTTTCCCAGGTTTTGTTCTTCAGTTCGATTTTTGACTTTCGGGTAAACGTCGGACCAACCGTGACATGTTCGATCGGCAATTGTTGCAACTCTTCTGCGACGAGATGACCTTCTGTACAGTGCTCGATCCGGACATCCAGATCAAACTCTTCCGCAAAGCGAATGGCCGATAAGATATCATCCGCACGGTGTGCATGGACACGGAGCGGCATCTCTCTTTTGAGAACCCGTTCAATCATCCGGTGGGCAAACGTATCTGCCGTCCGTTGCATCTTGACTTCGAGAAACGCTTCCCGCAACATGCCCATGATGCCCATCCGAGTCAATTCACCGGCACGGCCTGCACTATGGACACGCTTTGGATTTTCACCGAGCGCTACTTTCAGTCCGGCATATTTCCGAAGGATCATATCGTCGATGAATCGACCGTGTGTCTTGATGACACTCGTCACGCCGCCGATGATGTTCATACTGCCCGGCATGACTTGAACCGTCGTAATCCCGTGTTCGATCGCTTCCTTGAATCCTTCATCGAGCGGATACACACCGTCGATGGCCCGTAAATGGGGCGTCATCGCGAAAATCGTTTCATTGGCATCATTTCCGACTGTCCCGGTTCCCTCATCGTATAAACCAAGATGCGTATGGGCATCAATGAATCCAGGCAGCAAGAACCGTCCTTCAGCTTCAATGACCCGTTCATCTTCTTTAGCGTCAAGCAACTCACTGATCTCATCAATTTTACCGTTTTTGATTCGGATATCCCCATAAAAACTATCTGATGTAATCGGGAAGATATGTGCATTACGTATTAAAACATCCACCATTTGTCAGCCCCTGTATTAGTTTGTGTGCTCAAGATTCTGTAGCGCATCCTTTAATTCAGCATACCGAAACTTGAAGCCGTTTTCGAGTGCTTTTTTGGGAATGACACGTGCACCTTCGAGCACGATGACGCTTTTTTCTCCAAGAGCAAGCTCAAGCGCAAAGCGTGGGGCAGGTAACCAGTGGGGACGATGTAGTACCTGACCAATCGTTTGACCAAAACGGCGCATCGTCTCCGGATGAGGTGCCGTGATGTTCACCGGTCCGCTGACGGATTCAGTCGTCAAGGCAAACAGGAACAGTTCGACGAGATCATCGATGTGGACCCAAGAAACCCATTGTTTACCGTCGCCCATCGTTCCTCCGCCAAACAGTTTGTACGGCAGTCGCATCAGCGGATAGGCACCGCCGTCCGTACTTAAAACGACACCGATACGTGGATGGACGAGACGAATCCCGAGTTCGGCAATCGGTTCAGCAAGGTTTTCCCAAGCGACACAGACATGGCTGAGGAAGTCTGCCGTCGGAGGCAACACGGTTTCTTCTGAAAATGTTTGGTGGCGATCCTGACCGTAAATCCCGACGGCAGAAGCCGATAAGACGACAGCGGGTTTGGAATCGAGTGCTTGAATGATCCGGACAAGTTCTTTCGTCGAATCGATCCGACTTTCAAGAATCACGCGTTTCCGCTCTTCCGTCCAACGTCCTTCATTGATCGAAGCGCCGGCTAAGTGGATGAAGGCATCGACATCGTTTAATTCCTGTTCAGGTGCTGCTCCGTCTGTCAACCATTCCACGTAAGAAATGGATCCCGTTGCGGCTTTCGGTGACCGTGTCAGAATTTTAATCTGATGTCCTTCGTTAAGTAATCGTTTTGTTAATGCCTGCCCGATCATTCCGGTTCCGCCTGTAATTGCGATTTTCATAGCTGAAGTCATCCTCTCGTTCTATCTAAATGAATACTTGTACATATGTTCCCGTTTGTCCATTTCACTCAAACCTCATTCAACATGTTATCGTGGAAGAAAGAGAATGAAAAAGGAGGAACAGACTTGAAAATCAAACGGATCTCCACCCAAAAGAAAAATACGGAACGTTTTAATATCTACATTGAGCGGGAGGGCAAAGAAGAATACGCCTTTGCCGTCGATGTCGATATTTTAATCAAATATAATCTACAGCGTGACAAAGAGCTAGACGATGATTTCGTCAAGGAAGTCCTGACGGCGGAAGAACAGCAAAAAGCCTATCGTTTATCCCTCAATCATTTGTCTTACCGGATGCGGGCGACGAGTGAAGTCGAAGCCTACTTGATGGAAAAAGAAACACCGGAGCACGCGGTGAAACATGCCATCAAACGGTTGACCGATCAAAAATACCTGAATGACCAACAGTTTGCCTTGGCATATACGGCAACGAAAAAAGCGACGACGCCGCAAGGTCCCGGAAAGATTCGCCGGGATCTCGAAGCCTTGAAGGTTCCGAAGTCGTATATCGACGAAGCACTCGCGGAGTTTACGGAAGAAGAAGAACTGGAAAAAGTACTGAAATTTCTGCGGCAAAAACAAAAAGAACTGGCGCGAAGATCGGTTCGGGAACTCAAACAAAAATTGCAGCAAACGTTGATGCAACGCGGCTTCTCAACGGAAGTCACAAGACAGGGGCTACAACTTGTTTTTGAAGAGGTCGAAGCGGAAACGGAAGAGTCGGCTGCATTGTATCAAGCCCGGAAGTACTATCCGAAATACCGGAACCTGGAGCCGTTCGCCCGTGTTCAAAAAACACAGCAGGCCCTTGTCCGAAAAGGCTTCCCGTATGCGCTTGTCTCAGAAGCGATTGAGCAGGTGAAACAGGAAGAAGAAGACGGGATTTGACGAAAGGTAAGCCATTTTTTAAAATCTAGACACAAAATTGACAATTGTTCGACAATTATGCTATCCTACGCACAGATTAAGAAAAGGAGGAACCGTCACATGAAACAGCCAATTGTTATCACATCCATCCAACAGTTGAATATGGCGGAGACTCTCGAACTCGTATAAACACTCATTCAGTGTGCGATTGACAGGGAATCCGTTTCCCGAGCACGCAGACCATATTGTCGATTCAAATCGTCTTTAGAAAGGCAGATTGATTCCCGGACTGCTCCGGAAATCAGTCTGCCTTTTTTGCGTGCTTGGAAACCAGATAACACCATTATGAACGACAAAGGGGGGAACCATCGTGCGATTATTTCGCCAACTCAGTTGGTTTCTGAAGGAACATAAAAAATCGTATTTAGTTGCCGTGTTGTTATTGATCGTGACCGGCTTCATCGACCTGACACCACCATGGCTGATTGGGAAAGTCATTGACGGATTACGGTCCGGTTCAATGGACCGGACGACCTTGATCCAGTATGTGGTTGGTCTTGTCGTAATTTCAATCGCGTCCTTTATCTTGACGTATTTGTGGCTTGCGAAATTATTCGGAACAGCTTTTTTACTGGAACGCACGTTACGCAGTCAGTTCTTTACGCACTTGTTAAAACTGACACCCACCTTTTATCAGCGCAATCGAACAGGCGATTTAATGGCGCTGGCGACCAATGACTTGAAGGCGGTTGAACGGACAGCCGGGTTTGGTGTCCTGACACTCGTCGATTCGTTGAACATGACGGCGATTACGCTCGTCGTGATGGGTGTCGCCATTGATTGGAAATTGACACTGGCGGCACTGTTGCCGATGCCGATTCTTGCTTATGCGATGAACAAGCTAGGCAGTCAGATTCACGGACGTTTCATGACGGCACAGGATGCGTTCGGCACGATGAATGACCAAGTCGTGGAATCGATTTCTGGTCTGCGTGTCATTCGTTCTTTTGTTCAAGAAGATATCGATGTCAAAAAGTTTGATGACGTGACGACTGATGTGTTTGATAAAAACATGCACGTCGCCAAAATTGATGTCTTGTTTGAACCCATCATTAAATTATTAGTCGGCATCAGTTATTTGATCGGTTTATCGTTCGGGACGTACCTTGTCTTTACGAACGACATCACGCTGGGACAGCTCGTTGCCTTCAATATTTACCTCGGGATGTTGATCTGGCCGATGTATGCGTTCGGGGAATTGATCAATGTCATCCAGCGTGGAACGGCAAGTCTTGACCGTCTGCAGGCGACGATGCGCGTTAAGCCGCTGATCACCTCAACGCCGGTTGTCGACGTAGCGACTCCGGAAACGATTGAAGTATCGGATTTGACATTTACGTATCCGGGAACGGATCAACCGGCCTTGCGCGGCGTTAACGTAACGATTGAACAAGGGAAGACGATTGGAATCGTCGGTCCGACAGGGGCCGGGAAAACGACGTTGCTACGCCAGTTCCTCCGCGAATATCCGGTCGGACGCGACATGTTGAAAGTCAACGGGACGCCGTACGAAGATGTGGCGCTTGAGACGGTCCGGGGCTGGACGGGTTATGTCTCGCAGGAACATTTACTGTTCTCGAAAACTGTCCGGGATAACATCTTGTTTGGTGCCGGAACGGCAACGGAAGCGGAATTGCAAGAAGCAATTCGCCTCGCTTCGTTTACGACAGATGTCACGATGCTCGATCAAGGTCTTGAGACGTTAGTCGGCGAACGTGGTGTCACGCTATCCGGTGGACAAAAGCAACGGCTCTCGATTGCTCGAGCGATGTTGAAGAAACCGAAATTGTTATTGCTCGACGACTCCTTGTCAGCTGTAGATGCGAAAACCGAATCACATATCATCGAAGCGATTCGCACCAATCGTGAGCAGTCCACGACGTTGATCGTCGCCCACCGGTTGTCCGCTGTTGCCCATGCGGACGAAATTCTTGTCCTCCAAGACGGTCAAGTGACGGAACGCGGAACGCATGAAGAGTTGATGGAACGCCAGGGCTGGTATGCCGAGCAATTTGAACGTCAAAGTGAAGAAACGTAAGGTAGGAGGTGTCAAACATGAATGAAGAAGAGTTGTATCTACTGGATCCTGTTCGTCGGAAAACGACGATTCGTTCGCTTGTCCGCTATGCGATGTATGAGAAACGCGCCATTTTCCTGGGATTGTTTTTATTGATTCTGGCGGTTGGAGCAGAATTGACCGGTCCGTACATCGCAAAAGTCATCATCGACGAGCATATCGTCGCGATTGAAAAGGATTGGGTCGAAGTGGAGTCGGGCGGAACGGTGGAATACGCAGGACGAGAGTTCGCGAAGACGAAAGACGTATCTGAGTCTGCCATCATTCAACCGATTTCAATCGTCCAATCGAAAGAAGGATATTATTTTGTTCCGGAGCAAGTCGTCAGCGGTGGAGAACGGAACGTGACCGACGGAACGTTGACCATCACACGCGGCGACGAGACATTCCGTTATTCGGGTGTCGAAAAGCTGACGCAAGGGCAAGTCTATGACTTTTACGCCTCCGACTTAAAAGCGGTCGGTTGGTTGTCGCTCCTTTATATCGTCTTGCTGTTGATTGCAGCGGGGCTGAACTGGATTCAGCAAATCTTGCTTCAGCGGTCGGCGCATAAAATCGTCAAACGGATGCGTCTTGATGTTTTTTCCCATTTACAACGGTTGCCGGTCCGCTACTTTGACCAAACACCGATCGGGAAAATCGTCAGCCGGGTGACGAATGATACGGAAACGATTCGTGATTTATATCTAGGGGTGTTGGCGCGGGTCTTTTCCGGGTTGATCACGATGGCCGGAATTTTAGTAGCGATGTTTTTCCTCGATATTCGTCTGGGACTGGTCTCGCTCCTGATCATCCCGATCGTCTATTTCTGGATTCAGCTGTTTCAAAAATTGGCGACGGAAAACAACTTTAAGGTCCGGTCGCTTGTCGCCGACATGAACGGTCAGTTGAATGAAAATATTCAAACGATGCCGATCATTCAAGCCTATGCGCGGGAAAAAGAAGTGTTGGCAGAATTCGAACAGAAAAACGAAGAGAATTATCAGACCCGTTCGAAGTTATTACGGCTCGATGCCTTGATGTCGCACAACTTGTCGTATTTCTTGAAAAACCTGACACTCGCTTTGTTGATTTGGGTCGTCGCCGGAAAGAGTTTGACTGACGGGACGTTTTTATCGCTCGGTATTTTATACGCTTATATCGACTATGTCTCACGTCTCTTTGAACCGGTCACTCAAATCATGAACCAGTTGTCTCCATTGCAGCAGGCACTCGTTTCCGCGGACCGGATGTTCCAGTTGCTGGATGAGAAAGGAGAAGACGTTGAAAAAGGACGCCTTGCTCGTTTTGCGGGACGTGTCGAGTTCAAGCAGGTCGGATTCAGTTACGATCCGGGTCATCCTGTGTTGCAAGACATTGAAATTGATGCGCGTCCGGGGGCGACGGTTGCTCTCGTTGGTCATACGGGCAGCGGAAAAAGTTCGATCATGAACTTATTGATGCGTTTTTATGATCCGTCCTCCGGACAGTTGTTGATTGACGGACAAGATGTCACGAAACTCCCGAAGCAGGCGGTTCGGGATCATATGGGGATTGTCTTGCAAGATCCGTTTTTATTCACGGGAACGATTCGGTCGAACATCACGCTTGGAAATCCGGCCATTTCGGAAGAGCGTATCCGTGAAGCCATCATTGCAGTGGGCGCGGATCGATTCATTGACCGGCTCCCGAAAGGACTGGATGAACCGGTCATCGAAAAAGGGGCGACCTTATCTGCCGGGGAACGGCAGTTGATCAGTTTTGCCCGGGCACTGGCCTTTGATCCGGCCATCTTGGTGCTCGATGAAGCAACGGCGAGTGTCGACTCCGAGACGGAAGCAATGATTCAAGAAGCGTTGTTGACGTTGACGAAAGGGCGGACGACATTCATCATCGCCCACCGCTTGTCGACGATTAAAGACGCGGATGAAATCATTGTTCTTGACCAAGGACGTATTGCTGAACGTGGTACACACGAAGAGTTGCTCGCAAAACAAAACATCTACGCCAAAATGTATGCCTTGCAAAGCAAACGGAATCTCGAACTGAAATCAAGCTAACCCTATGATTCTCCTCCCTCTTTTCGTATATACTAATGACGAAGAGGGGGAGTTTTTTGATGGATACACGAATGAGTCAACTGTCGAAGTATGAATTAGAGATGCTCGCGACGAAGTTGAATGAACAAAAACGAAAAGCGGAGCAACACGGCAACATGAGTGAAGTGGAAGTCATCATTCGAAAGATTGCGATTGCCCAAAGTTATCTCGTTGATGCCAGCCGGTTCGAGACGGGACGCTTTTACCGGATCGACGGGGAAGAAGCGCGATTCGAGTTGCATTTCGTCAACGGTGTCATGGGATGGGGGCATTTTGAAGGGACGGTCAATGAAGTGGCGATTCCACTGGCATTGATTCAAGAAGAGGAGGAATGATGATGGAACAGAACCGTTCAGAAGCATTACAAGGACTGGCAAATGAACTGCAACTTGTCAATGAGACGCTGACACCGCTCGAAGCGTTGACATGGGTCGAAGTGCTGTGGGAGGATTTCGAGGCGACGCTCGCACGTGCGGGCGAAAAGTATCAAGGCGAGGCTGTTGCCGTACGTTTCGTTCAGCAACAGATCAAACAGCATGGAGCGATGCTTCATCGTTTCAATACGACAAATGAGAAATTCAAACATCTGATGATCGGGCGCGACACCCAGTGATTCAGGTGCAACAAAAAAAGGACTCGTTGACCCGGAAGTTGTTTCGGGTAACGAGTCCTTTATTCATAGTGCAGGGACAACCAGTTTTTTTTGTAACGTACGTTCACTGAAGACCCAGCCGGTGTACGAGCTGACGATCTGGCGGGAGGCCGCATCGATCCGGACAACCGCGACGAACGGATAAACTTCTTTCGTAAAGTAACGTAAGTTCGTGAAACGGTATTCGACAATCCCGTCTTTTCGTGAAACGGTATACGTGTGAATTTTTGAGAATTCGAGAAAAGCTTGCAAATCGGCATTTTCTTTGACGATTTCGTATAATTCGTCTCCATGCGGTTCGTCCTTAATCCGGAAATTACCGCATTCGACGACGGTACCGGCATTGATTTTGACGACAGCATATTCATTGCGCAAGCGGGCCGCGACATGCCATTCATCCCATTTCATACCGGGAGAGATAAACAGCTTATGGGCTCCGCCGTAGTAACGGGCTGCCGTTGCCAAGGCGTCGTTTCGCAACTTAAACTGAACGGCGTAGTAGATGATGACGATCGCAATCAGAATCGGGAAGATGACAATTGTCGCCCGGGTCAGCAACCAGATGCCGAACGCGCTGTAATACATCGTGAACAGATACGGATCAAATGTATTGATGACACCCCATCCGATCCAAGTCCTTTTAAAGGGGTGGAGTGCCTGTGTGCCGTAAGCATTAAACAGATCGACGAAGACATGAAGGGCGACAGCGGTCTGTGCCATCAGCCATAATGAAGTAGGTGGAACACCAAATAAAGCGCCGATGACGATCGACAACAACAACGGCCAAGCGATCAAAGCGATTAAGCCATGTGATTTACCACGGTGTTGTCTGAGATAGGCACTGTTGCCTTTAAATTTAAATACAGTATCAAAGTCCGGAGCATGGGAACCGACCAAAGCTGTAGTGGTGACGGCAGCGAACAGTGTGGCATTTGCTGCGACATCGGGTTCAAGTGTTGAAATGGCGGCGAGACAAAGTCCCATTCCGATATGCGTACCAGTATCCAATGCGAATTCGCTCCTCTATAAAGTATTCAAGATAATAAAAAAGAATCGTAGAGTGATTTCATGGTTAATTGAACTTACTATAACGTATCAGACAGAAAAGAGGTAGAATTTTGACTCTCGTTACAGAATATTTCACAAACTTTAATAAGCAACATTTTACAACCGAACTGGTGCAATGGTTCTTGCGCGAACAACGGCAACTGCCATGGCGTGAAACGAAAAATCCTTATCATATTTGGATCAGTGAGATCATGTTGCAACAGACACGGGTCGATACGGTGATTCCTTATTACCACCGCTTCACGGAACGCTTTCCGACACCACACGACTTGGCTGCGGCGGAACAAAGTGAAGTCTTAAAATATTGGGAAGGCTTAGGGTACTATTCCCGTGTTAAGAACCTTCAAATCGCCGTTCAGGAAGTTGTTGAAAAATACGGCGGAATTGTACCGGATGAAAAGGAACGATTCGAAAGTTTGCGGGGGGTCGGTCCTTATACGACAGGTGCCGTGCTCTCTATCGCTTACGGACATCCGGAGCCGGCTGTTGATGGAAACGTCATGCGTGTTTTATCACGGGTCTTGGGGATTTATGACGACATCGCCGCTCCAAAAACACGAAAAGTATTCGAAGCTGCTGTCCATGAGTTAATTGATCACACGGATCCTTCAAGTTTCAATCAAGGCTTGATGGAACTGGGCGCGATGGTCTGTACGCCAAAATCACCGATGTGTGGACTTTGTCCGGTCAATGATGTCTGTTTCGCTTACGAGCGGTCTGTTCAAGCAGAGCTTCCGGTCAAAACTAAAAAAGGGAAAACGCAGACGATTCAGTATGACGCCTTGGTATATGAAGAAAACGGTCAAGTGGCAGTCATGCAACGTCCCGATACAGGACTCCTCGCGGGCATGTGGCAATACCCTCTGGTCGAAACGTCAGAAGAGCAGCCGGGAACGCGTATTGGCAGTGTCAAACATATCTTTTCCCACCGGATTTGGGACATTACGGTCTATCGTGTCACGATCCAACCGGAAGGGACCGTCTTGATGGATGAACAAACGTATGCCAAGCAACCGATTTCAGTCGCCCAGATGAAGATTGATCGTCTACTAAAGGAGGAACTTTAATGAATCGTTTTATGACGGAAACCCGTGTCCCGACGACAAAAGAACAAGCTTGGTTATTTTTAAGTGACGCTAAAGCATTAACCGGCATGACGACTTTTCCGAAAGTTCAGACCATCGGTGATACCCGGACGTATGCCGGCAATACGATCCAGCTAAAGGTCGGAGTACCGCCGATTTTTGTACAGTGGGATTCGATCATCCCGATGGTCGGCAAAGATGCATTTGTTGACGTCGGAGTGAAGGTGCCGTTTCCTTTCGCTGCTTGGTGTCATACACACCGTGTCGAAGAACGTCAGGATGGCGTATATATGATTGACGACTTAATCTATAAATCCTATTTTCCCAAATGGTTTGTCGACGCCTTTATTCTTCGGCCGATGTTTCAGCAACGAAAACAAGCCATCTTGCATCATTTTTCAAAATAAATACCAGTCATTTTCCTGAAAAAATAGCCTTTCGTTTTTCATGTGTTCTGAAAATGGGTATAATAAGCACGAGAGTAGAGAAAAAACTGAATAAAAAGCTTCAGAAAGGAGTAGCACATGAGTCGATTCCCAAAAGAAAGTAGCAAGATTGAGATTCAAAGTTTCAAACATAACGGCAGCTTACACAGAGTTTGGGAAGAAACGCTCGTGCTTAAATCGACGGATGAAGAATTGATTGGATTCAATGACCGGATCATGGTCAGTGAATCGGATGGTCGTCAGTGGCGGACACGCGAACCCGCGATTTGTTATTTTTCGACAGAACTCTGGTTTAATGTAATTTGTATGATCCGTGAAGACGGAATCTACTATTACTGCAACTTAGGGTCACCTTCGACGTTTGATGAAAAGGATCGAGCAGTCAAGTACATTGATTATGATTTAGACATCAAGGTGTATCCAGACATGTCTTACATGATTTTGGATGAGGACGAGTACGAAAAACATCGCCGCGAGATGAATTATCCGAAAGCGATTGATCGTATTCTAAAAGACAACGTCCAAATTTTGATTCAATGGATTCGGAGTCGGAAGGGTCCGTTTAATCCAGCATTCGTTGAAACGTGGTATCGTGAATACGAAACAAGATATCGGAGATGATGGTTCGCCATCGTCTTTTTTTAGTGGAAAGAAGGGAAACACATGGCTAGAACAAAACAAGTACGATCAAAAGAAAAAGGTTCGATCCGGCGATACATGGAATTCGTCAAACCATACAAGAAACAAATCCTCCTGACCGTATTTGTCGGGATCATCAAATTCTCGATTCCGTTAGGGTTACCGTTACTCTATAAATACATTATCGATAACTTATTATCGGAGACGACTACTGTTCCATTGGCGGAACGCAGTAAAGAGTTGGCGTATCTGATTGGAGCCGGTTTCTTCGTCTTCCTCGTCGTCAAACCACCGCTCGAGTACATTCGGCAATACCTTGCCCAGTGGTCCGCTTCGAAAATTCTGTTTGATGTCCGGAATCGACTGTTTGATCATGTGCAGAAATTATCACTTCGATTTTATTCAAATTCTAAAACAGGTGAGGTCATCTCACGGATCATTAATGACGTCGAACAAACAAAAGACTTTGTCGTGACCGGTCTGATGAACTTGTGGCTCGATATGATTACGATTTTAATTGCGATTGCCATCATGTGGACCATTGATCCAAAGCTGACACTCGTCGCGATCATCCCGTTGCCGTTTTATGCGCTTGCCGTGAAATTTTTCTATGGCCGGCTTCGCAGTCTGACGCGTGATCGGTCCGCGGCACTGGCTGAACTGCAAGGTCACTTGACGGAACGTGTCAATGGCATGGCCGTCATCCGCAGTTTTGCGCTCGAACCCCATGAAAACCGTGCCTTTAAAAAGCAAAATGACGGATTCTTGACAGCTGCGTTACGCCAAACCAACTGGAACGCCCGGACATATGTCGTCGTCTCGACGATTACTGATTTTGCACCAATCTTGATTTTTGGTGCTGCGGCTTTCCTTGTTTTGAACGGTCAAGAATCACTTGGGACGATGGTTGCCTTCATCGCCTATATCGACCGTCTGTACGCACCGCTCGGACGGCTCGTCAACTCATCGACGACATTGACCCAGTCGATTGCCTCGATGGACCGGATGTTCGAATTTTTGGATGAACCGTATGACATCACGGAAAAAGCGACAGCTAAAAATCCGGTTGCTGTCAAAGGGAACGTTCAATTTGAAAATATCAGCTTCTCCTATGAAGAAGGCGGCGAACGGGCGATTAACGGTTTGACGCTCGACGTTCAGGCCGGGGAACGGATTGCTTTTGTCGGCATGTCAGGCGGAGGGAAGTCAACCCTCGTCAGTCTGATTCCGCGTTTTTATGACGTCTCTTCCGGACGGATTACCCTTGACGGCGTCGACATTCGTGATTTGAAGTTGCGGGGTCTACGTGATCAAATCGGAATGGTCATGCAAGAATCGATTCTGTTCAGTGAATCGGTCGAGATGAACATCAAGATGGGAAATCCGGAGGCGACGGATGAACAGGTCATTGCTGCAGCGAAAGCCGCCAATGCCCATGAATTCATCGAACGACTGCAAGATGGATATAAAACACCGGTCGGCGAACGGGGCGTTAAATTATCAGGCGGACAAAAACAGCGTCTGGCGATTGCCCGTGTCTTCCTCAAAAATCCACCGATCTTGATTTTAGATGAAGCGACGAGTGCGTTGGATTTGGAAAGTGAAGCGATGATTCAAGACTCGCTGGCGCGTCTCGCCAAAGGACGGACGACGTTTACCGTTGCCCACCGTCTTTCGACCATTACCGATGCCGATAAAATCGTCGTCATCGAGAACGGTCAGATTACGGAGATGGGACGTCATGAGGACTTGATGCGTAAACGTGGTGCCTACTTTGAACTGTATGCGATCCAAAACCTAGAGCTCGTTGAATAAAAAAAGGCTATTCCGTTTTACGGAATAGCCTTTTTATGTGATATGAAAGGGGAACAGCTTACAGTTGTGCGAAGGCACGGTTGACGGCAGCAATCGTCTCGTCGATATCTGCTTCTGTGTGAGCTGTCGTCAAGAACCAGGCTTCATACTTAGAAGGGGCAAGGTTAACGCCCTGTTCAAGCATCAACTTGAAGAAACGGCCGAACATCTCACTGTCTGCACGCTCTGCTCCTAAATAATCGACGACCGTCTCATCCGTGAAGTAGACCGTCAAGGCTCCTTTGAGGCGGTTGATCGTAATCGTGACAGCATGTGTGTCTGCTGCTTCGAGAATACCTTGTTCAAGCTTCGCGCCAAGGCGATCGAACTCTTCGTAAACACCTGGTTGTTCGAGTAACTCAAGGCAAGCGATTCCGGCAGCCATCGAAGCCGGGTTACCGGCCATCGTACCCGCCTGATAAGCCGGACCGAGTGGTGCGACATGTTCCATAATGTCTTGGCGACCGCCATATGCCCCGATCGGTAAACCGCCACCGATGATTTTTCCAAGTGCCGTCATGTCCGGACGGATGTTCAGAAGTTCTTGGGCACTGCCGTACATGAAACGGAAAGCAGTGATGACTTCATCGTAGATGACGAGCGCGCCATGTTCATGGGTGATTTCATTGATCGCTTCGAGGAAACCAGGTTGTGGTTCAACAATCCCGAAGTTACCGACGATGGGTTCGACGAGGACACAGGCGACTTGATCGCCCCATTCCTTCATGATCTGACGATACGCTTCAATATCGTTGAACGGTGTCGTAATGACTTCTTTGGCAGTTGCTTTCGTCACACCGGCTGAATCAGGTGAACCGAGGGTCGCGGGACCACTACCTGCTGCAATCAGCATCAAGTCCGAGTGACCATGGTAGCATCCGCTGAACTTGACGACGAGTTCACGTCCCGTGTAGGCGCGGGCGACGCGGATCGTCGTCATGACGGCCTCTGTTCCGGAGTTCGTAAAGCGGACCTTTTCCAAAGAAGGAATCGCTTGTTGGAGTTTGTGGGCAAAATCAATTTCCAGACGATGCGGTGTCCCGTACAATAAGCCGTTTTTTGAAGCGTTCGTGATCGCTTCTGTAATATGAGGGTGACCGTGACCTGTGATGATTGGTCCGTAAGCTGCTAAGTAATCAATATAACGATTGCCGTCGACATCATAAAAGTAAGCACCTTCTCCGCGTTCCATATAAACGGGGGCACCGCCTCCGACTGCTTTATAAGAACGGGAAGGGCTGTTGACGCCTCCGACGATACATTTTTGTGCCACTTCATATAATGCTTCGGAAGTTGGGCGGTTTGCATGAGTTGACATGATGATTCCTCCAATCATTGATACGTGAAAAATATCACGATATGATTGTATCATGTCCGTCAAACGGGGAGCAGAGCCGTTGACGGAAAGAAAGAATGTAGGTAGACTAATTATAAAGATTACAATCTAATAATCAATGAAAGATAGAAATGAGGGGATGACGTGGCGAACGAGATGCTAGATGATGCAGTACGCTCTTTACGTGAATCAGGCGTTCGGATGACACCACAACGTCATGCGATTTTGGAATATTTAACGACGGGACATACCCATCCGACAGCAGATGAAATTTATCGTGCGCTCGAACATCGTTTTCCAAATATGAGTGTGGCGACGGTTTATAATAATTTACGGGTCTTCCGGGAAAAAGGAATCGTGGAAGAAATGAATTATGGGGATGCGTCGAGTCGCTTCGACTTTGTCACGACTCGCCATTATCATATGATTTGTGAAGGCTGTGGAAAAATCGTGGACTTCAATTACCCGGTTCTTGATGACGTCGAGACGGTTGCTGCCCACTTGACAGGTTTCAAAGTGGATCGTCATCGTTTAGAAGTATACGGAACTTGTCCGGACTGCCAATCGAAGGTGCAATGAAAAAACGAGCTTCCTTTAGCGGGGAGCTCGTTTACTGTGTTTATTGTATTTTTCATCAAATTCTTTACCTTCAAGATTTCGGTCCATCGTCAGCGGTTCGTCGCAGTGCATACATAAATCGACCCGGCCCAGAACCTTCGTTTCCTTTCCGCAGTTCGGACAGGTGACAACAGCGGCTTTCGTCGAAGTTAGTCCAATGAGGAAATAAAGGGCTGTACTTGCAAGCACCATGACAAATCCGACCAGCATTAAAATGACCATGATAATTTCGAATTGTTTTAACAAAAGACCGCCGTACATGACAAGCATTCCGCCGAAAACAAGGAACATTGCCAAGTTACGGGCACGGTTTATTTTATTTTTACGTTGTTTTTTCACATGAATTCCCCCTGTAGTCAGTCTAGCATATTGTTGGATCGAGTCTGAAGCAGGAACGGTTGATTTTTTGTCGAAAATGGTAACGGACGAATGATCAGAGTGATGAGTACGGAGCAAAGAAGGGTGAGAGGGAAATGGAACAAGTGACACGCACGATTTATTCGGAATATGCAGCTTATCCGGAGACGCAGGGCATCATCTCCGTTGAAAAAAGACAGCCGAGAGACTCGCTGACGGATCAATTTGATGTCTTGCTTCTAGTGATCACACGTGATCCATCAATTGAATGGACGGTCAAACATTACCGTTTGGATACATTACGTGTTTCGTTACATCTTGTAAACGAACAGGTCTTATCGCGTTGGCTGATTTTAAATGCGAATCGGCGAGCGGTTCATTGGATATCAGAAGGGACCATTATTTTTGAACGAAATGATTATTTAACGGATTTAAAAAAACAATTACTTAATTTTCCGGAGACGGAACGATGTTTGCAAATGTCCCTGTCGTTCGCAAAACTGTTGCGCCGTTTTCAAGACGGAAGAAATCTGTTCAGTCGCGGAAACTACTATGACGCCTACACGCATGTCCACCATGCCTTGCATCATTTGGCACGGTTGTCGGTTCTCGAAAAAGGGGCACACCCGGAAGTCGTCGTTTGGGAACAGGCACGTTTAGACGATCCGGACGTCTACAAGCTGTATGAACAATTATTATTAAGCGAAGAAACATTGGAGCAACGGATTCATTTAGCGTTGATTGGTCTCGAGCACTTGTTGCAGTCCAAGGTATTGTCCGGCGGGAAATACTTATTTGAAGTGATGCGGGAACACGATCGGCCGTGGACGATGTATGAGTTGATGGAAGACGATCGTTTGGAAGAGCTGAAAGTGGACTTAGGCAGTCTGATTGATTTCTTTATCCGTAAAGGATTGGTTCGTATTTCTTATCAACGGACAAAAGGTTTGGGAGTAGAACTCGTAACGTATGAACCGGTCGTCTAATAGACCGGTTTTTTTTAATTGGTTAAAATAAAAAACGTCGGCATATTATAGAAGGAAAAAATAACACAATAAAAATTAAGGGAAAAGTGTTGACGTTATTATCTCGAGATAGTATATTAATACATGTCGACAGGCACACGCCGATGACGCGATAAATTAATTTGGAAAAAGGATTGACGCATAAGTTATTCCGTGATATCTTATTAAAGTCGCTGAAAACGACACGACGAACTTTGAAAACTGAACGATGAGGCAAAAAACGTATCTTCGGATACAAACAATGAATGAAGCGCAAGCTTCGTCAACGTGACTCCGGTCACAACAACGAGCAAGTCAAACACTTTATGGAGAGTTTGATCCTGGCTCAGGACGAACGCTGGCGGCGTGCCTAATACATGCAAGTCGAGCGCAGGAAGCTCACGGAACTCTTCGGAGGGAAGTGAAGGGA
>NZ_JACSMS010000004.1:0-227416 GCF_018618795.1 Exiguobacterium sp. s192 | reverse complement strand
AAGGTGCGTCTGTTCATGAATAGTTCTCCCGTCTAAATTGAATAGGTACAGTATATCGATTTCTTTAAACACAAAAAACCCCGAATGGGGTCTTTTATCAAGTGTCCACCATTCAGGGTTCAGTTCAGAAAGCATCTAAGAGCGGCATTTTTTCCAGTGAAATGTGTATAAAAAACAAAGCAATCGAGCTTGTGAATACTACTAGAAGGATGGCCAGAAGAGAACGATTGGTAAAAATCAAGCCGAGAACCAGGAAGACTGACACGAGACCGATGAGTTGAGTCACCATGAGACACCTGCTTTCTTTTACATAATCTGTATGTATAATTTTTTCCTTAGTTGAACTTTTCTTAAACAAATTTTCAACGAACCTGTGTCATCCAAGAACGATAATGGGGAAATTTGGAACTTTACATAAGAGAAAACGTATGAATGAAGGAAGGAGCTGAGGGGATGAAAAAAGGATTACATACGTCCATTACACCAAGTTTTATTTTAGCAGGACTAATCGTCTTGATGACCATTACACTTGTTTTCGTTCAACGTCATCTCAACTCGATTCAGATTGAATCCATTGTTGAGCAGGCAGACGAACGAGGTTTTGGTTATGAATTGGTGATCCATGAACCAATCACGAACTCCTACAGTTTTAGAGCATTCGAACAGGAGTAACAAGAACAAAATCGAAAGGAGAAGTCTATTGAAAGCCATCAGTCAATTTTTACTGTTCTACGCCGTCACGGTGATGATCATTTATGTCGTGTCGATCTTTCTGCCGGTCGCGTTGAATTTCATTGTCTACTTTTCCATCGCGTTGCTGATTGTTCTTGTCGGTTATCTGATCAAACATTATTTATTCAGTTCCCGGGCGAAGAATTGAACTCTGTCAGCGAATCTGATTCAAATCTTGTATAGTAAAGGGGTACCTCTGTTCGATTTGAACAGGAGGCACTCCTTTTTTTAGGAGCCACGAGGAATTCAAATGCCAAGGAGCTGAGACCGCACCATGAACAAACAAGACATCAGTGATATCCGTCGCCATTTTAAGGTCGACTCGGAACTACTTAAAATCAACGAAATTTATAATGTATATATCCGCAAGGAAACGAGTGAAATCTTCTATGAGGAAAGCCGGCCGTTCGCCTTTCTTGAACTCGAGCAACAGGAATTGTTCCTCGCGAACTTCAAGAAAGTCCTGACCGGGAAACTCGACATCAAACTGTTTGAGGTCAAGTTCCAGCAGCCGGAAGAAGGCGCGACCGGACATACGCAACAACTGTTGTACGAAGGTCTGTACACGGAAGAGACGGAAGACTGGACGGAGCAGATGCAACAGATTGCGCTGAAGATGGTCCAGGACGTGCAGTACGAAAACGATATCGTCGTCACGTTCATTCGGGGACAGTATTACAAAACGACGAAACGGCAGGCGGACGAGACGGAAGTGGATAAGAACGATGAAGTCTATACGACACCGTTTATTCTCAGCAGTCTCAACCAGACGGAACTGCCGAAACAGTCGCTTGTCTTCGACTACGTCGATCTCGAGTTCAAGTCGAACCTGCTGATCAATCCGGTCATCAAACTGGCGTCACCAATCGGCGGCTTTTTATTCCCGTGCTTCACGGATAATGCGGCGGACGTCAACCGTGTCCTTTACACAGCAAGCAAGCCGAATAAACCGGACCTGCTGTTCATCGAAAACGTCCTGAACGGTGATCAAATCGTGACGGCGGAAGAAGACAAAGCGGTATTTGAAGAGATCGTCAAACTGGTCATCGGCGAATCGGTCGATTCAAAAACGCTCGCGGGTGTCTATGAAGAAGTTAATCATCTGCTCGTCGTTGAGGACGAAAAGGAAGACGAGCCGGAAGATATTCCGATGCTGGACGTCAAAGAAGTCGAACGGGTCTTAAAAGCGAGCGGCATCGAAGACGTCAGTACGGAACAGGTCGAACGGGCCTTCAAAACAGTCATCGATGATACGACATACGAAATGAAGGCGAGCAACATCGTCCCGAACTATGAAGCGAAATCAATTAAAATCAATACGAAAGTCGCGAATATCTCCGTCAGTGCCCAAGACTTGAAGTACATTAAGCAGGTCAATTACAACGGCAAACAATGTCTGTTGATTGAAGTCGAGGAAGACACGGTCATCGACGGATTCACGCTTGTTTCAGAAGAAAATATCTTAAGCTAATTCAAAAAAGCCACTCGTTTCACGTCATTCCGACAAGGAAAACACGTGAAAGACAAGTGGCTTTTTTTGAATCATCCAGAATGATTGATTAATCGGATAAAGATGCGTATGATTGGTTTTGTAAGCGGTCTCTTTTAAAAATAAAGGACACCCAAAATTTTTTTAACGATTTACGAAAGCGGTTTCGATACTTATTTTTACAAATGAATGATTTCTTATAAGTGCGTAAAAAATTCGGTTAAAGGAGGCAGATTCATGGGACAGGATTATCAGCAATTGGTCGATCGGTTAGCGGAAAAAACGACTGGTGAACTGCAAGATGGCGTTGAAGTCGTCATCAAACCGGTGCCAGACCGGACGGAAAGCGGCGTACTTGATCCGCGCGTTTTGGAAGTCATGATGCAGCAAGAACAAGACAGTTCGCCGGCAGGTCCGTTTTCGCTTGAAGCGGTGCGGGCTGGGATGGGTTGGGTCAATACCGATCTGACGACGACAGACATCACGACGGAAGACATCATGATTCCGAGTGCCGAGCAACCGATTTCGGCACGGATTTACCGTCCACGATCGACGGAACTGTTACCGGCGGTTGTCTATTTTCACGGCGGCGGCTTTTTCGGCGGGACACTTGATCCGGTCGAGCATCCTTGCCGGTTGCTGGCAGAACGGGCCAATGTCGTCGTCATTTCGATTGATTACCGGCTCGCACCGGAACATCCATTTCCGGCCGGTCTGAACGATTGTTTCACGGCCGTCACATGGGTCTACGAACAGGCGGAGGCACTCGGAATCAACCGCGCACAACTGGCTGTCGCCGGCGACAGTGCCGGCGGAAACTTAGCGACCGTTTGTGCCCTGCTTGACCGCGAACAACAGACAGAGATGATCCAGTACCAAGTCCTGCTCTATCCGGTCGTCAATCTTGCGGCCTTGCCGAAGGATGATTTCGAGTGGCGTCTTGACGCCTACGAAATGAACGAGAATCGGGAGTTGCTTGAAGGGATCGTCACCGCTCTTGCAGACACGGATGGCTTGTTGAACCGGTTATACCTGCAAGGAACGACGGATGTGCAGGATCCACATGTCTCGCCACTCTTCAGCGACAGCGACAAGCTGGCAGGACTGCCGGAGGCGCTGATCATCACGGCGGAATACGATTATCTTCGTCTCGAAGGTGAAGCGTACGGACGGAAACTCGCGCGGGCCGGCGTCAAAACAAAACGGATTCAGTATAACGGCATGGATCATGCCTTCATCGAAAAACTCGGACAGTATCCGCAAGCGGAAGATTGCATCACAGAAATTGCGAACGGTCTTCAGAACCGGTTTGCGGTAATGAAATCTAATACGAACACTATAGGGGGATAAGCAGATGACGACTTATACATTAGATTGGAACGCTTATACGGCACTGGCCCGGAAGACGGTCGCAGAAGGGGCAGTCCTGCTGAAAAATGACAAGCAGACGTTGCCGCTTTTAGCAGGGACGACGGTCTCAGTTTTCGGACGCAATCAGTTTAACTATTATAAAAGCGGAACGGGATCGGGTGGGATGGTCAACGTATCGCACGTGACAAGTCCACTCGAAGCCCTGCACCAACATCCGGATCTGACCGTGAACCAGGCGTTGCTCGACGTCTACGAAGCCTGGTTGCAGGATCATCCGTTTGACAAAGGCGAAGGTTGGGCGGCGGAACCCTGGTCGCAAGAGGAAATGCCGGTTACGGACGAAGTCGTCGCTCAGGCGGCAGGGCAGTCGGATGTCGCCATCGTCATGATCGGCCGGACGGCCGGTGAAGACCGTGACAATACGGCAGATCCGGGCAGTTACCTGCTGACGGACGTCGAATTGACCTTAATCGAAAAAGTTTCGCAGGCGTTTCCGAAGACGGTTGTCTTGTTAAACGTCGGCAATGTCATCGACATGCAGTGGGCGCTTGATTTTGATCCGAGTGCGATTTTGTATGCATGGCAAGGCGGGATGGAGGGCGGCAATGCCTTGGTTGATCTCTTGACGGGAACAGTCACACCATCCGGGAAACTGCCGGATACGATTGCCCGTTCACTCGACGCGTATCCGTCGACGCCGTACTTCGGTCACGAAGACCGGGCGATCTACAAGGAAGACATTTACGTCGGGTACCGTTACTTCGAGACGTTTGCGAAGGATGACGTCCTGTATCCGTTCGGGTTTGGTTTATCCTATACGACGTTTGATGTCGTAACAGAAACGGTCGACATGACGGAGCAACAGGTCACATTGACAGTCACCGTCACGAATACAGGGACACGCAGCGGGAAAGAAGTCGTCCAGGTGTATCTCGAGAAACCACAGGGACAACTCGGCAATCCGGCACGCGGACTCGTGACGTTCGCTAAGACACAACTGATTGAGGCGGGTCAAAAGGAAACGCTGACCTTAACGGTTCCACTGGCGGAATATACGAGCTACGATGATGCCGGTGTGACGGGGCATAAATCGTCTTACGTCATTGAAGCAGGAGCGTATCATCTGTACGTCGGCACGGACGTCCGGACAGCGACGCACGTGGCGACACAAACGATTGACACGTTACGTGTCACCGAGAAGTTAAGCGAAAACATGGCTCCGGTCACGGCGTTTGACCGCCTGAAGCCGCACAAAACGGAAACGGGTTATGACGTCACGTACGAAGCGACACCGCTGCGGACAATTGATCCGGAAGTCCGCCGCTTAGCCGAACGACCGGCAGCACGCACATATTCGGAGGATCAGGGACTGACTCTGAAGGACGTTTACGAAGAGAAGACATCACTCGACGTGTTCCTTGATCAGTTGTCGGATGAAGATCTGGCAGCAATTGTCCGCGGCGAGGGGATGAACTCACCGCGCGTCACACCGGGAACGGCGGCAGCATTCGGCGGTGTCACCGACCGGCTGACAGCGTTCGGGATTCCGGCAGCTTGCTGTGCCGACGGTCCATCGGGCATCCGGATGGATATCGGAACGAAAGCCTTCTCACTGCCGAACGGAACGCTCGTCGCCTCGACGTTCAACGTCGATTTAGTTGCGGATTTGTTTGAAATGACAGGGCTTGAACTTCGGAAAAACGGCATCGACACGTTGCTCGGACCGGGCATGAACATCCATCGTCATCCGCTCAACGGTCGGAACTTCGAGTACTTCTCGGAAGATCCGCATTTGACGGGGATGATGGCCGTCGCCCAGCTCGACGGGATGCACCGGGTCGGCGTGACGGGAACACTCAAACACTTAAGTGCCAACAATCAGGAATTCCATCGCCATGATCTCGATTCGATCGTCTCGGAACGGGCCTTGCGGGAGATTTATCTGAAAGGATTTGAGCATGCCGTCAAACAGGGACAGGCATATGCGATCATGACGACATACGGTGCTGTCAATGGTCTGTGGACCGCCGGCTTGTATGATCAGAATACCCGGATTCTCCGCGACGAGTGGGGCTTTGACGGTGTCGTCATGACCGACTGGTGGGCGAAGATCAATACCGAAGGAACGGAAGCCAACCGGCAACAGACAGCGACGATGGTCCGTTCCCAAAATGACCTGTACATGGTCGTCGGAGAACCGGGGGCGAATCCGTTTGAGGATGATACGCTGTCGTCGCTTGCAGACGGCACATTGACACGGGCGGAGTTGTTGCGGAGTGCGGCGAACATCTGTCAGTTCATCCTGCGGTCACCGGTCATGGAGCGGACGCTTGGTCAGGAAGCGACAGTCGACGTCATCGGATTACCGGAAGAGGCAGATGATCTGAACGAACAGGCCGTGACGCATCAGCAACTTCAAAGCGGTGTTCCGATTGTGTTTGATGAACTCGACACGTCGACCGGAAGCAGTCATGTCTTTGCCGTGACGGCGGAAGAAACGGGGATGTACCACGTCACGTTTGAAGCCCGGTCGTATGCTGGTGAACTGGCACAGATGCCCGTGACATTGTTTGCGAACAACATGCCGGTCGCAACGTTTACGTTTAACGGGACGAACGGCGAATGGGTGACGCAGACAAAAGACGTCTTCGTCTTTAATCCACACAACTATTTCAAGCTGTACTTTGCGCTCGGCGGGCTTGAACTCAAAAACATCACCTTTACGTTAACGGAATCGTTCCATATGAAAAACGGGTAAACGAAACGTCAGGCAGTTTTGCTGCCTGACGTTTGATGTGTTTAAAGGAGGAACCGATGCAATTCTCAAAAATTAAAAAGCAGATATTATCGTTCGTCGCGTCGTCACTTCGACCGCGTCTAGATCTTTATGCCACAGTTGACCGGCATTTTCATGACGGTGAAAGCCGAATCTGGATGACGCTGGATGGCGAACCCTTTTTTAAGGCGGAAGATTTACGTTTTACGCAGGAAGCAGACCGTCGCTATGCGTTGGCGAAGGCTCGATTGCCCCAAAAGCCGGAGCGCATCACGTTGGAGATTTTTCAATCGGATTGGTATAAAACATCTCGTGAATTATATAGGCAGATTGAACATGAGTTGGAGCAAGAAGGATGGCATGCCAATTACAACGTGCAACAGGATTTGCTGCTGTATCCGACGCTCTCGATTGAAGAAGCGTTAACGTATCCGCATGCCTTTATCCGCGGCTTTGCGTTGCTCGATCGACGGGTCGGGAAACGCCGCTTGGAGCGTGTCACATGCGACACACCGTTTGAATTGACCTGTTTAAAGATTCGATTGGAAGCGGAAGCGAACTAACTCCAAAAAAAGAGCAAGGCGCGATGCCTTGCTCTTTCGCATGTTCAATTCAAATCCTTAAATCGAAAACGAATTGACGGCGTGAATGCCTTCCTGTTCGACGAACTCGTCAAGGAGCGCCCGAACATCATCCGTTGAATTCGTGTCCATCAAACGGGCACGCAATTCGCTGGCACCGCGGAAACCACGGACATAAATCTTGAAGAACCGGCGGAGCGGCTTGAAGAGGCGGGGTTCGAATTCCGCTGAATATTGATCGTGCAGGTCGAGCTGCAGACGCAACAGACCCAACAATTCTTCGCTCGAATGCTCTTTCTTTTCGACTTCAAAGGCAAACGGGTTATGGAAAATGCCGCGGCCGATCATGACGCCGTCGACACCGTACTGCTCGACGAGTTCAAGCCCGTGTTGCCGGTCGTTGATATCTCCGTTGATCGTCAAGAGGGTTTGCGGTGCCACTTCATCCCGAAGTTTCTTGATTTCCGGAATCAGTTCGAAGTGAGCCGGAACCGCACTCATTTCTTTACGCGTCCGCAGGTGAATCGAGAGGTTGGCGATATCCTGTTCGAGAATATGGCGTAACCAGTCGTGCCACTCCTCGACTTTCGAATAGCCGAGACGTGTCTTGACGCTGACTGGCAAACCGCCGGCTTTTGCTGCCTGAATCAGTTCAGCGGCGACATCGGGACGGTTGATCAGTCCTGATCCTTTTCCGTTGACGGCGACGTTTTGCACCGGGCAGCCCATGTTGATATCGATGCCTTTAAAGCCCATTTCCGCCATCCCGATACTCATCTCACGGAAATATTCCGGCTTGTCGCCCCAGATGTGCGCGACCATCGGCTGTTCATCTTCAGTGAACTCGAGTCGTCCGCGGACACTCTGTTTCCCTTTCGGATGACAGTAACTTTCCGTATTCGTAAATTCAGTAAAGAAGACATCCGGTCGCGCTGCTTTCGCAACGACGTGACGGAAGACGACATCGGTGACATCTTCCATTGGTGCAAGTACAAAAAATGGTCGTGGCAGGTCCTGCCAAAAGTTGTTTTTCATCGTATATAAAACCCTTTCCTTAAGGTAATTCGTTTTGCTCAATTAAAATTTCATCAACTATATACTTTAAGCGTATTGAACAAAAAGTGCAAGGAGACAAGCTTTGCAGGCGGGAATATTGAAGCCGTTTGTCGAAACCAGATAAAGGAAGTCAGGGATGAATCTTTTAGTCCGTTCATATCGTAATAGGTGTAACACAGTCGCCAGGAAAGGATGAGATCTCCATGCATACACTGTACATGAAACAAAAAGCACTCAGTTTACGAGGTCGTTTTTCGATTAAGAATGAACAGGAGCAGGATCGGTATCTCGTCGAAGGCAGCTTCATGAAAATTCCGAAGTCGTTTTCGATTACGACGAAGGACGGAGAAGAAATTGCGACGATCACGAAAAAAACATTCAGTTTAAGACCGAAGTTTTTTGTTGAGGTCGAGGGACAAACGATGACGATCGAAAAGGAATTTTCATTGTTCAAAGCCCGTTATACGATTGACGCAGCCGGAATCGAGATTGACGGAAACTGGTGGGACATGGATTTCCAAGTCAAGCAGCAAGGCAATGTCATCGGACAGGTTGAGAAAAAGTGGTTGTCGTTTGGCGACAGCTACGAAATTCAGGTGATTGATGCCGCGATGGAGACGATTCTGATTGCACTCGTCGTTGCGATTGATTGTGTGAAGGCAGACGATGCGGCAAACGCATCGTCTTAACAGAACAGGAGAGAAGCATGAAATCACTTTTGATGAACCAGACGATGGATTTGAACCGACGTTTTACGATCCAAGACGAAGACGGACACGTCACGCATGAAGTGACCGGACAGTTGTTGCAAATGCAGAAAAACTGGCAACTCGTACAGGAAGAAGCCGAGATCGGCCGCGTGACGAAACAGACGTTCAGCATGTTGCCGCATATCCTGGTGGAAGTGGACGGGCGTGTTGTTGCGACCATTCAAAAAACCGGATTCTTGATGTTTGCGGATTACCGGATCGACAGCCGGGATCTGCAAATCGACATCAACTGGGCGACGATGACGTTCAGTGTCACGTATCAAGGAAACAAAATCGGGCAAGGCAAAAGACGGTGGGTCCGTTTCGGAAAACAGTACGAACTGACACTGCTCGATGAAGCGTCGGAGACACTGTTTTTAAGTGTCGTGCTCGGACTCGATCGGGCGAAAGCAGACAAAACTGTTGCAACGCTCTTTTCGGATAATTGGGCAGGAGGGAAGAAGTAAATGGAACGATGGGATATCTATACGGCAGACCGCGAGAAAACAGGACGGACCTGGCCGCGTGGAACAGAATTAAAAGACGGCGATTACCATCTTACTGTCCACATCTGCTTGTTCAACAAACAAGGACAGATGTTGATTCAGCACCGCCAACCTTTTAAATCGGGTTGGTCGAATATGTGGGATCTCAGCGTCGGCGGCAGTGCGACAGCAGGCGATACGAGTCAAACAGCGGCGGAACGTGAATTGTTTGAGGAACTCGGATTGTCCCTGTCGTTCGCCGGACGGCGTCCACAGTTGACGGTTCCGTTTGAGGTCGGGTTTGACGACTATTACTTAATCGAAACAGACGTTGATTTGACGACACTGACGTTACAGGAAGAAGAAGTCCAAGCCGTCAAGTGGGCGACGGAAGACGACATCATTGCGGGCATACGGGAAGGAACGTTCATTTCGTACCATGAACCGTTGATCCGGTTGCTGTTCATCTTACGGCATCAATATGGTGCCCATCAAAAATAAAACAACCCCCAGGTCGCGAGCGACTTGGGGGTTGTTTTTGGGATCAGGCTGTTTTTTTCGAAGCCGGCACCGTTTGTTTTGGTTTGGTCTCCGGTAAAAAGAAACTGAACAGGAGGTACGTCGAACAGCAAAGGAAAAAGACGACCATCGAAGCCGTGTATCCCATTTGTCCGAGCGTATAGCTCCAAAGAATCGTAAAGATTGTCTGTGTGGCGTACGCAATTGCCCAAAAAAGACCAAATAAGACGGTAATCTTTTGCGGGGTCATGCCTTTCATCTCGTGGGCGAGATTCATGAAAATTGGATACTGAATGTACATCGCAAATCCGGAAACGAAGGCAAAGACATATGAAACGAGTGGCGAGATATTGCCGAACGCGACCGTGATGATAAAACTGCCGATCATGATCAGTCCGCTGGTCAGAAGAATCGGTTTTCGTGGTGTTCCGCGGCTACCGATTTTCAAACCAACAAAGGTCCCGATAATCCCGGCACCGGACACGAGCAGATTGACGAGCGAACCGTTTAATTCGGTATAGGTGTCAAATACCGGTTTGAGTCCGACGAGTGACAGGATATAAAGTGTCAAGAAGCCGCCGAACGCCAACGCATATTTCCATAAGAAGCTGTCTTTGATCGCATCTTTGTAACCGTAAGCGGTGACGACTTCGTTTTGATCACTTGCCGTATTCAAGTCGAATTCTTCACTGAAGATCAACCAGGCGAGGAACAGGACGGCTGTCAAAGCAGCAAAAATCGTCAATGTCAGTTGCCAGTTGTTCGTGAATTGTGTCGCGAAAAATGTGAACAGCAAGGAAACGACAAACGCTCCGACATTGTAAGACACCGTATTGAGTGCATTGATCCGCAGTTTTTCCGTTGGATCACTGATGTAGCGGGTGACGACCGGATTCATGTAGACGATGACCATCGAGCCACCAAGCCCCATGATCATCCGGGCTGCGGTATACGCCCAGTAGTTTGGCAGATAGATGGCGACGATCGACATCATCAGGAACAACAGGGCAAGCATCGGTGCTTTTTTAGGTCCAAGTTTCATCAGGATGAGTGCGGCCAAAATGTTCGCGAAGACACGTGCCGTTGTGATCGAATAGTTGACGAGTTGCGAAATCAACGGATCGACGGTCCGGTCACCGAAAAAATGGGCTGTGATCTGTGGTGTCAAGGAAGACCCGGCGACCCAGTTCATGGCGAACGTCGCATATGCGAACCAGAGAACGGCCATCATCAAGTACCCTTTACGTGCGTGATTAGATTGTGTAGACATAAGATACCCCTTCTTTTCCTAAGCCGAATCTCCCGGTAGACAGGGATTCGAACTACTTCACTTTGTTATCAATTCGTTAAATGTAGCGGAGTTCGAAGGGGAAGTAAAATAGATAATTCTTATGTTTTCCATAAGTTAAAAGAATAGATCAAAAGTAATCGTATGCGTTTGTCGAATACTTGAAAAAATGTCTGTCACCTGTTTACGTTTTGGTTTGATGAAGCGGCATCCGTTCACAGGTCATCCCGTCGGCAGTCTGAACGAGACGGTACACATCAGGGTTCTGCAATTGCTGCCAGTCATCAAAGCCAAAAGTCGAATCGATGGTGTGCAACAACAAAGCCATCGCATTTCCGTGTGTGACAAGCACCGTATGACGGGCCGGATGCAACGATGCTTCTTTCAGGACAGACGTCATCCGCTCCATCACTTCACGACTCGATTCACCGCCGGGAAAGCGGAGATTGAAATCGACGAATGTTTCTTGTAAAGCGGAACGCCACTCGCTTAATGGCGAGGTGCTGAGGATTCGTTCTTGGAGCTGATCCTCGATTTCAACCGGACAATCCTGGAGAGCGGCGACAGGTAAAATCGTTTCCTGTGCCCGGCGGAACGGACTGGATAAAATCCGGTCGACCGGGATGGTTTTGAAAAAACCGGCGAGTGCGTCTGCTTGTTTGTAACCTTGTTTCGTCAACGGAGCATCGGGTGCTTGTCCCGTTGCTTCACAATGGCGAATGACATAATATGTCTTCACGATCAGTTCCTCCTCCTGCGGTAGTCTTTGTAGGAGACTTCTGGAAACGGCACGTAAAGTCCTGTTTCACGTTATGAAAGAAGAAATGAAAAAATGAAATAAAACGGTTGACAAACGATCATAAGATTACTAGTATTAAAAACAATTCAGGTGATTATGTCACCTCAGCAACCGAATAAAAAAAGAAAGCTATGATTGTCATGGGTCACACTATGGCAGGAGCAGCTTCTGGAGAGACCGTGTATACGGCGCCGAAGGGTTCACAATCTCAGGCAAAAGGACAGAAGAGTACTGAATTTTTATTTTTTGTGTTGGCTTTGCCAAGCAAAGGATGATTATTTGCTATTCTGATGATTTTTTTGAGATTGGACACCCGTCCAGTCTCTTTTTTTGTTGGACTGACAGAACAGTCTGACCGGGGGAAACAGAGAGATCATCAAAGGAGGAGTTCAGGTTTGGAACAGCAAGGATTAAAACGGGATTTATCGAATCGTCACGTCCAATTGATTGCGATTGGTGGAACGATCGGAACAGGGTTGTTTTTAGGATCGGGGAAAGCGATTCAGCTGGCCGGTCCATCGATTGTGTTTGCCTACCTGCTTGTCGGGATTGCGATTTTCTTCGTCATGCGGGCACTGGGCGAATTGTTATTGTCAAAAGCCGGTTACCAGTCACTGACGGATATCGCGGAAGATTATCTCGGACCACGCGCGGCTTTCGTGACCGGTTGGACATATTGGTTCTGTTGGATCATGACGGCGATGGCCGATATCATTGCCGTTGGTGTCTACGTCAAATATTGGTTTGATATCCCGCAGTGGATTCCGGCCGTCATCGCTCTGTTGATTTTACTCGGCTTTAACCTCCTGACGGTCAAACTGTTCGGAGAACTCGAGTTTTGGTTCGCCTTGATCAAAGTCATCACGATTTTAGCGTTAATCGGGGTTGGGATCGTCTTGCTGGTCATCGGCTTCAAAACAGATGCCGGACCGGTCACAGTCAAGAATCTGTGGCAGCACGGCGGGATGTTCCCGAACGGCATCACCGGATTCCTGTTGTCGTTCCAAATGGTCGTCTTCGCGTATGTCGGGGTTGAACTCGTGGGTGTCTCGGCAGCAGAAACAGCTGATCCGAAAAAGAATATTCCGTCAGCAATCAATAAAATTCCGCTACGGATTCTATTCTTCTACGTCGGTGCCTTACTGGTCCTTCTGATGATCAATCCATGGACAGGACTGAATGCAACGGAAAGTCCGTTCGTCAAAACGTTTAGTCTGATCGGGATTCCGCTTGCTGCCGGAATCATCAACTTCGTTGTCCTGACGTCGGCCGCTTCCGCTTGTAACAGCGGAATGTTCTCGACGAGCCGGATTTTGTACAATCTCGGGAATCAAAAGCAAGCACCGAAATCTTTTTCGAAGCTGAATAAGAACCACGTGCCGGCAAATGCCTTGTTCATCTCGACATTGGTCGTCTCGGGTGGTGCCTTGTTAAGCAAATTGATTCCGGGACAGGCGTTCAGTATCGTCACGACGATCAGTGCGATCTGTTTCATCTGGGTCTGGGGTGTCATTCTCGTCTGTCACTTGAAATACAAGAAGACACAGCCGGAATTGCATGCCGCCTCAACGTTCAAAGCGCCGTGGACACCGTTCGTCAACTACCTCGTACTCGGTCTGTTCACACTGATCCTGGTCGTCATGCTCGTCGCGGACGAAACACGTCCTGCCTTGCTCCTGACACCGGTCTGGTTCATCGGATTGTTTGTCTTGTACCAGTTACGGACGAAAAAACATCAAAAAGCAGAACGACACAGTGCGTGATGCATCAAGGAAAAAAACAAAGACCCGATTCCCTGCCGAACAAGACAGGGAGCCGGGTCTTTCTTGATGTTGATGAAAAGCTCAGCGATGAAATTGTCCGTCCGCCAACTGTTTTTTCAACGCCGTCGCTTTTTTACGGATTGCCTGCTGATCCGCTTGGTCCCGCTTCGCCCACTGCCGGTACATCATCGACATCCGTTGGTTGCCGGAGAAACGTTCCTCGTGCCGGGCGATGAAGTCCCAATACAAGGCATTGAATGGACAGGCATTGTCCCCAAGGGCATCTTTCTGATTAAAGGGACAGTTCCCGCAGTAGTCGCTCATCTTGTGGATGTAGTTCGCCGATGCGATGTACGGTTTCGTCGACAGAAGACCACCGTCGGCATGCAAAGCCATCCCGAGTACATTCGGCAGGACGACCCAATCATAGGCATCGATATACATTTCATTAAACCAGTCCGCTGTTTGTTGCGGCGAAATCTCAAACAAGTTGGCAAAGTTTCCGAGCACCATCAGCCGCTGGATATGATGATTGTGCGCCGTTTCGATGACGGGACGGAGCGACTCGGCGACACAGGTCATCGTCGTCTGACCGTCCCAGAAGAAGTCCGGCAAGTCACGGTCGTGTTTGAGGACATTGACCTGTTCATAACCGGGCATCTCACTCAGGTAGACGGCCCGCATGTACTCACGCCACCCGAGGATTTGGCGGATGAATCCTTCGACGGCATTGAGCGGCGCCTCCTGCTCTTCGAGCGCTGCGGCAGCGGCCTTGATGACTTCGTCCGGTGACAGTAAGCCAATGTTGATCGACGAGGAGAGCAGGGAGTGCGATAACGTATCCTCTCCCGTCAGCATGGCATCCTGATAGGTTCCGAATGTCTCAAGCCGTTCCTCGATGAAACGGGCGAGCGCCCGCTGTGCTTCCGCTCGGGTGACCGGCCAGTGGAACGCATCGAGCTGACCCGGATGATCGGCAAACGTCGTCTCGACTTTGTGGATGACGTCACGCGTGATCTGATCCGGGCGGAACCGGATCGGTGCTTTAAAATCAACGCCGTCCTTCGCCGGTTTTCGATTGTCGGCGTCAAACGACCATTTTCCGCCGAGTGGTTTGTTTCCGTTCATCAAAAGGCGGCGGTCCTTACGAAGTTGCCGGTAAAAGCGGTCCATCTTCCACGGTTTGTCCCCGAGCAGGGCGACGGCTTCGTCCTGCGTCAATAAAAAGAGCGGAACATCGGAACAGACATCGACGGTGATCGTTTTCGGAAGGTTGTTTTGAAACCGTTCCATGACGCGGCGCATCGGGTGATCGGTGATCGCCGTATACAGCAGGTGCGTCGGTTTATAGTGTTGCTGGTGCTGCTTCCAAGCGTCGTCAAACGAGTCCGCTTCCCGGTAATCGACCGTAAATCCTTTGTCCCGGAGTTCGTCTGCGAAGTGACGCATCGCTGAAAAAATCAGCACCAGTTTTTGTTTGTGGTACGTTTTCCAGGTCGAGCGTGACGTTGCTTCGACCATCAAGATGACATCGTGTTTCGGATCCGCTTCCTGCAGAAGCGGTAACGTGTGGTTCAGCTGATTGCCGAAAATCCAGCGTGTCGCCATGAATCGTTCCCCCTTTTTCTTCTATTAAGAGTATATAGCCGCTTTCCCTGAAAGTATGTCTCGGGATGTGCGCGTTCGGTTCAGGGGAAATGGATTTATTTTTAGTCGGAAACACCGGATATTTTAATTTATGAACGACCTGTGATAGGGTTATACTGGAAAGGTAAGTTGTCGTCATACAAGCGGTTTTCAACTGGTATGACAGGTCCATAATATCAAACGGGGATAGGAAGGATATCATGAGCAGTATGCCTAAACAAACAGATGTTATTTTAATTGGTGCCGGAGTCATGAGCGCAACGTTAGGGGTCTTATTAAAAGAGCTTGCGCCGGACATGAAGATTAAAGTGTTCGAGAAATTGGCAAGTGCGGGGGAAGAAAGTTCAAACGAATGGAACAATGCAGGGACGGGTCACGCTGCACTCTGCGAACTGAATTACACGACGGAAAATGCAGACGGAACGATCGACATCAGCAAGGCGGTCAAGGTTAACGAACAGTTCCAACTGTCGCGCCAATTCTGGTCGCACCTCGTCAAAGAACAAGTATTGCCGAACCCGAAAGAATTCATCATGCCGATTCCACATATGAGTATGGTCGAAGGGGCGGAAAACGTCACATTTTTGAAAAAACGATTGGAAGCGCTCTCAGCTAATCCGCTGTTCAAAGGAATGGAATTTTCGGAAGATCCGGAACAACTCAAACAATGGATTCCATTGATCATGGAAGGTCGGACATCACCGGAGCCGATTGCAGCCACGAAAATCGATTCGGGGACAGACGTCAATTTCGGTGCATTGACACGGATTCTGTTTGATCACTTAAAACAACTCGATGTCGAGATCAATTATGGTCATGGTGTTGAAGATTTGAAACGGGTCGACGGTGGCTGGGAAATCAAAGTCAAAAATGACCAAGACAACCGGATCGAACACCATACGGCGAAGTTCATCTTCATCGGCGGTGGCGGCGGCAGTCTGCCGTTGCTTCAAAAAACAGGCATTCCGGAATCGAAACAGATTGGCGGTTTCCCGGTCAGCGGCTTATTCCTCGTCTGTAAAAATCCAGAAATCGCGGAACGTCACCATGCGAAAGTCTACGGGAAAGCCAAAGTCGGTGCGCCACCGATGTCTGTACCGCATTTAGACACACGTTACATCGACGGTCAAAAATCACTCTTGTTCGGACCGTTCGCCGGTTTCTCACCGAAGTTCCTCAAAACCGGATCAAATCTCGATTTGATCACATCCGTCAAACCAAACAATGTGTTGACGATGCTGGCGGCAGGAGCAAAAGAGATGGGACTGACAAAGTACTTGATCGAGCAGGTCTTACTGTCGACGGAGCAACGGATGAATGAACTGCGTGAATTCATTCCGAACGCGAAGACGGAAGACTGGGATGTCGTCGTCGCCGGACAACGGGTTCAGGTCATCAAAGATACACCACAAGGCAAGGGGACTCTCCAATTCGGAACGGAAGTCGTCAGTGCGGCAGACGGTTCGGTCGCAGCGTTGCTTGGCGCGTCACCGGGTGCCTCAACAGCGGTGCCGGTCATGCTGGAAGTTCTCGGGAAATGTTTCCCGGATCAAATGCCGGAGTGGGAAGCGAAAATCAAAGAAATGATTCCGTCGTACGGGACGTCACTCGTCGCGAATCCGGAGCTCTTTGATCAAATTCATGCCGAAACCACGAAAACGCTCGAGTTGACGGAAGCCCAACCGATTCGTTAACAGTATTCATCCGACACACAAAAAAGCCCCGTCCTCTTGAAGAGGACGGGGTTGCTTGTGTAAAATCATCCGCGTTGACGGAAGAAACGTGTTTTCTTCAAGGCAATCCCGACTGGAATCGCAACAAGAATGCCGACAACGTTTTGCGTGATGTTTCCCGGGATTGATAATGCCGGAGCTACCCAATTGCTGTATAGAATACCTTCACAAATGTAATATACACCGAGCATGACAGGAACAGATGCAATCATTGCGAGCGCGTTGATGCTGACTTTTGTTCCCTTACGACCATACGTCCAGGCAATCCAACCGACGATGAACCCTTGTAATCCCCGTCCAACAAAAGAGAACGGCGCCCAAAGTGTCCAACCTGAAACGATATCGAATAAACCCATTCCGACAGCACCGGCAATCATTGCCGTCCGTGGTCCGAATAAAATCGCGATCAGGAATAACATGGCTGTTCCCATATGGACCAGTCCACCGTTCGCTGCGATTGGTAATTTGATATTGATGAAAAGTGTAGCGACAAAAACAAGTGCAATCGACATCGAAGTGATGACGAGTTGCCGGGTACGAGTGCTTGAATACGGTGCTGCTTTTTGCATGTGCCTGACCTTCTTTATGATAGATTTTGAATACTCTCAATCTATCAGATAACTGGTCTAGCTAAAAGTGTCAATTTCGAACAATTTATAGAGGTCAGTTTGAATCTAAATCTTTCATAATGAAAGCGTTGGCCTAAAAGATGATTTTCCGTGACTTCTACGGGGAAAAGCGCGTTTACGCGCTGTCAGAGGCAGGTGAGACCCGGCTTTAAGACCTGCTGGTCGCAAAAGCCGCGGCTTGCGCCTCGCCCGAGAAAAGCACGGGACAAATCCTCTTTAGTTGACGGAGATTCTGTTTATGTTAGATTTTGCAATCAAAAAAACGCCTTGCCGAAGCAAAGCGTTTCGATAATCAGTTCCGAATCATGTAATCGAAGGCACCGAGTGCAGCGGTAGCACCTGATCCCATCGAGATGATGATCTGCTTGTAAGCACTGTCCGTACAGTCACCGGCTGCGAAGACACCCGGGATGTTCGTTGCGCCATGACGATCGACAAGGATTTCGCCGAACTTGTTGCGTTCGATCGTTTCGCCGAGCCAGTCTGTGTTTGGTACAAGACCGATTTGGACGAAAACTCCTTCGAGCTCGACATGATGCTCAGCACCTGTTTCGCGTTCGACATACGTGATGCCGTTCACTTTATCCGTACCTGTGATTTCCTTCGTCTGGGCGTTGGCAACGACCGTGACGTTCGGAAGACTGGCCAGACGGTCTTGTAAGACCGCGTCTGCTTTCAGTTCCGGTGCAAATTCAAGCACCGTCACGTGTTTGACGAGACCGGCAAGATCGATGGCCGCTTCGACACCGGAATTCCCGCCGCCGATGACAGCGACACGTTTTCCTTCGAAGAGTGGACCGTCACAGTGGGGACAGTAAGCGACCCCTTTGTTCTTGAACTCGAGTTCGCCCGGCACACCGATGTTGCGCCAGCGTGCACCTGTTGAAAGGATCAAACTCTTCGTTTTCAAGACCGCACCGTTCTCAAGCTCCAGCTCAACGAGGTCTTTTTTCTCAAGACGCGTTGCCCGTTGAAGGTTCATGACATCGATGCCGTACTCTTTGACGTGTTCTTCAAGACTCGCCACGAGTTTCGGACCTTCCGTATACTTCATGCTGATGAAGTTCTCGATGCTCATCGTATCCATGACTTGACCGCCAAACCGTTCAGCGACGATTCCGGTCCGGATGCCTTTACGTGCGGCATAAATCGCAGCACTGGCACCGGCAGGACCTCCACCGACGACAAGAACGTCGTACGGGTCTTTATCGGCAAAGTCTGATGCGTCGACGCCTGTACCGAGTTTCGCAAGAATTTCTTCGAGCGACATCCGACCGTTTCCGAACGCTTCGCCGTTGACGAAGACCGTTGGGACAGCCATGATTTCTTTCGCTTCAACTTCTTCTTTGAACGCACCGCCGTCAATCATCGTGTGGCTGATGTTTGGGTTCAGGACACTCATGACGTTTAAGGCTTGGACGACATCCGGACAGTTGTGGCAACTGAGACTGATGTAAGACTCAAAATGATACGTTTCTTTGATCCCTTTGATCTGATCGATCAGTGAAGCATCGACTTTTGGTGCACGACCGCTGACTTGGAGTAACGCCAAGACGAGGGACGTGAACTCGTGACCGAGTGGAATCCCGGCAAACGTGATCCCGCTCTCTTCACCGACACGATTGACGCTGAAGCTTGGTGTCCTGGCCAGTGACGCCTGTTCGATGCTGATTCGTGGTGACATGCTCGCGATTTCTTCGACGAGCTCGCTCATCTCAAGAGAAACGGAGTCTGTCCCGGCGCTGACCGCGAGGACAAGATCTCCTTCCAATAACTCCAAGTATTGAGCGAGTTGTGCTTTAATATCTGCTGCTAAAGCCATCTCAAATCCGCTCCTTAAATTTTTCCGACGAGGTCGAGGCTCGGTGTGAGTGTTGCAGAACCTTCTTCCCATTTCGCTGGGCAAACTTCGCCTGGGTTGTTGCGTACGTATTGTGCTGCTTTGATTTTGTTAACGAGTGTGCTTGCATCGCGACCGATTCCGCCTGCGTTGATCTCAACCGTTTGGATGACACCGTCTGGATCGATGATGAACGTTCCGCGGTCTGCAAGTCCGTCTTGTTCGTTCAAGACTTCGAAGTTGCGTGAGATGACGTGTGACGGGTCACCAATCATGACGTACTCGATTTTACCGATTGTTTCTGAAGTTTCGTGCCAAGCTTTATGTGTAAAGTGCGTATCTGTTGAAACCGAGTAAACTTCAACGTCAAGCGCTTTGAGTGCTGCGTATTGGTTTTGAAGATCTTCGAGCTCAGTCGGGCAAACGAATGTAAAGTCTGCTGGGTAGAAACAAACGACACTCCATTTTCCACGAAGATTAGCATCTGTAAGGTCGACGAACTCTCCGTTATGGAATGCTGATGCACTGAATGGTTTTACTTCACTTCCGATTAAAGACATGATAAAAATCCTCCTGTTGGGTTCTATTTAAGAATCTGTTCTAGTACTAAGAAAAAACTGTATCTATCACACTAGAATAATTCTAATCTAATACTAATTTCATATAACCGCTTTGTTTTGTCAAGAGATAACCTGTAATTTCCTATCGTGATAAACAAAGTGTGAACAAAAAAAGAACTCCCATTTCCTTAAATGAAACAGGAAACAGGAGCTGTATAAGTTATTGCCACTCCGTGTGGAACGTGCCTTCACGATCGGTCCGGGCATACGTATGTGCCCCGAAGTAATCGCGTTGTGCTTGCAGGATATTGGCATTGGAGTCAGCCGTCCGGTAGCTGTCGTAATACGTCAGCGAAGTGCTGAGACATGGAGCAGCGAGTCCTGACAGAGAACCTTCTGCGACGATTTGGCGCAGTGACGTTTGATAGTCCTGAACCTTCTCGGCGAAGTACGGTGCGAGCATCAAGTTCGCAAGCGATTCGTCCTTCGCGAAAGCCTCACTGATGACGTTCAGGAACTCGGCCCGGATGATGCAGCCGCCGCGGAAAATCAACGCGATTTCTTCGAGGCGTAAGTTCCAGTCATACAATTCGGAAGACGTCCGGTACTGGGTGAAACCTTGCGCGTACGCCGCAATTTTTCCCATATAGAGGGCTTGGCGGATCCGCTCGATCCAGACGTCTTTGTCGAGTGCCTCGCGAGCTTCCGGTCCAGTGAGGACGGTAGCTGCTGCGACACGTTCTTCTTTGACAGCCGAGAGATAACGGGCAAAGAGCGCTTCCGTAATGATCGAAGAAGCAATTCCGTTATCAATCGATTGCATGCTCGTCCATTTGCCGGTGCCTTTTTGACCGGCTTGGTCCAAGATGACATCGATCAATGGAAGACCGGTTTCGTCATCTTTTTTCCGAAGAATATCGGCTGTGATTTCAATCAGGTAACTTTTCAGTTCGCCTTCATTCCAAGACGAGAAGACATCAGCGATTTCTTCGACATCGAGTCCAAGACGGAACCGGAGGAAACTGTAAGCTTCCGCAATCAATTGCATGTCGGCATATTCGATGCCGTTGTGGACCATTTTGACAAAATGACCGGCTCCTTTTGGTCCGATGTAGACGCAACACGGCTCACCGTTCACTTTGGCGGCAATCTTCGTCAAAATTGGGGCAACCTGTGCGTAGGCTTCTTTTGTTCCGCCCGGCATGATGGCAGGACCGGTCCGGGCCCCGACTTCACCGCCGGAGACACCGACGCCGATGTATTCGATACCGTGTTGCTGCAGTTGATCAAAACGGCGTTCTGTATCGAGGAAGTGGGAATTCCCACCGTCCATGATGATGTCGCCCGTCTCGAGATGCGGGACGAGTGATTCGATGACTGAATCGATCGCACTGCCTGCCGTGACCATCACGAAAATCTTCCGTGGACGTTCAAGGGATTGGACAAAATCCGCAACGTCATAATAGGGATGGATCGATAATCCCTCGTTATGGGCCATCAGCTCATCCGTTAAATCACGTGTGTAGTTGTAAACAGCGACGTTTTCTTGATGGCTCGCCATGTTCAGGGCAATGTTGCGCCCCATGACGCCAAGCCCGATGACTCCGATTGAATGTAGCATATAGACCGACTCCTTTTTTTAGACGACGAGACTGAGCAAGAGAATGAAGCCAAGTCCAAAGACGGAAATAAGCGTCTCAAGCACCGTCCACGTCGCAAATGTTTCTGTCATGGTTAATCCAAAGTATTCTTTAAACATCCAGAATCCGGCATCGTTGACGTGCGAAGCGATTAGACTGCCGGCTCCAGTCGCCAAGACGACGAGCGCCAGATTGACGTCCGATTGACCGAGTAACGGAATGACGAGACCGGCTGTCGTCAGCGAAGCGACGGTTGCCGAACCAAGCGAAATCCGTAAGATGGCAGCGATGATCCAGGCGAGTAAAATCGGTGATAAGGTTGTTCCTTCAAAGGTTTTAGCAACGAAATCACCGACACCCCCATCGATCAAGACTTGTTTGAAGGCACCACCGCCACCGATGATCAACAGCATCATCCCGATTTGGGTGATAGCGGTCGTACAAGAATCCATGACCGTTTTGATCGGAATCTGACGGGCCAGTCCCATCGTGTAGACGGCGACAAGCAAGGAAATCAGCATCGCCGTCGAGGCGTTTCCGATGAACTGGATGGCGGCTAAAGCCGGATTGTTGTCCCAGCCGAGTGTCTTCTGTAATAACGTTAATGCAGTTGCGATCGACATCAAGAGAACCGGTAACATCGCCGTGAATACACTGATGCCGAATCCCGGTGTATCTTTTAAATCAAATTCCTTTTGTTCACCGAGTGACGCGATGTTGCCGGTTTTCTTAAAGGATTCCGGCACAATCCGCTTGGCGAACTTCGTAAAAATCGGACCGGCGATGATGACCGTCGGCACGGCAACGATGAAGCCATATAAGAGCACTTGTCCGAGGTCCGCGCCGTACTCACCGGCGATGACCGTTGGACCCGGGTGAGGCGGCAGGAAACCGTGTGTGACCGATAACGCAGCGACCATCGGAATTCCGAGATAAAGAATCGAAACGCGTAACTGACGTGAGATCGCAAAGACGATTGGAATTAACAGTACCAATCCGACCTCAAAGAAGAGGGCGATCCCGATGATGAATGAGGCAACGACGACCGCCCATTGGATGTTCTTTTCCCCAAATTTCGCGACAAGCGTCATCGCGATCCGTTGCGCACCACCAGCATCCGCAATCAGTTTTCCGAGCATCGCACCGAGTCCGAAGATCAAGGCGAGGTGACCAAGCGTTCCACCGATTCCGGCTTCAATCGTCGTGACGATTTGATCAAGCGGCATCCCGAGCAGGAGCGCGACGACAAACGAGACAATGATCAGGGAGATAAACGTGTTTAACTTCAACCCCATGATTAAGACGAGTAACAAAACAATCCCGATGGCAACAATGACTAATGGCATGTGACTTCCCCCAAAAACGTTAAATTAAATTTCTTTTTGAATCAAACCCCGTTGATACGTAGCGATGCGCCGGTAATCGGTTTCCAGAACACGCGCCAAGCTGATGAAGATCGGCAACAACTGCCGGTATTCGTGCATCGCCTCTTCGTTTGGCACGTGACGGTGCGTATCCCCGATCATGTCTGCGGCCACCTCAAATGAATCGACTTCCCCCGTCGCATACAATCCGAGAATACAGGCTCCAAGACATGAACTTTCAAAACTTTCCGGAATGACGACTTCTGATTCGAAGATATCCGCCATCATTTGACGCCACACTTCAGAACGGGCGAACCCCCCGGTTGCCTGAATCCGTGTGACCGGACCATCCATACACTCGATGAGCGCAAGGAAAACGGTGTACAAGTTGTAGATGACACCTTCCAGCGCTGCCCGAATCATGTGTTCTTTTTTATGCGATAACGTCAAGCCGAAGAACGAGCCGCTGACATCCGGATTCCAAAGCGGTGCCCGTTCGCCCGACAGATACGGATGAAACAGTAATCCGTCCGAACCCGGGCGGACCCGCTCGGCGATTTTCGTCAAGACAGCATACGGATCAATTCCGAGCCGTTTCGCCGTTTCGACTTCCGACGATGCGAGCTCATCCCGGATCCAGCGTAAGACCATCCCTCCATTATTGACCGGACCACCGATGACCCAATGGTTTTCGGTTAAGGCATAACAGAAGATCCGGCCTTTTTCGTCAGTTTGCGGCCGGTCGATGATCGTCCGGATGGCACCACTCGTTCCGATCGTAATCGCGATTTCTCCTTTACGGATCGCATTGACACCGAGGTTCGACAGCACGCCGTCACTGGCTCCGATCAGAAATGGTGTGGATGGATCCAGTCCAATTTGTTTGGCGTATTCCGGTGCGAGATTCGTAAACGAAGTCGTCGTTGAAACCGGGCGCGACAGTTTCGATGCGTCGATGCCGGCGACGTGCAGGGCTTCTGCATCCCAGTCGAGTTCATGAATGTTGAACAAGCCGGTTGCTGACGCCAGTGAATGATCGATGGCATATTCACCGAACAGACGTTGGAAAACAAATTCCTTGATGCCGATGTATTTTTTTGTTTGGGCAGCAATGTCGGGATGTTCTTCGACAAGCCAACAAATCTTGCTGAGCGGCGACATCGGATGAACCGGTGTTCCCGTCCGGTGGTAAATTGAATAGCCGTATTGTTCCTTGATCCGATTCGACCAGACTTCACTCCTGCTGTCCGCCCATGTGATGCAGGCAGTCAGCGGCTGATCGTGTTCGTCCATCGCAATCAAGCTGTGCATCGCGCTGCTGAAGGCAACGAACTTCGGCTGCTCCGTTGGATGTTGTTTCGTCATCAACCGGATGCTTTCGAGGACGGCATGAAAAATCTCTTCCGGATCCTGTTCCGCCGTTGAACGGTTTGGTGTATGAAGCGGATAACCGATGTTCGTTTGTCCGACGACTTCCCCTGTCGTCGTGAAGAGCACCGCTTTTGTACTGGTCGTGCCGATATCAATCCCTAACATGTATTCAGTCATGTGGCTCGACTCCCTTCGTCATCAGTTGTTGTGACTTCCATAAATCTTCGACTTCCTGCACATCATCAAAGTTCTGATGCAGCGAGGCAATCATTCGTTTGCGGTCACCGGTTTCGATGGCTTCGATGTAGAGGGCGTGGTTCGCAAGGATCCGGTCGAAGTCCTCGATGTCCTCGTCGATGCGTTGGCGCATCGACAATAAGATGAAACTTTCCATGACAGGTTTTAGATTTTGCCACATCATACTGACGTAACCATGGTCAATCGATCGGATGATCGTTTCGTGGAATAAGACGTCTTGATAGGAAAATTCGTCCGCATCCTTGTATTTAATGGCGATTTTCATCATCTCGAGCACCTTGCTCAGTTCACGGACCAGCTCTTGCCGCTCCATCCGTACGAGACGTTCAAAGACGAACGTCTCGATTAACAGCCGGACATCGTAGATTTCTTGGATGTCGCGCTTCGACAGTCCGACGACGACAGCCCCCATCCGCTCCAACCGGATGATCCGTTCTGATGCCAGGACTTTCAAGGCATCACGAACCGGAGAACGGCTGACGGAAAAATCAGCGGCCAACTTATTTTCAGACAAGACTGTCCCGCTTTCGATTTTGCCGGAAATGATCCGCATCCGCAGTTCATAGGCAACACGATCACCGGCAGATGCTTTTGATAACCACTTAATCGGGTATAAAAGATCAGACATAAAATCACCTACTTTGTTTGATAAGTATACTTGTATACAAGTAGTATAAACGACGGAAACTAAAATGCAAGCGCTTTAATTAAATTGTCATCTTTGTCCAATTCGGTCTGATCGGTATGATAGGCTAAACAAAGAACAGGTACTAATGGAAGAAAAAAATCAGATATATGGAGGTATGAAAATGAAAATTTTAGTTGTCGGAGCAGGGGCGGTCGGCGGTTATTTTGGAGGACGTTTGGCGGAAAAAGGGGAGGATGTCACGTTTTTAGTCCGTCCACGCCGCATGCAGGAATTGGAACAATCCGGACTCCGGATCAGCAGTCCGCACGGTGATGTTAAGCTGTCGCCACGTTTAATCGAAGCCGGAACAGATGAGACGTTTGATCTGATTCTGCTTTCGACGAAAGCCTACCATCTGGATCAGGTCGTACAGGATATCGAACCGTTTGTCGCGGAACATACATACATTTTGCCGTTGTTAAATGGAATGGCACATCTGGAGCGGTTAACTGAAACATTTGGTGAACACCGTGTGCTCGGCGGACTATGCTTCATCGAATCGACACTGAATGAACAGGGACGGATTCTTCAAACCAGTCCTTCTCACCATCTGTTGTTTGGTCCATTGACGGGGGAACGGACGCAACGCCTGGAAGAACTGGAACGGCATCTGACCGGAACAAAAGCGCCGATCAAGTATTCGGAAACGATCATCCGTGACATGTGGAACAAGTATTTGTTCATCACGACGTTTTCAGGGGTAACGTCGCTTTTCCGTTCGGCGATTGGTCCGATTCGGGAGCAGGCACAGGGGATGGAGCTGATCCGGCAATTGACGGCTGAAGCCAAACAGGCGATGGAGCAACAGGGAGCTGTGTTCAGTGACGAAATCGAACAGGTTCAAGAACAACAGATCCGTCAGATGAGCGAGACGATGAAATCGTCACTTCAGCGCGATATGGAAAAAGGCAACGATGTCGAATCCACGCATCTTTTTCAGACACTGCTCTCTACGGAAGAGACAGCACAACCGCTCTTGCGGATGATTCATACGAATCTCGAAATCTATCGGAATCAATTAAAACAGGTTTAAGTGTTTGTTATATCGGGAAATCTAATGTGGATGTACAGATTAGAATCAAACGCAGTCAAGAATATGTTAAATTCAAGCAATTCGTTGACTTACTGAATTAAACTCATCTATCCTTAAATGGATTGATTGAATAAAAAGTAAAATATATTTTTGTGAGCTAATTTTAATGGACAATGAAAACAGAAGTGAGAGGGGAATTACTTTACATGAAACGTATTATTATTCGCGCTGGTATGACACCGTTTGAACAGTTCGACGCAGAATATCTCATGAAACACAATTCAATCGGAGGAAACGTTGGAAACCTGATTTATCAATACAGCATCTTCCGCACATTGATGACAGAAGGCACGACGATTACACCGGATTATTACTACTATGAAGAAGAGCGTGCAGATGAGATCAACGCCAACTTCGACCTGTACGTCATTCCACTCGCAGACGCATTCCGTAAAGAATTCGTTCCGACACTTCGTAAATATACAAAATTGATTAAAAAGCTGAAGATTCCAGTCGTCGTCATCGGCGTTGGTCTACGCGCACCGTTTGAGCCGGACTTAAAAGAAGGTTTTTCATTTGATGAAGATGTAAAGGCGTTTGTCAGTGCCGTCCTCGAACGTTCAAGCATGCTTGGACTTCGCGGTGAAATCACATCAAAATATTTGACGCGCCTTGGTTTCCGCGAAGGAATCGATCACAAAGTCATCGGTTGCCCATCGATGTATGCGTTTGGCCGTGATCTGAAAATCCGTGAAACGAACATCACGAAAGATTCGATGATCGGCGTCAACTCGTCACGTCTTGCACCGCAGAACGTCCTGAACTTCATCACACGCGGAATGGAAGAGTACCCGAACCACTACTTCATCCCGCAATGGATGAAAGAGTTACGCTTGACGTACACAGGGACACATCCGATTGCTGACTTATCGGTCACGAACTACCCGGTCAAAATGTCGGATCCGACATACATGAACGACCGTGTCCGCTTCTTCTTGAATGCACAGACATGGATCGACTTCTTAAAAGAAGCCGACTTCAGCTTTGGAGCACGTCTTCACGGAAACATTACGGCAACGCTTGCCGGAACACCAAGTATCCTGATTCCGAAAGATGCACGGATGCGTGAATTGACGGATTACCACCAATTGACACACATCTGGGCAAATGACATCACAGACAGCACACGTTTGTCGGATGTAATCGAGTCAGCAGACTTCCAAAGCCCGGCTCGTGTACAGGCACGTAACTTCGATAACTTCGTCGAGTTCTTGAACACAAACGACTTAGAGCATATCTACAAAGAAACAAACTATCCGGAGAACGTTCCGTTTGATCGGGAAATGGCGAAAGCCGAACTGCTTCCAGTCGTCAAACCGATTACAGGAATCAGCATCGAAGAAGCCGTTTCACGTTTTGAATCGTACTTCCCGGAAGAAGAACAAAAAATCGTGGCAGCTCAAAAACGCGATAAAGCGAAGATTGCTGAGAAAGACAAAAAAATCAAATCGCTTCAAGGCAAGTTGAACAATCAAACAAAAGAAATGAAACATCAGCAGGGCACCCTGAACCGGAAAGCGGTTCGGATGGCATTGAAAACAGCTGACTTGTTTGCGAAGAAATAAGCAAAAGACGTCTTATACCGTTCTGGTGTAAGACGTTTTTTTAAATGATATATTCTGAATTGTGTTGACAATTCAGAACGTGGTTGGTACTGTTATGAAAAATTACATTCTTATCCAGAGAGGTGGAGGGACTGGCCCTTTGAAGCCTCAGCAACAGGTCGCAAGATACTGTGCTAATTCCTGCGGGTGTCGTACCCGATCGATAAGCTTCTTTTGATTGTCGACCGGCGCACCCATGTATGTGGGTGCGTTTTTTTATCAAAATTAGGCGAGAATACGCTTACTTCTAAACGTTAAGGGCGAAGCCCTAGTGAAAGTGGGAGATGAATCGCCAGCCTGTTTTTCGGGTATATTCTCTTTGAAGGAGGTGAAAAATGGTGTTGAAGCACAAGGCCTACAAATTCAGAATCTACCCCACAAAAGAGCAGGAAATCCTGATTGCGAAGACGATTGGGTGTTCACGCTTCATCTTCAACCACTTCTTGGCGAAGTGGAATGAATTATACAAGACCACTGGAAAAGGACTGTCCTACGGTTCTTGTTCCAAAGAAATTCCTTTGTTGAAGCAGGAGTTCGACTGGTTGAAGGAAGTCGATAGTACCTCTGTTCAGATCAGCGTCAAACATCTTGCTGATGCGTTTGACCGCTTCTTCAAGAAGCAGAACGAACACCCTCGTTTCAAGTCCAAGCGTAATCCCGTCCAGTCGTACAAGACCAACATCCAAGGCAAAAACCAGCTTCCTGAAGTATCGATTGGATGCAACCAGCTGAAACTTCCGAAGCTGAAATGGGTTCGTTTCGCCCACTCGAAGCAGGTCACAGGCCGGATCTTGAACGCCACGATCCGACGTAACGCTTCAGGCAAATATTTTGTTTCCCTGCTCGTCGAGCAGGAAATCAACGAACGGCCGAGGACCGGTTCATCCGTCGGCGTCGACGTCGGACTCAAGAACTTCGCCATCCTGTCGGACGGCACGGTATACCAAAATGACCGTTACTTCCGTTCGCTTGAGAAGAAACTGGCGCGCGAACAGCGTAAGCTCTCCCGCCGTCAACACATCGCCTTGAACAAGAAAGTGAAGCTGTCCGAGGCGAAGAACTATCAGAAGCAGAAACGGAAAGTCGCCCGTATCCACGAGAAGATTGCAAACAAGCGCACCGACTTCCTGCACAAGGTATCGACCGAGATCGTCCAAAACCACGACGTTATCGGCATCGAGACCTTGCAGGTGAAGAACATGCAGAAGAATCGCAAGTTAAGCAAGTCCATCTCGGACGTCAGCTGGTCCGAGTTCTTTCGCATGTTGGAGTACAAGGCGGAATGGTACGGGAAGACCGTCGTGAAGGTTGGCAAGACCTTTGCTTCCAGTCAACTGTGCTCCAGTTGCGGACATCAACACAAAGACGTGAAACATCTTGGCTTACGGGAATGGACATGTCCGAGTTGCGGCATCCATCACGACCGGGATGTGAACGCAGGACTGAATCTCAAACAAGAAGCCGAACGTATCTTAGCTTCTTCAACCGTCGGGACGACGGGGTTAGCCTGATAAATTTTCGACCGTTAGGTCGGATAACTCAGGAATCCTCCACCTCTGAGCAAAGCGTAGGTGGAGGTAGTTCAATGTAAATGAGAGAAAGAGGAGTGTGGAAGAGCAGATGAAAGAGGAGACGTTTCGACGAAAAATGGAATCCCGGCATATCGTCATGCTGTCACTAGGTGGTGTCATCGGGACAGGATTGTTTTTAAGTACAGGTTATACACTCGAGCAGGCCGGTCGGATCGGAACGATTTTATCGTACTTGGTCGGGGCACTGGCAGTTTATCTCGTGATGCTGTGTTTAGGAGAGTTAGCAGTACATATGCCGGAAACCGGCGCCTTTCATAGTTATGCGACGAAGTACATCGGATCCGGAACCGGTTATACGGTGGCGTGGCTCTACTGGTTGACGTGGACGGTCGCCCTCGGGTCGGAATTCACGGCAGCCGGCTTGTTGATGCAACGCTGGTTCCCGGACGTTCCGGTCTGGATGTTCAGCGGCGTATTCGTCGTCATGATTTTAGGAATCAACGTCCTGACGGTCCGCTTGTTCGCGGAGGTTGAGTTTTGGTTTTCCGCCGTTAAAGTATTGACGATTTTAGTCTTCATCGTCTTGGGAACAGCAGCGATCGTCGGATTTTTACCGCTCGCGGACGGATCACAGGCGCCGTTGCTTGCTCCTTTGACAGAAGGCGGCTTGTTTCCGAATGGTGCCTTCGCCATCTTGATGACGATGCTTGCCGTCAACTTCGCTTACTCCGGGACGGAACTGATTGGAATCGCAGCAGGGGAAGCCGTCGATCCAAAACGAACAGTGCCGCTGGCAATTCGCACGACGATTTTCAGATTGGTCCTGTTTTTTGTCGGAACGATCATCGTTCTTGCGATTCTTTTACCGAATGATTCAAAAGGTGTCCTCGAAAGTCCGTTTGTTGCCGTGTTTGAGCGAATCGGTCTGCCGTTTGCCGCGGACATCATGAACTTCGTCATTTTGACAGCCATTCTGTCGGCTGCGAATTCCGGATTGTATGCCGCGTCGCGGATGCTCTGGTCCTTATCCGATCAACGGATGATTACACCGTTCTTTTCCAAGCTGAATGCGAGTGGTGTACCGACACGTGCTGTATTCTTCAGTATGCTCGGTGGTCTGCTCGCCTTGTTTTCCAGTGTTTATGCGCCGGGTTCGGTCTACATTGCCCTGGTCTCGATTTCCGGTCTTGCCGTTGTCGTCGTCTGGATGAGTATCAGCGCGTCACAGTTCATGTTCCGAAGACGGTATCTGCAGGAGGGGAATGATCTCAACGATTTAGTGTACCGGACGCCGTGGTATCCGCTTGTCCCAATCGTCTCTTTTTTAATGTGTCTGGCTTCTTTGATCGGAATCGCCTTTGATCCGACACAACGGGTGGCGCTGTACTTTGGTGTTCCCTTCATTGCCTTATGTTACGTCGTCCATCATCTGACTAAAAAATCATGGAAACGGAGTGTGGAAGATGTCAAAGAAAAACAATCCAGTTGAACGGTTGCTACATGAAAAACCCTATATCTTATTAGACGGGGCGCTCGCGACCGAACTTGAACGCAACGGCAGTAATCTCGACGATCCGCTTTGGTCGGCGCGTGTACTGGTCGAAGAACCGGAGCAGATTCATCGTGTGCATGCCGACTATTTTAAAATCGGAGCGGACTGTGCCATCACGTCGAGTTATCAGGCAAGTATCGACGGCTTCAAGAGCCGGGGAATCGAAACGGACGAAGCGCTTGAATTGATGCAACAAACCGTCCATCTTGCGCAACAAGCACGGCAAGAAACAGGAGGAAAAGCGCGTCACGCACTCATCGCGGGATCGATCGGACCGTACGGCGCTTACCTGTCTGACGGCTCGGAATACGTCGGTCATTACGGGGTCGACGATGCCCGACTGGAAGCCTTCCACCGTCCGCGGCTCGAAGCTTTGATTGCGGCCGGTGCCGATCTGTTAGCGTTTGAAACGATACCTTCCTTACAAGAAGCCAAAGTGCTGTTTCGTCTGCTCGAAGAATTTCCGGAACAATCGGCTTGGCTTGCCTTTTCTTTGCGTGACGCGACGCACATCAGTGAAGGAACGACGTTGGTCGAGTGCCTCGAAGCTTTAGGTGAGCATCCGCAACTGGCAGCGATCGGCGCCAATTGTTTTCCGGCATCAATCGCGACGGCGTTCATCACCGGCTTAAAACAACTGACCGATGTTCCGATCATCGTCTATCCGAATTCAGGGGAACATTATGATCCGGTCAGTAAAACATGGTCCGGTGAAACAGCCTGTACCGCGTTCGAAGACATTGCACCGGAGTGGTACGCGGCAGGTGCCCGATTGATCGGCGGTTGTTGCCGCACGACACCGGAGCAGATCGAGCGTATTCAGCAGAATGTGACGATCATTTAACCGGAAGACGACGAAACATTCAGCTGAACAAAAACAGAGGGCGGATATACAATCCGCCCTCTGTGCTGGGTTGCCAGTTGCTGTTTTTCAGGAATTCACCGTTCCCGCAACGCTTGGTTAAACTGTTTCAGCAACCGTCCAAAGGATTCCGCATCTTCAGCCGGCCAGTCCGTCACGAGCCGTTCGATGCTCGTCAAACGAGCGGTCCTGTAGATTTCCAACTCGCGTTGACCGTGCGGTGTGATCTTGTAGAAAAAGGCCCGGCCATCTGTCGGGTCTTTTATTTTTTCGACCAGATTTTTTTGATCGAGGGCAGCAGCTTGCCGACTGACAGTCGATACGTCGAGCTGCAATTCACGTGCGAGCGTCTTGACACCGACTTGACCGGAATCCGACAGTTGGCGCAACAGCAAGTAGGACGCGCGGTCCAAATTCCGGTTATCGGCCGTCGCCGTCGTCAAACGACGAATCAAAATCGCCAGTTCGAGTTCAATCGTTTCCAGGGATTGATTAGACATCTTATCACCTCTTCATATCAGCCTTTATTGCCCTCATCATTACGCACGAGACGACCGCTGTCAATACAAGAGCAGGGTTCTTGACACGGTTATAGTTGTATTATACAATCATAAATGTTATTTAATTGTATCGTGCAACTGATTGTTATGAACTTATTCCATTACAGCGTCTGATAAAGGAGAATTCCGATGAAAGCTTATCAATCCATGAAAGAAACCGTCATTACCGTCAGTGAACAAGATACAATCCGGACGGTGGTTGAACGTTTTATCACATCCGGAATCAGCGGTGTTCCGGTCGTGAACGAACAGCAGGAGGTCGTCGGTTACATCAGTGACGGGGACATCATGCGGGCGATCGGGAAACACAAAGATATCATCGTCGATACATTCGTCTATGTCGACGTCATCAAAGGCGACGACGAAAACTACGAAGAGCGTGTTCGGCATATCTTGAATCGACCTGTCATGGAGATGGCACGGCGGAAAGTCGTCACAGCGACGGTGGAGACCGAGATGGAAGAAATCGCGGCGACGCTGGGCGCGAAACGGATTAAAAAACTGCCGATTCTAAAAGACGGAAAGCTCGTCGGAATCATCAGTCGTGGTGACGTCATCCGTCACTCCTTTAAACAGTTTATTTAAGAAAGAAGGATTCATATGGCTCTTGCTGAAAAAACAACGACACTTGCGCCTGAGACAGTCTTGGCTGAAAGCAAACAAGGTTTGCTGCATCAGCCGATTGCGGTTTGGGCGGTATTTTTTGCCAGTATTACGGCATTCATGGGGATGGGGCTTGTCAACCCGGTCTTACCAACGATTGCCGACAATCTAGAAGCTTCCAAAAGTGAAGTCACATTGCTGTTTACGAGTTATAATGCCGTCATGGCGTTTGCGATGCTGATCACCGGTGCGATTTCGTCCCGGATCGGTCAAAAAGGAACATTGATGCTCGGGATCGCCGTCATTGCGGTCGTCGCCGGTTTCGCGTCACAAGCCGACAGCATCTGGACGCTCGTCGCTTTACGCGGCGGTTGGGGACTCGGGAACGCCTTGTTCGTTGCGACGGCACTTGCCGCGATCGTTTCCCTGTCATCCGGCGGAACGGCGAAAGCGATCATCTTATATGAAGCGGCGGTCGGTCTCGGGATTTCAATCGGTCCGTTGCTGGGCGGGACACTTGGTTCGATTACATGGCGTGCACCGTTCATGGGTGTTGCGACGATTATGGTCATCGCGTTCCTCGTCTTGTTGTTCTTGATGCCAAAACCAGTTGCCACGGCGACACCACCGAAAAAGATTTCGTTGCTGGCACCGTTCCAGGCAATGAAACACCGGTCATTACTGACACTCGGAATCGTTGCTGCCCTGTATAACGTCGGATTCTTCACGATCATGGCGTATGCGCCGTTCGTCATGAAGCTGCCGGCACAAGGGCTTGGATTTGTCTTCCTCGGTTGGGGGATGTTGCTCGCCTTGACGTCCGTCCTGACAGCACCAAAATTAAAACAATGGCTCGGGACGATCAAAGCGATGGTACTGATGCTTCTCTTATTCGCCGTCTTGTTACTGTTAATGGGGATCTTTACCGAAACACCAGCAGTCGTCATCGTCTGTGTCATTCTTGCCGGAGCTGTGCTCGGGAACAATAACACTTTGATTACGACAGCAGTCATGGATGCAGCGCCGGTCGAACGTTCGACAGCATCGGCAGCATACAGTTTCTTACGTTTTCTCGGGGCAGCCATCGCACCGTTCATGGCCGGTAAATTGGCTGAAATCTTTAATGCCAACCTGCCGTTTTACGTCGGGAGTGCATTTGTCTTATTGTCTGTCGTCATCATCGGGGTCAATCTCAAACACATTCGTCATATCGATACAACAGACAGCGGACATTAATGCCAACAGCAAACGTCCCTTCCTTCGCAAAACCAGCGAAGGAAGGGACGTTTTTTGAGCGTTCAAGACCGTGGATACGTCGTCTCCAGAAAAGCGACGGAGTGAACGATCAGCTCCCGTAAGACAAGCAGGTCGACATCTGCTAGTTTATTAATATAGACACAGCTTTTTCCGGTCTTGTGTTTGCCGAGACGCGCGAGGAATTGCTCACGCTCCGGACCTGTTGCGAAATAGAGGCTGATGTTCGCTTTGCGGGGCGAGAATCCGACAAGAAATGAGTCGCCTTCATGTCCGGAAGAATACCGATAGTGATAGTGACCGAATCCAATCATCGTGTCACCCCACATCACGGCTGGATAACCCGTCATCTCTTCAAAAATCTGCCGCAATTGTTCACAGTCCGTCCGTTTTGACACTGGCGTGATCGTACTCAAAAAGGCATCGACGCTTTGATCCGTCGGTAACGTCTTTTGCTGATCAGTCATAAGAAAACTCCTTTCGTGAGTGGGCGACGGTCATTTCGATTCGTTACAAAACCATTCCCTGTCTAACGGGGATTCATTCAAAAAGAGGTGATTTAGTTGAACCATGTGATCTCATTTACGGGATATGACGAGACAATTGACTGGCACATCGTCGAAGTGAATCAAGCGTTGGCTACATTACAAATCGACGTGTGGCATCAGGATAAAAGAATCCATCAGATGACGTTATCGTTTGAAGAATATGACCGATTTGCCCATGAATTTCGGATTGTTCATGAGCAGTTTCCGGGAATCGTTTCCTTTGAAAACGCTGGGTTTATATTTGAATTGATCTACAACCGGCTGGGGCATGTTCGAATCGACTGGCGTCACGTTGACGAATCAAACCATACATTACAGTCTGATCAAAGTTATGTTGGGCAAGCCCTTGGCTTGATCGGCGTGTACACTTAAAAATCCTCCATTCGTCGTGTAAGAGACGAATGGAGGATTTTTTTAGGTATATGAATGGAGCGCTAAACGCGTGCACAACTCGATCGTTTCTTCATATTCCGATAAAGGAATGGACTCATCGATTTGGTGCGCCAGCCGGAAATCGTGGAAAGAAGCAACGGCAATCGGGAAGCTTCGGGCGGCCTGACTGAACATGGCGCCGTCTGTTCCTCCAGGAATCGCAACGCGTCGTGTCGGCTGACGTCGAATGGATTCCATCGTTGTTGCGACGACATTCAAGAACGGGTCCTCGGAATCAGTTTCACAGGACGGAATCTCTTTGATGACAGTGACTTTCATCGAAAAGCTGTCGTCCTGTTCACGCAGACGTTGATTGATTTCTTCCAGTGCGGCTAAGACCTGTTCCCGTCCGAATCCGGGAATCGTCCGGATGTCCATATAAAATGCAGCTTGGCTCGGAATGACGTTTGGACCTTCACCGCCCGTAATGGACGTGATGGAAGCGACGACCGGACCGAGCTCCGGATGACTGTGAGTGGTGATCGTAAACCGGTCGGATTTGATTTCTCGAATCACACGATACAGATCATCGATGGCGTTTTGACCGAGTTGGGGCGAAGAGCTGTGAGCGCTTTTACCCGCACACGATACTTCCACGCCGACGACTCCTTTTTGGGCGTACCCGAGAAAACCGCTTGTCGGTTCCGTGATCAACAGAGCGTCCAAATCATCTGCGTCACCACGTTCTGTTAAATGACGGGCCCCGGTCATCCCGTTTTCCTCGTCGGATGTGATCAACAATTTCAGATGGTTTGGTAAGTCATCCCGTTGGTTTAATTCAAGCATCATGCTGACCATTGCCATTACACCGGATTTCATGTCGGAGGCGCCACGTCCGTAGATGCGTCCTTGCTCGATTTCGCCGCCGAACGGATCCTTTGTCCACTCGCTGAGTTGAACAGGCACGGTATCCAGATGACCTGAGAAGCCAATCGTTTTCGGGTGAACGGCCGAAACTCCGGCTTGGATCGTTGCGACGAGACAAATCCGTTTAGGTGACACTTCGATCCATTCCGTCTCGATTCCGTTCGATGTCAGTAAATCATAGACGTACGCGGCGACATTCTCTTCCCCGTCGAGTGGATTGGTGCTTGGAATTTGTAAACAACGTTGTAAATAAGTAATCGATTCTGTAAGCATAGTTTCTCCCCCTTTGCTTTACTTTTCCCGTTCAAAAGTAGTTCAGTGAGGTAAACTAATGCCCAAAACATTTAAGCGTCTCGAATTTCTTAGGGTCAAACCGTTCAAAAATGAACAAAAAAAGCACGGCTCCACAAGTAGGAACCGTGCTGAAAAAAAACGTCGCTTATTCCGCGTCTGTTTTCCATTTATCATCGATTAACATTTCACCCGGCCACGTATAGGCCATGATACCGCCGTCAGCCGTGATGTCTTCACCCGTAACGTATGAACTGTCATCTGAAGCGAGGAACAAGGCAACCGTTGCCATCTCACGCGGTTTACCGAGACGACCGAGTGGTGTGATCCAAGCATTGGCATCACGGAACTGCTTCCCTTGATCTTCTTCTTTTCCGCCGACGAGTGTATCGATGAGCGGCGTTTCGATTGTTCCCGGCGAAAGCGAGTTGACGCGGATGCCTTCCCGGGCATAGTCGATTGCCATCGCGCGTGTGAAGTTGGCGATGCCGCCTTTTGCCGCGTTATATCCGGAACGATTCAAGTCGGCCGCACGTCCTGACATCGATGACGTGTTGATGATCGATCCGCCGTTTTTCAGCATCAATGGAATGACGAACTTACTCGTCAAGAAAGTCCCCCGTAAATCGACGGCGATGATTTGGTCAAACAGTTCGATTGGATATTCATGGACTTTCCCGCCTTGCTGATCAATCCCGGCATTGTTGAACAGGACATCAACCGTCCCGTATGTAGACGCTAAATGGTCTGCGAGTTGTTTTACGCTATCGACTTGTGAGACGTCGACATGAACCGCTTCTGCTTTTCCACCGGCCTGCTCAATCTGTTTGACGGTTGCTTGTGCTTTTTCCAGATCAACATCCGCACAGACGACGGTCGCTCCCTGTTCTGCAAAGACGAGTGCCGTTGCCTGGCCGATTCCTGTCGCCGATCCGGTAATGACTGCTACTTTATTCTCAAGTCGTTTCATAAAAAATCTCCTCCTGAAAAGTAATGTCCGATGTTGTGCTTTACCTTATGAAACATTCCCTCCGCGAATCGAGCTAAACCCATCGAAGTGTCTAACGTTCTGGAGGAACGGGAACATCAAAAAACAGGAAAGCGCAAAACGAAAGGAATGAGAACGCTGACATCAGAGCAACGGGAACATGCAAAAAAATTATTGACGGAAGCCGTGCAGCACCAAATGGAGTTGGCACGTGGACCGATGCGAAACGAATTGATTGAGGGAACGACACCCGTCTTATGGTTTGGTGACGTCTCGAAGAAAAGCTGGTTGACGGTCGCGACGAATCCGTCAGCCGGACAATTTTTGAATAAGGAAGGAACGATGCGTTATGATTCGACGGGTCCGTTCTTTTTGCTCGAATCAGATATGTCTTTAGAGACCTATCTAACGGAGCAACACGTTGAACAAACGATCGACAAGTTTAATCACTATTTTCAACAACCGGATGTTTATAAGACATGGTTTGGAAAGGAACAGGGTGGAAAACTGGAAGGGTTCTTAAATGGATTTGGGGCGTCCTTTTATGATGACGCTCTCCTTCCGGTCATCCATACGGATTTTTTTCCGTTCCCGACCAGACGCTACATGGGGACGATCGCGATGCGGCAGGATCTCGAACAGACGGACTTTGGACAAACTTTTTTGAAAAAGCTGCTGCCGCTGTTTTCCCTGCATGGCATCATTTTACTCGGACGTGAGCATACGGACCGTTTCCGGAAACTGGATCCAAGCATCACGTGGCAAGAACCCGTCGCGTTGACCGATTATCCGGATGCCGTCGTCGAATTTGGTTATTCCGCTGCATTCGGGATTCCGGTCATCGGACTTCACTTTAAACCAAGCGAACAGTTCCTTGGTCTAGGCAGTCGTCCTGACGAAAAGGGCCGGAGTCACGGAACATACGGTTCGACAAAAGGACTGCGTGATATCGGACGGCAGGTGCGGCAAAAACTTGATGCACTCGATGAATTGGAGGATTGACAGTCGTTTTTGTATCCGTAATAATGGAAATGAATTAGCACTCTATCTTATAGAGTGCTAAAAAATACATGGGGGTATCGAAAATGGAAACGAAACAATTTAAAGCAGAATCCAAGCGATTGCTCGAAATGATGATTCATTCCATCTACACACACAAGGAAATCTTTTTACGTGAGTTGATTTCGAACGCCAGTGACGCAATGGATAAGATTTACTACAAAGCGTTGACGGACGAGACGATTACGTTCGACAAGGATGCTTACAAAATTACGATTCAGCCGAACCCTGAAACACGTCAACTGACTTTGCGTGATACAGGAATCGGAATGACAAAAGAAGAGCTCGAAGAAAACCTCGGAACGATTGCCAAAAGCGGATCGCTCGCCTTTAAGGCAGAAAATGAATCACAAGACGGTCATGATATCATCGGACAGTTCGGCGTCGGTTTTTATTCCGCCTTCATGGTCGCCGACACCGTGACGGTCGTCACGAAACCGTTTGGCAGTGACGTCGCTTATAAATGGGAGTCACACGGAGTCGACGGGTATACGATCGAAGAGGTCGAAAAAGAGACCGTCGGAACAGATATCACACTCCATATCAAAGCCAACGAAGACGAAGAGAACTACGATGAATACCTGGAACCGCACCGCCTGCGGAGTATCGTCAAGAAATACTCGGACTTCATCCGTTATCCGATCGAGATGGAGGAAACGGAACAACGTCCGGTCGACGGATCAGATGAAACAGAGACGGTCACAGTCATGAGAACGGTCAACAGCATGGTCCCGATCTGGCGGAAAAACAAACGGGAGCTGACGGATGAGGACTACCGTAACTTCTATCAGGAAAAACGTTACGGATTTGATGCGCCGATCAAGCACATTCATATCAGTGCCGATGGAGCCGTCCGTTATCAATCGATCCTGTTCATTCCAGAACAGCCTTCCTTTGATTATTATTCAAAAGAGTTTGAGAAGGGGCTTGAACTGTATGCGAACGGCGTCTTGATCATGGAAAAATGCAGTGATCTGCTGCCGGATCATTTCAGCTTCGTCAAAGGGATGGTCGATTCAGAAGACTTGTCACTCAACATCTCGCGTGAAATGCTGCAACATGATCGCCAGTTGAAGTTGATCGCCAAAAACATCCAAAGCAAAATCAAGACACAACTTGAAGCATTGCTTCGGGACGACCGGGAGAAATACGAGACGTTTTATCAAGCCTTTAGCCGTCAATTGAAGTTCGGCATCTACAATGATTACGGCATGCAAAAGGATACGGTGAAAGACCTCGTCCTGTTCCATTCGGCAAAAGAGAAAAAACTGGTGACGCTCGCAGAATACGTCGCCGCGATGCCGGAAGAGCAGAAGTACATCTATTATGCATCAGGGGAGAGCACGGACCGGTTGGATAAATTGCCGCAGTCGGAGCTCGTCAAGGACAAAGGATTCGATATCCTATACTTCACGGAAGAGATTGATGAGTTTGCGATTCAGATGCTGCTCAATTACGACGGAAAAGAATTCAAGTCCGTCACGAGCAGCGATCTCGGCATCGAGCAGACGGATCAAGCCGAAACGACAGAGACACAAGTCGAGATGTTCAAAGCGATGCAGGACGTACTGGCAGGACAGGTGAAAGAGGTCAAAGCTTCAACACGGTTGAAGTCACATCCGGTCTGCTTCGCGACGGATGGTGCGGTTTCAATCGAAATGGAGAAAATCCTCAAATCGATGCCGAACAACCAAGATGTCGCAGCCGTGAAAATCCTCGAATTGAACACGTCGCACGATGTGTTCCAAGCGATTGAGACGGCTTATGCCGAGGATCGTCCGAAATTCGAGCGGTATACCAAATTGATGTATCAACAAGCGTTATTGATCGAAGGATTGCCGATTGAAGATCCGGTCGCCTTTGCGAACGAAGTCTGCGCGTTGATGGTCTGAACAAAAAAGCCATAGCAAAAAGCCGGATCCGATGTAATCATCGGTCCGGCTTTTTGAATAGAATGATCGTTTCACAGACTTCCGTTATTCCGAACGAAGTTGCGACGGGACTTCACCGCGTCGTGAAAGAACGTTTAACATGACGAGGAAGATCAAGAAGGCGACAAGCGCACCGATGAATCCGAACACAGACGAACCGGTGACACCGAGCACGAGGTATCCGACAGCCGACGTTGCGGCACCGATCAACGCGTACGGTAATTGTGTCGTGACGTGATCGATATGGTGCGATCCGGCACCGGTCGAGCTGAGAATCGTCGTATCGGAAATCGGTGAACAGTGGTCACCGAAGACGGATCCGGCAAGGACTGCTGCAAGTGTTGGCAACAACAGACTCGGCTCAACCGCCATGATGAGGTCAGCACCGATTGGTAACATGATACCGAATGTGCCCCAACTTGTTCCGGTTGAGAATGCCATGATACTCGCGATTAAGAACAACAGGAACGGCAGATAAGAAGCGGGAATGGATTTGCTGACGAAACTGGCAAGGTAATCCCCGGTCTTCATGTCGCCGATGACAGCGATGATCGTCCAAGCGAACAATAGAATGACGACCGCCGGCCACATCGATTTCATTCCTGCCCAAATGCTGATGCGGTAATCACGTGCCGGAATCTTCCGACCGATCAACATCAAGAAGGCAACGATTAAACTGATGACGACACCTGCAACAAGAGAACGTGTCACGTCCGTTGATTCGAAGGCACCAATCAATGTAAAGGGACGATCGTCAGCGGCAAGCGCTTGAGCACCCGTCCAAAGAAGAGCTGTGACGGTCGCGATGACCAATACGATAATCGGGACGACCAAGTCACGGACTTTTCCATTATCGTGCTCTTTGACCTCTTCCGCCATTCCCATTGGAGTACCTTTGTTGGCGTCAAACAACTCACCTTGTAAAGCACGCAATTCATGCGTCCGCATCGGTCCAACGGCAATTCCCGTATAGGCGATGTAGAGTGTCAGCAACAAAGCGAAGATGGCATAGAAGTTTAACGGCACAATCATCATGAAGGCACTGAACGCTGAGTAATCGGTGATCGAATGTGTCGTCAAGATCCCGGCGATGATCGAGATGATGAAGGCACCCCAGCTGGATAACGGACTGATGACACAGACCGGTGCAGCGGTTGAATCAATGATGTACGCCAGTTTGGCCCGTGAGACACCGCGGCGGTCCGTTAACGGTCGACTGACGTTTCCAACGGCCAGACTGTTGAAGTAATCATCGATGAAGATTAAGATACCTAAGCCGAAAGCGGCGAGTCGGGCGCCACGCGCCGTCTTGACGTGTGTTGTTGCCCATTCGCCGAAGGCACGGGCACCACCTGATGTTTGAATCAGTGTCGACAAGACACCGAGTAACAGTAAGAAGACGAGTAATAAGACGTTCCATTCATTTAAAGCCCCGTCTGCCCAAAACAGACTGAAGATATTTTTCCCGAGATAAACAACGGTATCGATCGGATTGAAGCTGTGAAGCAATAACGCTCCGACTAAAATACCGACACCGAGTGAGATGACGACTTTTCGTGTAACAATCGCCAAGACGATGGCGATTACCGCCGGCGCAAGTGCGACGATGGAATCTGAATAGTTGACCATGGTTGTGGTTCCTCCTCCTTTTTTAGAAGATGAGACCCATTGCACAGAAAAAAAGCAAGGGCACCGGCAACAAAGCCGACACCCTTGCTGGATGCGTCTTTCTTAGCCGAATTGGAGCGCTCCATACAACATACGTATGGCAATCGAACGGGTATTTCCCAATTCGACCAGCTTCGTCACGTCTGACACATGACGATACTTCGGCGGCATCACCTTTCGTTGATCGTCATTGTTGTCATCCTCAGATCAAGTACTCATTAAGACCGCGCCTCTACCTCATCGATAGAATAGTCATATTCTTTTCATAAGAAAACCTTATCATATTTCAGAAAATAGTTTCAAGTCTGTTTTTTTTATCATGTAGGATTTTTTGCTTATAAAAAAAGCGAGGATTCATCCACTATACGGAATCATTACAGGTGGGCGGCGCCAATTACGCCGGCATGACCCTGCAGTGTTGCCAACCGAATGTTGATGTTAGGACGAAGTGACGGATAAACACGTTCTTTGACAGCCGCTAACAGTTGTTCCCAATACAAATCAGCAGATCCTGTAACACCCCCGCCGATGACGATGACGTCCGGATCGACCGTATGAATGATATTAGCCAGACCCGTCGCTAAATACGCGATGAAACGGGTTCTTTCCTCCTGATCTTCTAATAATGTGACAATCGAGGATGTTTGTTTCTCACGTGCCCGTAACTGAAGCGCGGTTCCACTCGCTAAGCCTTCGAGCGAACCTGTATTCAGTACAGGATGTGGAGAACCGGAGAACTCAATGATGGTATTACCGATTTCACCCGCACATCCATTGGCGCCCCGAATCAATTGTTTTTCATAAACGTAACCACCGCCGATTCCTGTGCTGACAGTCACGTAATAAACCGAGGAGAAGTTTTTCCCGGCACCAAAAAGTGCTTCGCCAAATGCGGCTGCATTGGCGTCATTTTCAAGAGATACAGGGACATCAAATGCAGAGTGTAAAGGTGCTGTCAGGTTGACGCGTGTCCAACCCGGAAGGTTGGGAGGCGAGAGGAGGCACCCTGTTTTGGCATCCAGTGGACCGGGTGCAGCGATTCCGATTCTTGTGATGTCAAATTCCTGTTTGAACAGTTGAATGGCGCATTTGAGTTGATTGATTGCATTCGCCGGGCCTGCTGAAGGGTGAGTCGGAAAAGAAAGTTGTTTGACCACTGTTTCTTGATCGATGGCGGCGACACGCGTTTGTGTTCCGCCTAAATCTACACCAATTTGCAAGGGACGCTTCGTGCGAGAAGAAGGACCGGTCAACAATACAAGACCGTTCCCTGAAATCTTCTGTTCTGTCTGAGCGGGCAAAAGAATGGTTGCACCTGCTGTGAACTGATCATGGTTCAGACGAATCGTTCCTTCGATGACGGTAATGACTTGGAAAAAGGAACGTGCCGGAATCACATGACTATTTCGAACGGTCCATTCTTCTACAAAAAAGTAAGGGGTATGAGTCAATGATTTTTGAAACGGAGAGAGCTGTACAGGAGGTTCATGGTAGTGAAAATGCGGAAACTGAATGACTTGCCGAGCCTGTTCCAAATGGAGTGGACGCGGAACACCCGTCGCAGGATCAAGGCGGTCATAATCATATAACCGATAAGTCGTGTCCGAATTTTGCTGAATTTCGAGTACGACGCATCCCTTGGTCAAGGCATGAACGGTGCCTGCCGGAACGTAGAGAAAATCACCTTTGGAAACAGGCACATATTGAAGGTGTTGCTGGAGTACTCCTTCCTCGAGCGCCTGATCAAATTCAGCTTGTGATTGAAACGTATGACCATAAATAATGGATGCATCCTCGGGACAATCGACGATGTACCAGCATTCATTTTTGCCGAATGGTTGCTGTTCAAGGCGTTGGGCATCTGTATCGTTTGGGTGAACTTGTACGGATAAATGACTGGATGCATCAATCCATTTCATCAATAGCGGGAACTCGGATGAAGTGTCCATCCCGAAAATTTCAGGGTGATTTGACCACAATTCCTTTAAAGAAAACCCGGAAAATTGACCGGATTGAACCAGGGTCACTCCATGTTCATGACTAGAAAGTGTCCAAGCTTCTCCTGTTTTTTGATCATCTGAGATGACAAAACCATGCTGTTTAAGCTGCTGACCACCCCAAATACGTTCTTTTGTAAGGGGTTTGAAAACAATCGGCTCGTTCATGCATACTCCTCCTTTGATCTGTTATCAAAAACAACTCTACACTTTTAAAAAATAAAAATAAACAAAATAATTATCAAGTATAGACATGAAAGAATAAATCCGTATAATCAAAGTTGTAAGCGATTTCAAATCAGAGAGGATGTTTGGAATGAAAAAAATCATGTTAGCGTGCAGTTCAGGGATGTCGACGAGTATTCTTGTGACAAAAATGCAGGAACATGCAAAAGGAATCGGAGAAGAAGCAAAGATTTGGGCGGTGGGTCAAGATCAAGCGATGAAAGAAATCGAAGGAGCAGATGTCATTTTGATTGGACCACAGATGCGCTTTTTATTATCAAAGTTTCAACAAGCAACAGACAAGCCGGTCGAGGTCATTGACATGATGGCGTACGGAATGGCTGACGGAAAAGCGGCCTACGAACAAGCCGTAAAATTGATGGGGTGAATGACATGCCAACTAACGAACAGACGATGGAACAAGTGGCCTTCATGATGATTTTGCACAGCGGAAATGCACGAAGTACGATTCGGGAAGCGATTGAAATTTATAAAGACGGGTCGTTTGAAGAATTCGAGCATTTGTTATCAGATGCGCGTGCCCAGTTGCAAGAAGCGCACCAGGTTCACTTTGGGCAGGTTCAAAAAGAAGCAAACGGCGAACCGACGACACTGTCACTTTTGTTATTACATGCAGAGGATCATTTGATGTCGACACAAACCATGCTTGATTTAACATCCGGACTCATTGAATTGATGGAACACAAGTTTTCTAAAAAATAATAAGGAGTGTTCGAAATGACTGAGAATAGTAAGTGGTTTGATCTGTTGAGTCGTTTCTTGATGCCGATGGCGGCATTTTTAAATAACAGTCGTTACCTGCAGACGTTACGTGATGCATTCATGCTTGCTTTTCCGATTACGATGTTTGGTTCTTTGATCGTCGTCGTGGCGAATCTACCGTTTCTCGAAAAATTCATGTCCCCCGGCGTACTCGATGCATTCAAGACCTCTCTTGGAAATGCACCATCGGCGACCATGGGAATCATGTCATTGTTTGTTGTGTTTGGAATCGGCTATTATCTTTCAAAAAGTTATGACGTAGAGGCCGTATTCGGTGGAGTCATCGCACTTGTTTCCTTTTTATTACTTACTCCTTTTTTTGTCGCAGTAGAGAATGTCGCTGATCCTGTTGGGAACGTCATTCCATTAGATCGTCTAGGGGCTAAAGGAATGTTTCTTGCCATGATCACCGGATTTTTAGCAGGAGAAATTTATCGGTTCGTCGTTCAAAAAAACTGGACGATCAAAATGCCGGCCGGTGTTCCGACAGCCGTTGCCAAGTCTTTTTCAGCACTCGTTCCAGCATTGTTGACACTGACGATTTTCCTCGGAATCAATATTGCCGTCACCTCTCTTTTAAATACTAATTTACACGATCTCATCTTTAACCTCGTTCAAAAACCACTTGTCAATTTAGGGAATGGACTCATCCCGACATTGATTGCGATTTTCTTTGTTCAATTGTTTTGGTTCTTCGGTTTACACGGACAAGTCATCGTCAATTCGGTCATGGACCCCATCTGGAATACTTTATCTTTAGAAAACCTCAATGCGTACACCGCGAATGGAGAACTTCCGAATATCATCAGTAAACAGTTCATCGAAATCTATACAGTGGGAATCGGCGGTTCCGGTTCGACGCTGGCAGTTGTCGTCGCGATTCTATTATTTATGCGTTCCAAACAATTAAAACAAATCGGAAAGCTTTCGATTGGACCAGGTGTTTTTAACGTAAACGAACCGATGATCTTTGGTCTTCCGATCGTCATGAATCCCTTGATCATGATTCCCTGGATTGTCGCGCCTTTAATTACTGTGACCGTCACTTATTTTGCAATGTCATCCGGTCTTGTACCGCCTCCGACGGGGGTCGCTGTTCCTTGGACGGTACCGATGTTCATCAGCGGCATGATGGCAACGAATTCTCTGGCAGGCGGTTTGTTACAGCTCGTCAACTTCGCAATCATCATGGCGGTGTGGTTCCCATTCCTCGTGTTCATTGATCGCTTGAACTTGAAAAAGGAACGTGAGGAAGCAGATTCGATAAAAGAGAAAAACGAACAGATCGGTTGAGTGAAAACTTATAGATAGGACGTGGATGCGATGAACCAAACAGAAAACATGATGACTCAGACAAAACGTTACACATTTCCAAGCGACTTTTGGTGGGGGACTGCCGCGTCGGCGACACAAATGGAAGGTGCTGCCTATGAAGATGGAAAAGGACCAAACATCTGGGACTATTGGTATGAACAAGAACCAAATCGCTTTTTTGATGGTGTGAGTGCGACAGTCGCATCAAATTTTTATCATCGGTATGAAGAAGACATCGCCTTGATGAAAGCGTTGGGACATAACTCATTTCGGATTTCGATTTCCTGGTCACGGCTTTTTCCGTCAGGAGAGGGAGACATTAATCCGCTGGCAGTCAATTTTTATAATCGTGTCATCAATGAACTGATTGATGCTGGAATTGAACCTTTTGTCAATCTGTATCATTTCGATATGCCGTTGCAATTACAACAAAAAGGCGGTTGGGAAAATCGTGAAGTCGTCACGAGTTATGTGGAGTATGCCAAAACGTGTTTTGAATTATTCGGTGATCGGGTTACGAAATGGTTCACCCATAACGAGCCGATCGTTCCTGTAGAAGGTGGGTATCTCTACGATTTCCATTATCCGAACGTCGTTGATTTCAAACGGGCTGTGCAGGTCGCTTACCATTCAATTTTATCAAGTGCATTAGCCATTAAAGCGTATAAAGCAACTGATTTAAAAGGGAAAATCGGAATCATCTTGAACCTGACACCTTCTTATCCAAGAAGTCAGAATCCGGCTGATCTGCAAGCCGCTCATCTGGCAGATATCCTCTTTAATCGTTCATTCTTGGATCCGTCCGTTCTCGGTACATTCCCGGATGAATTAGTCGACTTATTAAAAACGCAAAAAGCATTACCGCATGTTGAAGAAGGGGATCTGCAAACGATTGCGACTTATACGGTAGATGTACTCGGCATTAATTATTATCAACCGAGACGTGTCAAAGTGAAGGAACATCTCCCGAATCCGTCTGCACCGTTTATGCCGGAACATCTCTTCGATTATTATGAAATGCCGGGACGAAAAATGAATCGTTACCGCGGCTGGGAAATCTATGAAAAAGGAATTTATGATATTTTAACGAATTTACGAAAAAATTATGGCAATGTGGAATGCTTCATTTCTGAAAATGGGATGGGAGTTGAAGGGGAAGAGCAGTATCGGGATGCAGAAGGAAGTATCCAAGATGATTACCGGATTAACTTCATAGCAGAGCATTTGAAGTGGCTTCATTTGGCGTTGGAAGAAGGAGCAAACGTCAAAGGGTATCATCTATGGACGTTCATGGATAACTGGTCATGGAGCAACGCATATAAAAATCGTTATGGATTCGTCGGAGTGGATCTGGAAAATCAAACAAGAACAGTCAAGAAGAGTGGATATTGGTTTAAACAGTTAATTGAAGATCAAGGTTTTGAAAAATGACCCGAAAGGTAATCAAGGCATCTCTAGCCTTGATTATCTTTTTTTGTTATATTATTGATATATGTCTATACATGGGGTGATATCATGTCTACAAAAAAACAACCGAAGTATGAAAAAATTGCAGATGAACTTCGGAAAAGAATTCTTAATGGAGGATATGATGTTGAAGAGGCCATGCCTGATGAGATTCAACTGGCAAAAGAATTTGAAGTAAGCCGTATGACCATGAAACGTGCGCTTGAAATTCTTGTGCTAGAAGGAATCATTTATCGACAACGCGGACAAGGAACCTTTATCCTGCCGTCTAGTTTTTCGCAAGGAAGAATCAACGTCTTAAACAAAGAATCACAAGGGTTAACAAAAGTACTCGGCGAACGGGCAGTCAAAAGCGAAGTTTTACAATTTGAAGTGCGGTTCCCCGAACCGGAAGTCGCACGGCATCTAATGATTGAAAAAACAGATCCGGTTTATGAAATACGACGTGTCCGTTACGTGGATCATGAACCTTACGTGATTGAACATACGTTTATGCCGTCTTCTTTAATTACAGGGTTAACAAAAGATATATTGGATAATTCAATTTATCAATACATCCAAGAGGTGCTTGGTTATACGATTACAAGTTCACATAAAATGATTCGGGCCGACAAGCCAAATCAGTGGGACCGTGAATATTTGGGAAACGAGGAAACCGATCCGGTCATTGAAGTGGAACAGGTTGTTTTTCTTGGAAATGGCAAACCGTTCGAATACTCCTTTTCCCGGCATCGTTACGATAAATTCGTATTTACTTCTGTTCATATCGGCAGATAAATCAAACAAGCAAACTAATGGTTTCAGTAGTGACACTGAGACGATAGTTTGCTTGTTTTTTTAATGCTTATAAAAATACTTCTCGAGTTGCTTCATCAAATAATCCTTATTTTCTTCAAATTGCCGCTTCCGGTGTCCGTTCGCACCGGATGGGTGGGGGAAGCCGAACAATACGGTGTGCTTCTTGATTCGTCCTTGATGGAGCAACGTCCGGACCGTCGACTCGACGACCCGTCCGAACGGGACCAGGATGACCGGATGGGGTAACTGATTCAGCTCAGCGGCAAAATGTTCATACGCATAGTGTTGCAATAGCGGGCTTCGGTCAATCTTTGGTTGATGTCCCGTATAGTTTTTATCGCGGTAGAAAACCGGATGTCTGAGGATGGAAGTCATGTGCAGCAGTTCCTGATGGGTATGGAATAAAGCAGCTGTTGAAGGAATTTCAAGCAACTGATTTAAACCCAGTTCATCCAGCATCACGGTCAGGTTGCGCCGCATCGGTCCAGCGAAACTGGCGCTGTATTTGACAATCTTTGAAGTCTCTTCGATGGTCGCGCCATGGTGAAACGCGTCGGCGGCTTCTTCATAGGCGATCCGCATCTGTTCAAACCCGGGGGTGATCCCGATGAAGACGATCTTCGCAGAACGATTGATGTATTCTCCGATCGGTGAGTAATAAACGGATAACTCGTGATCCTGTTGTAATAAGAAACTATCCACGCACAAGTCTTGGCGCGTCAAGGACCGATCAATCGGTAAATCGCGAATGACCCGTTCAAAAATAGATAATGAATTCAGCATGATAAGTCCTCTCTCTTTCTGTATTGGACTTATGATAACAAATAATGGTATTACATACAATTTACACCCATATCAATATAGTAAGGGGTGTCTGAAGGATCAAAAAACCTTGCGACCAAAGTGGAAGCAAGGCAGTTGTACAAATGGATGATCAAGAAATTCGTTCTTTGACAGAAGCGACTTCATACGTGATGATTTCACTTCCAAGCATCGGCGATTCTTCTTGTTTGCCGTCCGTCGGGGCAGGCCGTTTATGGGACGCTTTGAAATCGTCACTGTTGCGCCACGCTTCAAAATGTTTCATGTCTTCCCAGTACATGTTGACGTTCATTTCATCATGTTCTTCGAGTCCTTGCGTCAACAGCACTTCGACCCGAACAAATCCTTCCATCGAGTCGAGACCGCTTGGACGCGTGAAACGTGGGGCAAGTGCGGCCGCCATCCCTTTTTTGACCTTGATCCGGTTCGTCACAACGATCATACAAACATCCCCTTTTATCGAGTTACGTACTTCTTAAGTATAGTACGATGGACACAACAATGCTTGAAAGAAGGAATCTTAGATGAATGAAAAAGAGTACGAAGAACGATTGCGAATCGAGACGATTGATATCCAACACCTCTACAACGCCTTTAGTCACTACAACCGCTATGAACCGACTCCTTATGCGGCGCTTGAGGAGCTGTGTGCCGTTTATCCGTTTGATCAGACGGACACGGTGGTCGATTTCGGATGCGGCAAAGGACGACTGAATTTTTATCTGCACGATCGGTTTGATTGCTCCGTCATCGGTGTCGAGATGAACGGTCAATATTATCAGGATGCGCTCACGAATCAGATGGCGTATACGAAAAAAATGAAGAAGCGGCGGGGAAGCATCCGTTTTGAGCAGACCTATGCAGAAGCGTACCCGATTCCCGATGATGTCACGAAATGTTATTTCTTTAATCCGTTTTCTGTGCAAATCTTCATGAAGGTCGTGGACAATATCTTAGCCTCGATTGAACGCCGTCCGAGACCGGTGGATTTAATTCTGTATTATCCGGCAGACGAGTACCGGTATTTTTTAGAGCATCAGACGGTATTTGAGCAAGTCGACGAAGTTCGGCTGAAAGAATTGTTCGACAAAAACCATGACGAACGGTTTGTCATTTATCGGACTGATTTGTCCCAAGAAGTGCCAAAACGGGTATAAGGTACTAACGACGATCTCCAAAAGAAGTGAGGCGATTGGGATGATTCACTTGGACCACGTGACGAAGGAATTTGCCCCGAAACGAGGATTGTTTGACGTCAGTTTTACGGTGGAACCGGGGATGGTGTTTGGTTTCATCGGACCGAACGGTGCCGGAAAATCAACCGCCATCCGGCAATTGATGGGATTGATTCAAGCAGATACGGGACGTGCGACGATTGGCGGATTTGATTGTTGGGATCAATCGGAAGAGGTCAAACGTCTGGTCGGTTATTTACCGGGAGAAATCAATCTGCCGGGCGACTTCACCGGAGAACAGGTGTTGCAGTTGATGCAAAAACTGCATCACAGCTCGCCGCAGCGACAGCAGGAGTTGCTCAACCGGTTTCCGTTTGAGACGAAAACCAAGATTCGAAAGATGTCAAAAGGGATGAAACAAAAACTGGCTTTGGTCGGCTGTTTCATGAAGGATGCCCCGGTCTACCTGCTCGACGAGCCGACGAGCGGGCTCGATCCGTTGATGCAGGAACATTTTTTAGACTTGATCGACATCGAACGGCAACGCGGAAAAGCGATTTTGATGAGCTCACACCATTTTCCGGAGATGGAAAAATCGTGTGACCGTGCTGCCCTGATCAAAGAAGGACGAATCATCGTGGAAGCGGACATTCATGAGCTGGTCCGTTCGAGTCGGAAACAATATACGATCGAATTTGGACTCGAGGCAGAGGCGGAACAATTTGCATTGCAGATCGGCAGTCAACGACTTCAGAATCAGGTCTCGTTTGTCACGGGTCACGAACTGACGTTAAATCAGATCATTCACCTGTTAACAGCGTACGATGTCCGGACGATTCAATCGTCAGCGGATGACTTGGAACATGTCTTCTTACATTATTACGGTGAGGAGGGATCATCATGATGACCATCATTTGGTCGTTGTTGAAACACAACGGAAAACCGATCACGGCGTATGCGATCGGCACCAGTCTGTATTTGTTGATGCTTGCGGCACTCTACCCCTCGATGATGAAGACCGGATTGCTCGAAGCGAAACTTCAAGCGTTGCCGCCGGAAGTCTTAAAAGCTTTTCAATACGACAAGGTGACCGGTTTTGATAATGTGCTTGATTTACTTGGCGGGAATTATTACGGGCTGATCTTTCAAATCATCGCTTCCCTGTTCTTGTTATCGCTTGCCGCCCGTCTGCTGGCACGACCGATCGATAATGGCGAACTGATTTTATACTTGGCAGCGCCGATTACCCGGCATCAATATACGGCGGCCGCCATGATTGTGATGATGCTCGCCAGTACATGCCTGGTAGTATGCAATACGCTTGTCTTATTGCTCGCGGACTGGTTTGTTTCCGGAGTGTCGATTGATGGGCTGACCTTGATTCGTTTTCAAGTGAACGCACTGTTGTTACTGTATGCCATTGGTGGATTCACGTTGTTTATTGCCACCTTGTTTGATGATGAACGGCGTGCTTTTTCGATTGCCGGCAGTGTCCTTGTCCTGTCGATTGTCTTGACGATCGGATCCGGTCTCAGTGAAAAAGTGGAATGGATGCGTTACGGATCGATTTTCAGCCTGTTCAACACCCAACAATTATTAGAAGGAACTGATCAGTTTTTGATCCACCTTCTGATCCTTGCGAGTATCAGCCTGATCTTCCATGTCGGGGCATTTTTGAGTTTTCGGAAACGAAGTTTGTCGATTTGACACAACTGGACCGGAAAATAAGCCAAAGAAGACGCGAAAATTTACAGAAAGTGAACATTTAGGATTTGAACGTTGCGTAAGCGGCTGATTTTTACTAAGATAAAGGAATGTTATAGTTCTGGAAAAAGAAATGAGGTCTCACTAATGAATAAACCATCCATTTATGGATTAACACTTGAGCAGATGACGGAATGGTTATCGCATCAAGGTCACAAACCGTTCCGAGCAAAACAAGTTTGGGATTGGCTCTATCGTAAACGTGTCACTACTTTCGCAGAAATGACGAATGTCAACAAGGATTGCCTTGAGTTGTTAGATCAGAGTTTTGCGATTAATTCGATGACAGAAGCCGTGAAACAAGAATCAGCAGACGGAACAATCAAGTTCCTCTTCAAATTGTATGACGGCAGCTTGATTGAAACTGTTTTAATGCGTCACAAGTACGGACTTTCAGTTTGTGTCACGACGCAGGTCGGTTGTAACATCGGCTGTAGTTTCTGCGCGAGTGGTTTGATTAAGAAGAGCCGCGATCTCTCTGCTGGAGAAATCGTCGAGCAAATCATGAACGTTCAGCATCACCTCGATGCAGTCGGAAAAGAAGAGCGTGTCAGCCACGTCGTCGTCATGGGTATCGGTGAGCCGTTTGATAACTTCGATAACATGGTCGATTTCTTGAACGTCATCAAGGATCACAACGGTCTTGCGATCGGTGCGCGTCACATTACAGTTTCGACAAGTGGACTCGCAGATAAGATCTACAAATTCGCAGATCTAAAACTTCAAGTCAACTTGGCGATTTCATTACACGCGCCAAACAACGAACTCCGCACACAAATCATGAAAATCAACCGTGCGATTCCGCTCGAGAAATTGATGCCTGCCATCGATTACTACGTCAAGACGACGAACCGGAAAATCACGATTGAGTACATTCTCTTACGTGGTGTCAACGACCAAAAAGCTCAAGCGATCGAGCTTGCGAAATTGTTCGAAGACAAACGCCACTTGACGTACGTCAACTTGATTCCATACAACCCGGTTGATGAGCACGGTCAATACCAACGGAGTACGTCGGAAGACATTTCTACGTTCTATGACACGTTGAAAAAGAACGGTCTCAACTGTGGTGTCCGTCTTGAGCACGGTACGGATATCGACGCGGCATGTGGTCAGTTACGCAGTAAACAAATCAAAAAAGATACAGTTTCAGCAAAATAAGCAAGTCGAGCTTCCCGCCAACAGGTGGGAAGCTCTTTTGACGTCCTGTCGAAAGTAGCGCATAATGAGAGGTCACGTCTGATTCACTAATCACACTTTACAATAAACTATAAAATAAATGAGGTATTCTTATGTCTAAAAAACCATTTACGGATTTTCAACTCAGTGCACCGATTCTAGAAGCGATTGAACAACTTGGTTACCATACGCCGACGGATGTCCAGCAAGCGGTCATTCCGGTCGCTTTGTCAGAAAAAGATATCATCGTCAAATCCCGCACCGGCAGCGGAAAGACGGCATCTTTCGGGATTCCGCTCTGTGAGCTCGTCGAGTGGGAAGAAAACAAACCGCAAGCCCTGATCTTGACGCCGACACGCGAACTTGCACTGCAAGTCACGGAAGATGTCATGAACATCGGACGCTACAAGCGGATCAAAGCGACAGCCGTCTTCGGAAAACAGCCATTCCGCGGACAAGTGGCGGAACTGAAACAAAAGACGCATATCGTTGTCGGGACACCGGGTCGTGTCCTCGATCACTTGGAGCGGGGCACGTTATCGCTTGAAAAGGTCAAGTACCTTGTCCTTGATGAAGCGGACGAGATGCTCAACATGGGCTTCCTTGATCAAGTCGATACGATTCTCAAACAGTTGCCCAAACAACGGACGACGATGTTGTTCTCAGCAACATTCCCGCAAGACATCCATCAGTTAAGTGACCGGTACATGCAGTCACCGAAAGAAGTTGAAATTACGACGAAGGCAACGGAAATCGCCGAAATCGAACACAGTTATATCACAGTAACCGACAAAACGAAGTTCGCGATTCTAAAAGACGTCACGGTCGTCGAAAATCCGGATCGCTGCATGATTTTCTGCCGGACAAAAGAACACGTCGATTTCGTTGCCAAAGGGTTGGCCTCGATGGATTATCCGGTCGAAAAAATTCACGGCGGGATGGAGCAGGATGAACGCCTCGCCGTCATGAAAGCATTCCGGGCCGGTGAGTTCCGTTACCTCGTCGCGACGGATGTCGCAGCACGGGGAATCGATATTGAGAACATCACGCACGTCATCCAGTACGACATGCCGGTCGAAAAAGAGAGTTATGTCCACCGGACGGGCCGGACTGGGCGCGCCGGAGCACTCGGAAAAGCGATCAGCTTAGTAACGGAGTCTGACATGCGTCGTCTGCGTGAAGTCGAACAGTACCGCGGTGAGGCGATTGAAAAACGTCAGGCACCGACTGAGCGGGAATTGATTCGGACGGCGGATGCGTTTGAAGAGAAAATTACGACAGCAGACGTCCGGGCGTCGAAAACGGAGCAACTTAACGCGGATATCATGAAGCTGTATTTTAACGGCGGGAAGAAAAAGAAACTGCGTGCCGTTGATTTTGTCGGAACGATTGCGAAAATTGAAGGCATGACCGCTCAAGACATCGGGATCATCACGATTCAGGATACCGTCACGTATGTGGAAATCCTGAACGGAAAAGGTCCACTCGTCTTGCGGGCAATGAAGACGACAAAAGTCAAAGGCAAACAGCTGAAGGTGTATGAAGCGTTTAAAAAATAAAGTGCACTGCACGTTCAACCAGCCGTCTTAAGGGAACTTATCTCTTAGGACGGCTGTTTTTGTGTCAGGTGTTGTCCAAGATGGAGTCCGCTCGCAGCGGCTTGCGACAACGAATGCGTCACACCGGAACAATCGCCGATGGCATACAGTCCCGGGATGTCCGTTTCAAAGGTGACAGACGTCGACAGCATCGGAGCATAAAATTTTCCGTCCATGCCGTACAGCAATGTGTCGTTTGAGAGCGGCGTATCGAGTAACTGCTCAAGTCGTTCCAGAAATTCCAACAAGACCGTGATGTCCGTGCCCGGGACTTCCTCGATCAGATTCCCCGCTGTCGCTTCAAGTGTCGGGCGCACTTTGTTTTCGGCGAGAGCACCTGACTGCGTCGAACGACCGGTCCGCAAATCCCCGAGTCGTTGCACGACAATCCGGTCTGTCCCTTGATTGATCTGTCCGATGACGGAAGCGGCATAATGATTCGCTTCTTCGAGTGTCGCAAAGTAGCGGGGTAAAAACAGCGTGAAGTTCAAGTTGGTCGTGCCGGAATGCTGTTCGCGGAAGTTTTGCCCGTCCGGCATGACGAGACCTTCCTGATGTTTGCGGATGATCCGTCCTTTCGGATTCATGCAGTATGTAACGGCGGTCCCTGCTGCTGACGCATAGGCGAATTTTGTTTCAAACGTGTCCTGTAACAACGTCCGGAATGCCGTTTCTTCCATCTCGATCCGGATGCCGAGGTCGAGACGGGTTTTGCTTTGAGCCAGACCTAACAACTGAAGTTGCTCCTGCATCCAGGCAGTACCGGAGCGTCCGGTCGCGAAGACGACGCGTTGACTCGAAAATGTTTCGTGTTCAGTCGTGAGCAGAAATCCGTCTGTTTGCCGTTCGATTGTCGCAACAGCCGTCTCAAAACGAAAGGTAACGTGTTCGTGAAGTGCGGCTTCGAGCCGTCTTAAAATCCGTTCCGATAGTGCGGTCCCTAAATGCCGGACCGTCGTTTCGATTGTCTCAAGACCGGCCACTTTGGCCCGATCAGCTAAAACGGGATTGGACGTGGAGTACGACTCGACTTGATCTGCTCCGTAGCTGCAAAGGAGCGCATCGACTTGGTGCATCAAGCGGAGCGTCGTCTCTGCTCCAAGCTTCTCGGCGAGTTCACCTCCGAATCCGGCAGAATAGTTGTATTTTCCTTCTGATTTACCAAGTCCGCCAAAGCCAAGATAGGCTTCCTGTTTCGTCCGTTGCGCAAGTGGTTTTCCGGCATCAATCAACAGAACTGTCTGTCCCTGTTCCACCAGTTCATGGGCTAAAAAGATTCCGGCGATCCCGGCACCGATAATCGTGACATCATACATCATTTGACCAGCTCCTTTTGGTCAGTATACAAAAAAATCGGATTCCTGTTGAGGAATCCGATTGGTTGTTTGTGATTATTTCCAGTCTGTGATGTCGTTGATCGGCAGACGAACCGATGGGTAACCAGCGTCAACTGCTTTTCCGATGGAAAGGAGCATGACAGGAAGGTAACGGTCTTTATCCATACCGAAGGCTTCGGCGATTTGATCTTTTTCGTAGCCGCCGATTGGGTTTGTATCATAACCGTGCGCACGTGCCACAAGCATCAATTGCATTGAGACGAGACCTGAATCGATCAAGATGCTGTCGCGAAGTGTCTCTGTATCTTCTGGGCTGTAGAAGCCTTTGATGGCAGGAACTTGGCGGTCACGGACTTCTTGCGGCATCAAGCCTTTTTCGACAGCCATATCATAGATTGTATCGATGCTGTCGACTGCATTCATATCACCGAAGACAGCGATGACAGCAGATGATGTCTCGACTTGCACTTGGTTGAATTTAGCGAGTGGTGCAAGTGTCGCTTTCCCTTCAGCACTGTCGATGACGAGGAAACGCCACGGCTGCATGTTGACTGAAGAGGGAGCAAGTGTTGCTTCTTCAAGAATTTGTGTCATTTCTTCTTTAGAAATTTTGACGTTCGTGTCGTAGTTCCGGATTGAACGGCGTCCTTTAACGATTTCCATAAAGTCTGTAGTTGTTTGAGTTGTCATAGTAATAATCTCCCTTTTGTTTGTTCTCTATTTTTGGTTAGTACGGGTACTGCTTATTTCCAGTCTGTGATGTCGTTGATCGGCAGACGAACGGATGGGTATCCAGCGTCGACGGCTTTTCCGATCGATAGAAGCATAACAGGAACGTAACGGTCTTTCTCCATACCGAAGGCTTCGGCGATTTGATCTTTTTCATAGCCGCCGATCGGGTTTGTGTCATAGCCGTGCGCACGGGCAACGAGCATCAATTGCATCGAGACGAGACCTGAATCAATCAAGATGCTGTCTTTGAGAGCACTCGCCGGAACGCTTTCGTACATGCCTTGAATTGCAGGTACTTGACGATCGCGGACTTCTTGCGGCATGAGCCCTTGTGCGACTGCTGTATCATAAATGTTTTCGAGTTGATCGATCGCATTCATGTCACCGAAGACAGCGATGACAGCGGATGATGTCTCGACTTGGACTTGGTTGAATTTAGCGAGTGGTGCGAGTGTCGCTTTCCCTTCAGCACTGTCGATGACGAGGAAACGCCACGGTTGCATGTTCACAGAAGAGGGAGCAAGGGTTGCTTCTTCGAGAATTTGTGTCATTTCTTCTTTAGAAATCTTGACGTTTGTGTCGTAGTTGCGAATCGAGCGGCGTCCTTTAACGATTTCCATGAAATCAGTTGTAGTTTGTGTAGTCATCTGACATTCTCCTTTTTAATTAACCGTTGTTTTAGGTAAAGTGAGGGCATTCGTTTCAATTCGTTGCATCATTTGAGCCAGCTGATGTTGTTCGTCTGCCGTGAATCCTTCAAGCAATTGCTCGAGGAATTCATCTTTTTGCTCACGTAGTCGTGCAATGCGGGTGGCACCTTCTTGCGTCAATGAAACGAGAATGACGCGGTTATCCGTTGCTGAACGGACACGTTCAATCATCCCGTTCGTTTCGAGATGCTTCAAGTGGCGTGTCACGGCAGCATTATCGACGTTGACGCGTTGTTGCAGTTCTTTTTGGCTGATCGTCGTATCCACCTCGAGTTGAGCGAGCAGATCCATCCGGGTTTGGCTGAAACCGTCCGTACAAAGATCAAATTTTTGAGCGATTGTCTTATTGACGGAGACGAGCGCATAAATCAATCGTCCTTTTTCAGTACAAGAAATACTCAAGTCATCACATCCTTCCCTTCGTTCGAAAAATCCTTGACGTATCAAAGATTGATATGTAAACGAATATAACGTGTCTGTTTTCATGCTGCAACTAATATGCTTCATCCACAAAAAAAGATACCATTTCGGATGAAAAGGTATCGAGTCAAACGACTTAACTAATTTTCTGTTGTTTCCGGGGAATCGTTCCGGCATCGATGGCGGCGATCATCCGGCGGAAATGACCCAACCAAAACTGTAGGAACGGACCGATCAAGAAAATCGATAAAATCGTTCCGAAGAACACCGGTCCGCCGAGCAGCCAACCGATTCCGCAGGCGGTGATTTCCATGAATGTCCGCATCATCCGGATCGATGTTCCGAATCGTTCCGCCAGTGTCAGTGTTAGTCCATCACGCGGTCCGGCACCGTAACCGACGGCGACATAAAGGCCGGCGCCCATTCCGATGATAAAAATTCCCGCAATCAGCCACAGCGTGTTTTGCCAAACGGACGAAAACGACGGCAAAAGACCTGAACCGAGAACGAGGTTCATGAACACCCCGACAAAAATCGCGTTGACGAGCGTACCGATCTGCGGTGTGATCCGGTCGAGCAAATACTTGACGAACACGAGCAACAGTCCGACGAGGAGAATGATCGTCCCGACGGAAAAGGGCGTTTTGTTTTGAAGACCCAAATGAAGGACGTCCCATGTCGAGACGCCAAGCTGTGCCGTGATCATCATCGATGAACCGACGGCGAGTAAAAACAGACCAAATAAGAACAATGTCCATTTCAGGACGGAGCGTAACAGCCAGGACGTTTGAATTGCCTGTCTCATTTACGGAAGACACCTCGTTTCGGAGTAAAATTGATTCATTAACTGTACCATGTTTGATGGAGAAAATTGAAGTGAATCCGATATTTTCCATCTTGAGGTGGAGGGAATCACTTCTCCGGATGCGTATACTAATGAAAAGGAGGTCACCTCATGCAAAAAACCCGCCATTTCATCCGTTTTACATATCTCGAAGCCATCTGTTGTGTCTTTCCGGTTGCGATTTTCTTGGCGCTTGCGGTATCCCGGTACCTTCCGTCGGAACCGATCGCGCGCTATGACTTGCTTTTAGTGTGGTGTCTTGTTGTTCAGATCGTGCTGCTTGTAACACGGTACGAAACAAAAGAAGAGTTCAAATTGATTTTAATCTTTCATGCGATTGGCTTGGGACTCGAGTTGTTTAAAGTCCAGGTCGGTTCCTGGAGTTATCCGGAAGACGCTTGGAGCAAGGTGTTTGGTGTGCCGCTTTATGCCGGTTTCATGTATGCGAGTGTCGCGAGCTACATCTGCCAGGCCTTTCGCCGGTTTGATCTCCGGATCACCGAATTTCCCCGTCCGCTTCTCGCCTTCTTGATCGGACTGTTAGTCTACTTAAACTTTTTTACCCATCACTGGTTATTTGATTTCCGCTGGCTGTTGATGGGACTTGTTGCCGTTGTTTTTTTAAAATCCTGGGTCTATTACCGGTTGGATGAGACCGTCTACCGGATGCCGCTGGTCCTGTCATTTGGTCTGATCGCCTGGTTCATCTGGCTCGCGGAAAATATCGTGACGTTTTTTAAAGGGTGGGTCTATCCGAATCAAGAAGAGGGCTGGGAGCTGGTTGACTTCGGAAAACTGTCGTCTTGGTTTTTGCTTGTGATCATCACAATCTTAATTGTGGCCGTCGAAAAATACCGGTTGGGCGACCCGTCAATCGAAATTAAAACCTAACCTTAAACAAAAAAATACCTGGTTATTTTTAGACCAACCTACACGAAACCCCCTTGCTATAGTTGAAAAAAAGCAAAGGGGTTGTTTGAGATGATGCAACAAATCATGGAACGGGCGAAAGAATTGGTCGCCGGTAAATTACAGATCGTTGAAACGGCGGAAGATTGGGAATTGCTGCTTGAGGAAATCCGGGGAATCGATGAATGGGTCCAATTGTCGCGTTACTATACACCACGCGTACATCCGCAAGAGGTGCTTCAACCGACGAAAGAAGAGCAGCCGGCGTCACCCGGTCCGCTGACAGAACTGCCGAAATCGGACGAACCGATCGTCGAACAACGGTATGCGTATACGTTTGTCCGGGAATTAAAAGGCGGATCGTTGCAGGAATGGCCGAACAGCCATATCTCGGAAAAGGAAATCCGCCAATGGAATCTTGAGCACGGCATGGAAGTCCGTGTTCAGATTATCCATCAAGACCACCGGCGGACGTCACTGGAAGTGCTCGCAGTCGTCGCAACCGATCAAATGAAGGCGCTGGAGCAACGAATCGTCTTTGAAAAATGTATCGTCAAAAATCACGGCATCATCGAGTCGACGGTCAACGGTCCGTTGAAGGATGAGACGGGAAAACCGTTTTACTACGCAACTCCGGTCGAAGATATGCGATTCTTTCAATTGAAGGAGGGACAACTTGTCGACTTGGTGATGTGGAAAGGTCATCCGGAAACACTGACGATTGCCTGGAAGTATCCCTTCCAATATGAAGAACCGATTATTCAACCGTTCGATCCGTCAACAGAATCGAAACCGACAGACGCGACGGCAGAAATGGCCGTGACATCCGTATCAAAAAAATCGACCGGGCGATATGCCAAGCAGATGAAGCGAAAACCGACCGTGAAAAAGATCCGGCAACCACGCCGGATTCGCGAAAAGAAACAACAACCGATGACACCGCTCGTCACGACGTCGCTGCCGGGACAACCCATCGATTACGTCGACAAGGAGCCGCTTGAGTTTGTAGCATTTAAAGGAATGCGGCTCGTCATCGTCGGAAACGAACAGCAGGCACCGGTCTACCGGACATTTTTTGCTGAGACCGGAATCGAGCTGATTCATTTAGCAGGGGATGCCCAGTCGGCGAAGAAAATTGCCTGTCTCGCGCAAAAGACGGATGCCATCGTCGTTATCACAAGTCGTGTTTCGCATGCGGCGTCAGCCCATGTCATCGCACAAGCCAAAAAACATGCTATCCCATTTGCGATGGAACGTCTCGATGGTCGGCGTTCGCTCTATACGGCTTGCCAACGTCAGCTCGAAAAAGCACGCCTGCACAAGCTAAAAACAGGAAAATCCTGAAAATAACTGAAACTCCTTACTGCTTAAGCCGTAAATAGGAGTAGAACTTATTTTAAGGAGGATCTTTATGATTAAAGAATTAAAACTATCGGCACGTGAGTCACTTAACGGTCGCTGGGTCTTCATGGCACTCATGTTTTTACTGTTTCTCATCATTCAAGGGATTCCCACTACGTTTTCTTCTGCTCCGAACGAAGACTTTCAGTTCATCGATTTGATTGGATTTGTGTTGAACATCCTGTTCCTGCCGCTTGCGATCGGTTGGGCATGGCTTGCGCTGTCTGTCGCCCGTAAAGAAGAAGCAAAAATCGTCGATTTATTCGAACCGTATAAGCTGTTCTTGAAAGCAGTTGGTCTGTCGCTTGTTCAAGGTATTCTTCTTGGATTATGGTTCTTGCTGTTGATCGTTCCGGGAATCATTAAGTCATTTTCGTATATGCTGACTTATTACATTTTACGTGACGAGCCGTCAATCGGTATTTTGGATGCCATTACGCGTTCACGCCAAATGATGGATGGTCACAAGATGGAAGCCTTTATGCTTGTCCTCTCCTTCATTGGTTGGTTCCTGCTCGGTTTGATTACGATTGGAATTGCCTTCCTCTGGGTCGGACCTTACTTCAGCGTCACCCTCGCCAAGTTTTATGACCGCATCCGCGGTGAAGAAGCACCTGTCGAAGAGTCGACATTTGTTGCCCCATATTAAGACAAGGAGGATGAGAGCCCAGCTCTCGTCCTTTTTTGATACTGTTTTTAATTCCGATTGGAAAACAAGGTTTAATGGTTGCTTTACTCTGCTAAAAAGTGTACGATAATTCCAATAATTCTTATCAAGAGAAGTCGAGGGAATGGCCCGAAGACACTTCAGCAACCCCGCATCATAAGCGGAAGGTGCTACTTCCTAAAGGGATTAACCCCTTTACAGATAAGAGCAGACACGATTAATCCGTCGCTCTTTTCGATTTTCGAGAAGAGCGATTTTTTTAATAAGGGGGACATAACGGATGGAGTATGGATTTTGGTTACCGATTTTTGGAGGGTGGTTACGAAACGTCGAGGACGAACAGATGCCGGCGACGTTCGATTATGCCAAACAGGTGGCGCAAACAGCAGAACAAATCGGGTTTTCGACGACGCTGATTGCGGAATTGAATTTAAATGACATCAAAGGGCTGGAAGCACCAAGTCTTGAAGCCTGGACGACAGCAGCGGCGATTGCTGCGACGACGGAACGGCTGGAAATCATGACAGCTGTCCGCCCGGGGTTCCATAATCCGGCGACGACCGCGAAGATGGCAGCAAATATCGACCAACTCAGCAACGGACGCTTTACACTGAACGTCGTCTCTGCCTGGTGGGAAGAAGAAGCGCGGCAATACAACGGGATCTTCACGGCGCATGACGAACGGTATGCGCGGACGGAAGAGTTTGTCACAATCATGAAAGGATTATGGGCAGACGCTTCACCGTACAGCTTCGACGGGAACTACTATACGCTCGAGAAGACACAACTGTATCCGAAGCCGGTTCAACGACCGGGCATCAAGTTGTACGCAGGCGGGGAAAGTGAAGCCGGCAAACAAACCATCGTCAATCATTGTGATGCCTATGTCATGCACGGCGGAACGGTGGAAGAAGTATCCGTCAAGATTGAGGATATGAAGGCGCGTCGACAAGCGACCGGGCAACCGCCGCTTGAAAGTTTTGGACTGGCTGCTTATATCATCTGCCGCGATACGGAAGAAGAGGCTGTTCAAGAGTGGCAGCGGATCACGGACGTCAAGGAAGACGGTGCCGGGTACGTCGGGTACGACGATTTCGTCAGCAAATCGCAACTCGAACAACAGGTGAAACGGAACGATTATTCGGTCTCCAACCGTGGACTCCGTCCTGATTTGATTGGAACACGGGAACAGATTGCCGAACGGATTCTTGCGTTTGAGCAGGTGGGTGTCTCCTTATTATTACTTCAATTCTCACCACAACTTGAAGAGATGGAACGCTTCGCGCGCGACGTCATGCCGCTTGTCGAAGAAAAACGAAAGGTAGGTCAAACCAAATGACAAAAATTCATATCTTACACGAAAACCAGGAATGGACGGACCATTTAATTAAACGACTCGAAGAACTGGAGTTGCCGTATGAACAGTGGCATCTCGATGAAGGACAGGTCCCGCTTGATGAAATCCCGCCAGAAGGCGTCTTCTACAGCCGGATGAGTGCGTCTTCGCATACGCGCGGGCACCGCTACGCGCCGGAACTGACGGAAGGGGTGCTCGCATGGCTCGAGGAACACGACCGGACCGTCTTCAACGGAACACGTGCGTTGCGACTGGAAGTCAGTAAAATCAATCAATATACGGCTCTTCGAAAAGCCGGTATCCGTGTTCCGAAAACGACGGCTGCCGTCGGACGTGATCAGATTGTTGAAGCGGCGAAAAACATCGGGGTGTCGTCGTTCATCACGAAACACAATCGTGCCGGAAAAGGACTCGGTGTCCAGTTGTTCCATTCGATTGAAGCACTTGAAACGTATCTCGATGGCCCGACGTTTGATGAGCCGGTCGACGGCATCACCCTGATCCAAGAGTATATCCAAGCGCCTGAACCGTATATCACGCGTTGTGAATTCGTCGGCGGAAAATTCGTTTACGCCGTACAAGTTGATACATCAGAAGGCTTTGAACTGTGCCCGGCGGATGCGTGTGTGATCGATGACTTGTTCTGCCCGGTCGGGGAAGAAGCACCACAAACTCCGATGAAGTTTAAAGTCGTTGATGGATTCGATGATCCGATCATCCAGCAATACGAAGCTTTCCTGCAAGCGAATCAGATTGCTGTCGCCGGGATTGAATTCATTAAGGATGCGGACGGAACGATCTATACGTATGATGTCAACACGAATACGAACTACAACTCGGATGCGGAAGCGGCTGCCGGTAAGTTCGGAATGCTGGAGCTCGCGAAGTTCCTTGGGAATGCGTTGGAACGTCAAACGGTAAAGTAAATCGTGATTGCCGATTAAAATAAGCCAAATACCCTGTCTGTGTGTAGTCTGAAGTTAGAACTGCACACATCAGGGTATTTTTTAGTAAAGGAGGTGTTCGGATGGTGACATGGCACGAAGAAAAAGTCCTCGACGTTCCAATCGATCAGGCTTGGCATTTATTTGATCACGATCGGTTGCAACGGTTAATTCCGGGTGTCGTCCAGCACGAAGTGATTGAACGCAAACCGGGTGTCGTCGGTTCGACGTATCGGCAAACGTACATGCAGGGGAACCGGTTAGAGACGTACATCGTGACGGATCTTGCGTATACAAGCGAACCGGACTTTAAGCAAAACACGATTGGCTTTACTCTTGCTAAAATCTTTCAACTCGAGATGACGTTTACACTGAAACGGCTCGACGAAACGAGCTGTCAGCTGATTTATACCGGCAAAAATGAAGGCGCCAACTTTGTCGGCCGGAGCCTGTTGTCACTCGGAGGTGAACGGGAGACGGAAAAAATCGTGCAAGGGTTACTCCGTCGTGTGGAAGAAGAGGCGAGTCAACTGCGTACATGATCAAGAAAGGCATCTACTCGACTGGAGCAGATGCCTTTCGTTTGTTTTTACAAAAAAGAGTATGTCTTATCCTAAAGCCGTTAAAATTTTTGCGACTTGTCGATCGGCGGTCATCTCCGAAAGTGGTATCCATCTCACTCCGGTCAGAACTTGGTCTCCCTCCTGACGCTCTGGATCATATCCTAAAATCGGTTCACGTGAATCGATCTGTCTGACTAAAAAGCAGATCTCTTGTCCGTTTGCGTGAGTTTCTGAGTAAAGAGGTTTGATGATATGGATGGCGAGATTCACTTCCTCCTGCATCTCCCGAATGACCGCTTGTTCGAAGGATTCATGTTCCTCGAGACCCCCTCCGGGTAATGTCCAGAAACTTCGATCGTTTGTCTCAAGACGAACCATTAAAATCCGACCGTTCTCGATTAAGGCTGCACAGGCACGATGGCGCAACATTTTTCCTCCTCTGATGGATATGATGTCTTCAGTCTACAAAAAAGAGACCTCATCCGCTAGGACAGGTCTCTTGTTTCATTACTTAGTTCGTCGCATACAACGTTGATAATTGTTGTTGGACAGAGTCATTGTTGAGGTATTCATCATACGTCGTTTCTTTGTCGACGATACCGTTTGGCGTCAATTCGATGATCCGGTTTGCGATTGTTTCAACAAACTGATGGTCATGCGAGCTGAAGAGCATTGCGCCTTTATAAGCGATCAAGCCATCGTTGAGGGCTGTGATCGATTCAAGATCCAAGTGATTCGTCGGATCGTCGAGAACAAGCACGTTTGAGCCGCTGAGCATCGCTTTTGATAACATACAACGGACTTTCTCTCCCCCGGATAAAACAGACGCTTTTTTCATAACTTCTTCGCCTGAGAAGAGCATCCGGCCGAGGAAACCACGGAGGAACGTGTCGCTCTCATCGGCTGGTGAATACTGACGTAACCAGTCGAGGATTGTTTTATCCGATCCTTCGAAGAAGGCCGAGTTATCTTTTGGCAAGTACGATTGTGACGTCGTAACGCCCCATTTGAAAGTCCCGCTGTCTGCTTCGATTTCACCCATGAGGATTTTAAAGAGTGTCGTGATGGCAATGTCATTTTGGCTGATAAAGACGACTTTATCCGTTTTGTTTAATGAGAAACGAACATTATCCAGTACTTTGACGCCATCGATTGTCTTCGAAATGCCATCAACAATCAACAAATCGTTTCCGATTTCACGTTCCGGTGTGAAGCCGACGAACGGATAACGGCGTGAAGACGGACGGATGTCGTCGAGTGTGATTTTATCAAGCAATTTCTTCCGTGATGTCGCTTGTTTCGCTTTTGAGGCGTTTGAGCTGAAACGGGCGATAAAGGCTTGAAGTTCTTTGATTTTCTCTTCTTTTTTCTTGTTTTGGTCGCCGGCCATACGTGAAGCGAGCTGACTTGACTCATACCAGAAATCATAGTTTCCGATGTAGAGTTGGATTTTTCCGTAGTCGAGATCGGCCATGTGCGTACAGACGTTGTTGAGGAAGTGACGGTCGTGGGAAATGACGATGACCGTGTTCTCAAATCCGATCAAGAACTCTTCGAGCCATTTAACGGCTTTCAAGTCAAGACCATTGGTCGGCTCATCGAGTAACAGGATATCCGGCTTACCGAACAAAGCTTGTGCAAGCAAGACTTTGACCTTTTCGCCACCCGTCAATTCAGCCATTGTTTTCGTATGCAGGTTTTCTTTGATTCCGAGACCTTGTAAAAGCATCGCCGCTTCCGACTCTGCTTCCCACCCGTTCATTTCCGCGAACTCACCTTCGAGTTCAGCGGCACGCATGCCGTCTTCATCCGAGAAGTTTTCTTTCATATAAATGGCATCTTTTTCTTTCATGACTTCATAAAGACGTTTATGTCCCATCATGACCGTTTCGATGACTTGGAACTCTTCGTATTCGTAATGGTTCTGACGCAGGACACCAAGACGTTCGCCCGGAGTGATGATGACGTCTCCTTGCTGCGCTTCGATATCGCCGGCAAGAATTTTAAGGAACGTTGATTTACCGGCACCGTTTGCACCGATGAGACCGTAGCAGTTACCTGGTGTGAACTTGATGTTGACGTCTTCGAATAATTTGCGGTCCGCAAAGCGGAGACCGACGTTTTGTACTGTAATCATATAGAGATGAACCCTCGTTTCTAGTGTGTGATGTGCTGTTACGAGTGTACCACAAAATGATACGCTTCGTTTCAAGGACAAAGTTCTTTACATCTTAGACCGGATTGCGAAAATTAGCAACCATGCTTTTAATCAAAATGAAACATTTTCCAGTCTGAAGCGTAAGATGAAGTAAGGAGTTGACAAAGGAGGAGGACGGCATGGCAGCACTTTTCACATTATTATTTTTTGCACTCATCGTCTTGCTAGCCATTGAACTGTACAAGTACATCCAAGACAAAATTGATAAAGGGGATTCTAAATGAGAGAAATCAAACCAAAAAAACGCATCCGCCCATCGATGATCATTGCGGGGGTGATCGTTGTTGCCCTTCTTGCGATGACACCATTCATCGTCGAACAAATCGAACCGGGTCAAGTCGGTGTCGTCTATAAGCCATCGAGTGGTGTGCAAGATGAGACGTTGTCACAAGGCTGGCATATCGTTTCACCGATTACGCGCGTAACCGAGTATCCGATCCGGACACAGACAAAATCACTCGACAACATGACACTGGCGACAAAAGACGGGAAAAATATCGTCGTCGACTTTACGTACAGCTTTTCGGTATCACCTGATCAAGTGACGGAAGTCTTTAATAAATTTGGTCCGATCGAAATCGATGAGATTGCTGCGGGTTATTTAAAGCAACGTCTCTATGATGCCTCACGTGAGCAAATTTCAAAAGTCACGGTCCTTGAGCTATTCGGAGAACAGTCCGGAAATGTCTCGACAAGCATTCAGACACAGTTCGCTCAAGATGTGAAAAAGATTGGATTCATCATCGAAGACGTCGCACTCGGAGCACCGAAACCAGATGCGAAGACGCAGGAAGCCATCGATGCACGGGTCAAGGCCTCACAAGAATTAGATAAAAAGAAAACAGACCTGGCAATCGCGAAAGCGGAAGCAGAACGGTTGCGGGTAGAAGCAAAAGGGGCGGCAGATGCCCGGTTGATTGAAGCACAAGGACTCGCCAAAGCCCAAAAAGAATTACAGAAGACGTTGACGGAAGAGATGATTCAGTACGAAGCCGTCAAGAAGTGGGACGGAAAATCACCGCTTGTCAGCGGATCAGGCAGCATGGTGCAATTGCCGCTTCCAGACCAACAAACAACAACAGAAGAAAAGTAAGGGAAGTATACGTCTTTCGATGGAAAGGCGTATTTTTCTTGTTGAAATTTTAATTCAAACTGTAATTCTGAAAAAGTAAAATAAAGTAAAAAAATGAGCAATCGACATGTAAAATCATATTTCAAGAAAAAAATCTCTAAAGTACATTTTTGAAATACCCATTAATTGGTTTATTTACCTGTTTTAAAGGAAATTATCGATAATATGAGTAGGTCTAATGAAATAGGTCAATGGGAGGGAAAGAGATGCATGCATAAAAACCGTTCTCCGAATCTCATCATAATCATGATTTTTCTCTATTCTCTCGTGATACCGGTCGACACAAGCCGGGCAATCACAAATCAGACTGAATCAGAAGAACCGTTAACGATTGAAGTCTGTAAAAATTTATTAGAAGACATGGAGATCGAGACGAACTCGCTCGATGATCCGATTCTTTTGGAAAAAAAGAAAGCGTGCGAAATCTTGATCGAACAAACGGAACCGGAGGTAACAAACGAAGAAGAGGAAGCATCAACGCCCGACGCGGAATCTCCGGAAGAACCAAATGAAAATGAAGTAATCTTACCACCTGATTCAAAAAAAGATGAACCGGTGGTCCCTTCCACACCCGAGAGCAACATCCCGACGACCCCAGAACCATCCACATCCGAGAATGAGAGCCCGATGACCCCTGAACCACCCACACCTGAGAGCGATATTCCAGCATCCAAGGAAGATATTCCGAAGCATTCTAATGAGTCTGATTTACCTAAACCTCCTGCTTCTGAAAATGAAGAATCTCCGATTGCTGAACCTTCGTCGTCAGAAGATCAATTGAACGAAGAGCAGAATCAACTTCCCTCAGAAGACACGGAATCGTCGCTGGAAGAACTACCAGTCGCGGAAGCACCTAAAAAAGAGACGCCATCCCAGCGACCAGTTGTTTCGCCTCGCCTTGCGGGTGGCGCGTTATTAGGAAACTCGAGTTTAAGTGCTACGTACAATGCGACAACACAGACAATTGAACTCGTTAACACGGTGTCGAGTCTCTTAAATGTCAATCTATCCAGTGGCTATGTGATTTTTCGATTGCCCCCAGAAGTGATGCAAAGTATTGAGGCAGAATCGATTCAACTTCAGTATCGATACAGCGGATTATTAGGAATCGGCACACGAACGGTCGATGTTGTACCGGTGATTGATCGGATAAACAATCAAATTTATGCTGATGTGAGCTCCTTACTAAAGCTGTCTCTATTAAGCAGCGATCGCTTCACGTTATCATTTAAAGTCGGCAAACTACCGGTTGGTCTGGATAAAACCTATACCTTCAACAGTGCATTGACCGATGGTGTGATTGATTTAAATGTATTAAGTGGGAACACAGCAACGGCAACACTCGGAATCGGACCAACGTTTCGCCTGACCGTACCGCCGACGCTTGACTTTGGCAGTCACGAGTTGACGGGGCGGGAAACCATCATCGCCCGCCTCGCACCAATGACCATTTCAATTGCACATGAAAATGCAACGGGGTACAACTGGCGATTGCAAGCGAGTCTGACGCGTCCGATGACCAGTACGGAAGGCGATATATTGAAGGATGTTTTGTATTTCAAGACATCGACTCAAAAACAGCTGTTGCAAGCAACAGAGATTGAAGTTGCAACCGGACAGATGACAGCGAACGAAAATCAATCACCACTCGTCTATGCCAAAGAGGAAGGAATCATTCTCGATCTGACAGGAAAACAGGCTACACCTTCAACGTACAGTGCAGATATTCAATGGAATTTGATCAATGCGCCTTAAAAAGAGGGGGAAACTGAGATGAGAAAAAAATTTGTTGTGACATCGGTATTGATGAGTGCTGCTTTACTGCTTGGGACGACTTCCGCGTTCGCGGCTACGACGTCGACCGGAAACTCGCAGGCGACGATTACTTTTACAACCATTAAACCGCCTATTATCGTCGATCCGGAAAATCCGGACCCGGAAGATCCGTATGATCCGATTGGCGACGGAGGAAACGAGCCGACAGGTAATACGGGTCCTCTTACGCTTGACTATGCACCGGATTTCAATTTTGGTTCGCATGAAGCGCTTGCGACCAATTCAGCAGTGTATCAAGCACTGGATAAAAAACCATTCCTGCAAGTGACCGATCGACGCGCGATTCGTTCACAGTGGGATGTGAAAGTGAAGCTTGGGGCCTTCGAAAATTCCGAAACCTCTGAGGAATCATTGGCTGGGACGAAGCTATCCATCAAAAACGGGATCGTTAAATCAGTCATTGGATTGACGGGTGTTGCGGCTCCGACGACCCAAGACATCGAATTAACCGCGGGTGCAGCAGACGGAACCACGATTTTATCTTCAGCTGCCGGTACGTTTTCGACATGGCTGGTGTACTGGCCGGGAGACCTAGTGGGACAAGATCCTAACGACCGTATTTCATTAAACGTCCCGGTCAATACACAAGTTGAAGGAACACACACGGCTACCCTCGAGTGGGTACTCTCTGACGTCGTGAATTGATGTGAGATAGAGGGGGAATAGAGATGAAAACATGGGGAATCAGCAGTCTTGCCGTTATATTGTATCTGTTGTTCGGTGCAGGTAGTTCGTCTTTTGTCAAAGCAGATGCACCTGTTAATTTTTCGATTGAAGCGATACCGAACGACTTTCAAGTCGACTCGGGTGTCACGTACTTTGATTTACGAATGGCGGGCAATCAAAAAACGGATGTCCGGGTTCGGATTTACAATCACGGTTCGGACGATCAAACATTTTTGACATCCGTTCGCAACGCGACGACGAATGGGAACGGATTAATCGTCTATGAGCAGAAAAAACCGCTTCCGCTTGCTCCTGTTTCCTTAACGGAAATGATTCGACCGGCTACGAAATCGACCTTCATCAAAGGCGGCGAATCGAAGATTGTTTCCTTACCCCTGCAAATTCCAAATGAACTGACCGGAACCGTTCTGGCAGGGATCCGGGTCGAAAAAAAATTCGACGAAAACGAAACAAAAGAAGATACGATTGGGATTCAAAACCGACATGCCTATATTATCGGATTGAAGGTCCGTTCCGAGATTAAAGACGTCTCTCCTGAATTGACGTATGAAGGGATTCAAACCAAATCCTACCTGACACGCCCCAACGTTTTGGTGAAGCTTGCGAACCAAGCCGCGACGATTACGAAACCGATGAAATTTGAAGCGGTCATTTCGAAAAATAAAAAGGTCGTCGTTCGAAAAGAAATGGACGTTCGCTTTGCACCGTCGACCTATATGACAGTGCCGATTGAGACGATGGGGATTTTAAAAGCCGGCACGTACCAAGTGGCGATTCGCGTCGAGGGAAAAGAACGGACGTGGACATGGAACGATGAATTTAAGGTGACGGAAAAACAAGTTAAGCAAATGGAAGAGAAGATGCCAAAAATCGAAAAGAATCCGAACTCCTTCATCGGAGAATGGTCAAAGGAATTAATGATTGCCTCGACCTTGATTATTTTTCTGCTACTCGGATACATTTATCGTTTAAAGAAGCAACAGCATTCTTCATGAAAAAAAGCAGGTTCTCATGTCGAGAATCTGCTTTTCTTGAGTGATCTTATTTCGAAGACTGAGCGAATCGTTCCGCAATCGCAACCACAACTTCGGTTGCTTTGACCATATTATCGACAGAAATGAATTCAAACTTTCCATGGTAGTTTTCGCCGCCCGTGAAGATGTTCGGTGTCGGAAGTCCCATGTAAGAGAGCTGAGAGCCGTCTGTCCCGCCACGAATCGGTTTGATGATTGGTGTGACACCACGTGACTCCATCGCCGCATGGGCGATATCAACGATTTCCATGTGTGGTTCGATTTTTTCACGCATGTTGTAATATTGATCATTTAGTTTAATTTCGACACTGCCTGCCCCGTATTTCTTGTTCCATTCTTCAACCAAAGCCGTCAGGAAGTGTTTCCGGGCTTCGAATTTAGAACGGTCAAAATCACGGATGATGTACTGGACCGTCGTTTTTTCGACCGATCCTTCAAACGAAATCAAATGGTAGAATCCTTCGAAACCATCCGTAAATTCAGGAGCTTCGTCACCCGGTAACCGGTTTTGGAAAGCCATCGCGTGTTTTTGCGAATTGACCATCTTGTCTTTCGCCGTCCCTGGGTGGACGTTCGTGCCATGGAAAACGATTTCTGCCGCAGCGGCGTTAAAGCTTTCATATTCGAGTTCGCCGAGTGGACCACCGTCGACTGTATAAGCAAACTTTGCATCAAAGGTCGCGACATCAAAATGGTGCGGACCACGACCGATTTCTTCATCCGGTGTAAAAGCGACACGGATCCGACCGTGTTTGATTTCCGGATGGGTAATGAGATAGTGCATCGCGGTCATAATTTCGGCGATGCCGGCTTTATTATCTGCTCCAAGCAAAGTTGTCCCGTCTGTCGTCATCAGTGTATGTCCGACATAGTTTTTCAGGGCCGGGAAATCCTTTGGTGACAGGATGACAGGGAGCGTCGCGTTGAGGACCAAGTCTTCGCCATCATAATCTTCTACGATTTGCGGATTAACGTTTGTTCCTGTAAAGTCAGTCGCCGTATCGAGATGGGCTAAAAATCCAATCGTTGGAACGTCGGCGTCCGTGTTTGAAGGGAGTGTCGCCATGACATATCCGTTGGCATCGACGGTCACATCACTCATCCCAATTTCCTTCAGCTCGTTAACGAGGAGTCGAGCAAGCGTCCATTGTCCTTCGGTGGTCGGGACGGTTGTGCTGGCGTAGTTCGACTGGGTATCGATTTTTGCATATGTAGTCAAACGACGAATCAAATCATGTTTCAAGAAAAAAACGTCCTTTCTGAGTTAAGGTAACTTCATCATATCACGAAGCGAGAATGTTAGAGTATTCTGAATCATGTTAAACTGGTTGTGAAAAAGGGGGATTTAAAATGAAAGCATTTGTCGTCGAACAATACGGGAAAGACGCTGCGCTAACAGAAAAAGACGTCACACTCGATCAAACGGGGAACTACGATTTAAAGATCAAAGTTGAGGGGACGAGCCTGAATCCACTGGACACAAAGATGTTTTTTGGTCATGTGGCGGCAGCTCCGTCAACTGGAATTCTCCAGGGCGATGTTACGGGGACAGTCATTGAAACTGGAAAGAGTGTGACGTCTTTTTCCGTCGGCGATCACGTCATTGCCTTTGGTGGTGGACTCGGAAATCGGTCCGGGGCATTGGCAGAGGAAATGCTGGTTCCGGAACAGATGGCGGTCCACAGACCGGAACATCTTGACGTTGCGACTGCAGGGTGTTTGCCGGTCATCAGTCTGACAGCGATGGAAGTATTGAAGGAACGGGCAGCCATTTACCCGGGGATGCGATTGTATGTAGCTGGTGGAACAGGTGGTGTCGGACATCTTGTCGGACAACTCGCCAAACACTATGGGTGTGACGTGACGGCAAGTGCGGCAAATGATGAAAAAGCAACGTGGCTGGACGAGCACGGGATTCGTCCACACCGTTACCGGGAAGAATCAGGCGAACAACTTTTAAAACGTCTTGGACATGACGGATTTGATGTCATCATCGATACGGTCGGAGGAGATCATTTGCAAGAGTCCTTCATCCTGGCAAAAGAACGCGGCAAAATCATTTCTATCGCGACGCGGACGACACAAGATTTGACCCCGATGCACAGTAAGGCACTAACGCTCGAAGCCGTCTTTGTTGCTCTTCCATTGCTGAAAGGGAAAGAGGAAGAGATGTTACAGCAAAAAAAGCACTTGGCAGAAATCGCGCAACTCGTAGCAGACGGTGTCATCGAACTCGTGATCGAAGAGCACGTGCCTCGTCAGATCGATGCATTGAACGCTGCCTATCAAACTTTTGATCAACGGTCGCATTTTGGAAAAGTGAGTATCACTATGTGAGTGTTTATTTTTCCTAAGAATAATGATTCGCTATTCAGTATACTTTTCCTTTTAATCCCAAAAAAATTCTGCTGATGAAAAAACCATCAGCAGAATCGTTGGATTATTGATTATTTACGGCGGACTAAAACCGATTTTAACGCGACTTCTTTTAAAGAAGGGTGTTCCGGAAAATCAGGTAACGGCGTACTTTCCCAAACGATGTCGTACGTTTGGCGAAGCTTTTTGAAGGCTTGGTCGACCATCTTCATAAACCGAACTTGATCAAACAGCGGACAATCCGTCGTTACGAGCAACAACCCGCCACGATGCGTCATATGAATCGTCTGTTGAATCAATGCCGTCAAATCGACTTCAGCCCGGAAATGACGTGCCTGTGTTTTGACGAGCGCCGGTGGATGAACGATGACAAAGTCAAACCGTGTTTTTTTGTCCGCTTGGTCGATGTAATCAAACGCATCTTGTACAAGGATCGTTTGTGTCGCCGGATCCAGTTGATGCAGCTCGAGTTGTTCGATTGTCTTATTGCGGCTCCGGGTCGAGAAATCGACACTCGTTGTTTCAGTAGCACCACCGAGCAACGCCGAGGCGGTCAACGTCCCGGTATCCGAAAAGAGATTCAAGACACGTCGGTTTGCGGCATGTTCTTTGACGATCGAACGGAGCTCGCGTTGTTGGATATCGAGTCCGGTACGCATACCGGCATCCAAATGGTACAACAACGGTAGACCGTTTTCTTGCAGGACTTCCGGGAAGTCACCACGTTCACCGGCTAAGAAGTCATCGCCTTTGACAGGTTGACCGTCAATCTGGAAAGCCCGTTTTTCGTAGATACTTTTAAAATGAATGAGTGACTCGAGAGCCGAGACGATATCCTGCTTAAAGGAATAGATACCTTCGTTCTCAAACGTGATTAAGTAATGATGATCAAAACAATCGATTGTCAGTCCACCAATGCCGTCGCCCGAACCGTTGAAGACCCGGAACGTATCAATCAAATCATTTTCAAAAAAATCATTTCGACGATCGAGGGCAACCTCGATTTTTTCTTTGAAGAAAGTTTCATCGATGTCTTGCAGTTCATCGGTTGAAAGTAACCAGCCAAGACCTTTTTCCTGCTTGCCAAAGTAACCGGTCGCAAGGTATTCTTTATCTTCTGTTGTCAGCCGGAGCAAGGCACCGGCTTCTTTTAGATGATTGCTCTTTTGAAACAGTTCTTTGTACAGAAGCGGTTGTCCGTTTGTAATTTGTTCGATGGCCGTCGTTTTAACGACGACCGGATAAATTTCACGTGGCACATAAGTTCCTCATTTCTAGTTGTGGATAAGTTCAGTTATTATACCATAGGGGAAGTTATCCACATGTGGATAATTGTTTTTTTAGTTAGCTTACGCTTTAAATGCTTTAACTGTTGATAACTTTATTTTAAATAGTTCATGAGTAAAAAAAGTTGAAATTATTTAAGCTACCTCTATCTAAAACAGTGCTGGCCTTTTTTACAAAAGTCCTTTATAGTAAAGACAGGTACTCTAACCATGAGGTGAAAACAATGAAAATTAACAAGCGTGGAAGAGGAAAGTTCAAGCCTCTTAGTAATTACGAAAATAGTGATATAAAAAATATCTTATTCGAAAAAATTTATGAAGAAACAAATTTAATCATTGAAAATAATGAAGAAGAAAGTTTCTTTAATACAATTAAGCGTTCAACTGATTCACATAGTGTAATCAGTCTCTTTTCGGGAGCTGGCGGTCTCGACTTAGGTCTTGAATTAGCTAGTTTAGTAAGCCTTCACGGAGAAGAGGCAGTTACGAAATCATTTAATTCTAAGGAAGAATTTAAAAAACTTATTGATAAAGGAACAGTAACAGAAACGATTTATTCTAACGATATCTTTAGAGAGTCTGCTATTACCTATAAAACAAATTTCCCTAATCAAGTGATCCAAGATTCACGTGATATTAGAAATATTAAGTACTTTCCAGACTGTGATTTAATACTCGGAGGGTTTCCTTGCCCAGGTTTTAGTTCTGCCGGTCCACGTTTAATTGATGATGAACGAAACTTTTTATATATTCATTTCATTCGAGCAATTATTCAAGCAAGTCCTAAGGTATTTGTCGCAGAAAACGTGAAAGGATTATTAACGCTTGGAAAAGGTGAAGTTGCAAAACAAATTATGGAAGATTTTGCTTCCGCAGGTTATAAGATTAAGTATCAGTTAGTAAATGCACGAGACTACGGTGTACCGCAATTACGCGAGCGTGTTTTTATTGTAGGAGTTCGGCAAGATGTAGATTTTGACTACAAATTTCCTGAACCGACACACGGTCCTTCTAGAGAAAATGAATATGTTACATTAGAAAATGCTATTTCAGATTTACCTGTAAATCCTTTAGATGTGTATAGTGGAGGATTTTCTTCCATGTACTTGTCAAGAAATCGAAAAAAAGATTGGACCGATCAAGCTTTTACGATTCAAGCATCAGGTAGACAGGCTCAACTTTGGCCGGGCGGAGAAAAAATGCTGAAAGTCGGTATTGATGAATGGAAGTTGATTGGGGAGAATCGGAGATTAAGTGTTAGGGAATCTGCACGAATTCAGACATTCCCAGATTGGTGGGAATTTCACGATGGTGAAAATATGAACACACAATTGAACAATCGTTTAGATAAGCAGTATAAACAGATCGGAAATGCAGTTCCTGTATTACTCGCACTTCGTATCCTTCAACCAATCACTGACTGGTTAAAGACTGAAGAAGTTATTAAAAATAATACAGAAAAACAACTTGAGCTATTTTAAAAGACAGGTGATTACTTCAGTATACCAATGAAGTATCACCTGTTTTTTACTTTATCAATCGTTCGCAAGATAATTTTAAGGAAGACCAACCATGGGAAGCACCAGAACTAAACTTAACACGAAGGCGAATTTCTTCTTGACCGGACATCCAAGATAGACGTGTTGTAGTCGAACTGGTTTGTTGTACTTCAACGGGTCCTTTTACCTGCAAATAGGAATGAATGCTACACATATTTTGTTGATAAAAAGAAATGACAGAAGTGTTCGTTCCAATCATGTTTCTTAGACCTGATTCTAATGAAGTTTGACTGGCTTTTTTTAAATGCTCAGTAATTTTATGAGATACGATTGAGAGTACTTCTTTCCTAGTCAACAGATCCGACTGATATTTTTCTTTGATTCGAGCAATATATAGTTGCATGTCATCATAAATATCAAAGTAATGATAGGATAAAATACTACCAACTCCCGGATTTTTGAGTGTCATCATCGAATTCCTCTTTTTTAAAGCTTTTAATGATAAAGGGATTTCAATATACGTATTTTTATAATTGATTGTAAAAATAACATCTGCGGTTTCGAGTTTATTTGATACATAACTATCCGCTACAAGTTGGACTTGCTGAATCGTGTAAAACTCTCCAAAACGCTCTTTTAGAAACACTGAAAGTGAATGATAAGTAGTTTCCGAACAAGTAATCAATTGTTCAAGCATTTCACTATTTAAATTTCCATAATGTTTTTCAAATGTACTGTGTATAATTTCAGCATCAACTATATTTATTGATGGATTTTTCTTGATGAACCGATAGATTAAGAGTGCTTCGTTACATCTACCAATTGCATTACTATTATTTGATGCAGGAACGTATGTATGACTATCTAATATATCTTCAAATGTATTTAAAAACTGATTGTTTATGCTCTCAAATTGTTGAGGGAGCTGCTCTGTTAAATGGATAGAAGAGGATAGTTTAGTTGCTAACTTGATTGACGAAGATAAAGAAGATTCAAATTTAAAACGTAATTCTAATTCAAAATCATCAATATAAATATAGATTGAAGAAGTGTTTTTCTTTAATAGATAAATGTTGTGAAATGATTTAAGTGTTTGTTGCTGCATTTCAACATGAATTGATTTATTAATATCTTGAATCGAGAGCACTTTGTACTCTTCAATGAGTGAGAGCTCCTTAAAACCATTAAAAATGAGAGAGTGGTTCGTGTTCAATAACTTAAGCAAAATGGAATAGCACTGATCACGAATACTTTCTAAAATCATTTTGCGATACTGTTTAGATTCTAGTTGATTTAGTTGTAGGAGACTCACTTGTTTTTTTAGATCCCGCTCCGATAAATAAAGATGCGGTAGGTTTTTTTGATCAAGAATGTATCGATATAAACGTTCACGCTCTTGATCAATAATGGAGTTTAACTGAATTTGTGCTTCAGGAAGGTTAAAGTATTTGTCTAGAAATGACTTTGCACCTGGATTTTTTGGTTGAATACTTCCTGTTTTTTTTAGTGAAAACAGATGAATGGGTATGATTCGATCGTTTTGATAAAGATAAAGATCAGCACGATGATCGAAGTTAGAAAACTCGAATTTGGATTGAACATCGGTTAAACCAGGAAATTGTGTAAATAAAAAATGTGCGGTCATCCAGCTTGGATCGTTTGTAGATGGATTACTCGAACTATTTTGGATTAAATGTTTTAAGTAAAGTGACACTTGCTTAGTATGTGTATCACCAGATGTTTTTTGTGTTTGGCCCACGAATAGTTTTCCTCCAATGTACTAAGAAAGTAGGTGAACGCTGTATGACACAGCAAAAAAATGTTCAATTAATAAAAAAACTAGTGAAAGAATGGTTGGAAGTCTTTGCTATTACAAATAACATACCATTATTAAAAGAAGGTGACCGTTTAATTTTAAATGAGAAAAAAATTGGTATTAGAGGATCTAAAGGTGGAGTCTCAACTAACCGTTTCGGAATACGTGAAACGAAAGAAAGTGATTATGACTATTTAATTTTTAGTGTGTCTGAACTAGAATTTCCCCAAACGATCAATGAATTGCAATTTGTATTATTGGAGCGTTCAAAACTAGTAGATTTAAAAAAGACTCTTGGAACATCTGATAAATCTTTTAAAATGGATAATCACTATAAATTTATAAACTTTGAAGAATTTAAAAGTGACTTTCAAAATAATATTCAAGAAAATATGGAATACTTCGTTGATGAAGTAGAACAACTAAATTCTTTTATCGAAGAACAGATGGCTACTTACGCTAGCGAATCATACGATGAAGGTACAAAGAAAATGATGAATCATTATATGTTAGAAAGAAACTCAACAGTAGTAAGAAAAGCGAAGGAAAAATTTGAAGAAATAAACGGTCGTTTGTTTTGTGAAATTTGTCATTTTGACTATTTTAGAGTTTACGGATCTCTGGGGAGCAGATATATCGAAGCGCATCATAAAAATCCTTTAGGTTTGAATGGTCAAACAACAACTAAAATAGAGGATCTAGCACTTTTATGTGCTAATTGCCACCGGATGATACATAGAATAATGAAAATCCAACCGGATGGTACGTATGAAACCTGGAAGGTAGTGTTACAAAAAGAAATCAATAATTAACAAAAACAGTAAGCTGAATTTTAAGAGTTCAGCTTACTGTTTTATTAAACGAGGAAGTATAAAGTAATCTTTAACCTGCCAACTCCACGACCGCTTCTAACGAAACGTTCACGTTACCCGCCAGTGCCCGGGTAATCATACACGAGCCTTCCGCTTTTTCGGCAAGACGGCGTGCTTTTGTCAGGTTCGCTTCTGTTGTGTCCGCCGGAAGAATCAATGTCGGTCGATGAATGATGGCGTCATAGGTGAAGACCCCATTCGTGACGTCGACGATTCCTTCCGATTCCATCGTCAAGGACACTTTCGGAATGTTGTTGCGCTCGAGCATCGCGGCCAGCGTGATGATGTAACATGTCGCTGCCGCCCCCAGCAACATTTCGTCCGGATTGGTTCCGACACCGGGACCGTCCATCGCGTCCGGAATCGAAATTTTCGTTTTCAGTTCACCTGTCTCGATCTGTCCGACATCATTCCGATTGCCGGGCCAGTCGGCTGTGAGATGAAAATGGTGTTTCATGAATAATCGCCTCCTTCTTTATTTATCATACGAGTCATTCGTCCGATTTTCGCTTAATTTGCTCAAACAAAACCACGCCAAGTCAAAATGGCGTGGTTTTGTTGGGTCAGCTAAAGATGTGATCGATTTGGCGGATTTCCTCTTCCGTCAATTCCACATCAAGTGTCCGGATTGTATCCGTGACTTGCTCAGCCCGTTTCGCACCTGGGATGATGGCATCAATACCGTCTTGTGCCAAATACCACGCGAGGACGATATGGGCTACTTCGGCATCTTTCGCTTCCGCGATCGGACGTAATAAGTCGACTTTCGCCAAGTTGTCTTTGAAAACATCCTCTTGGAACAACGGATCATTTTTCCGAAGGTCATCAAATTTCGTTTCGGCATCGTATTTTCCGGCAAGCAGACCGGCTGCGAGCGGGAAGTACGGGACAAACGAAATGCCGTGTTCCCGGATGTACGGAAGAATCTCTTTTTCGGCATCGCGCTTAAAGAGGTTGTACTCTCCTTGATAGACATCGATATGACCATCTTTGTTCGCTTCTTTTAATTGTTCGAGTGAGAAGTTCGAAACCCCGATTGCCCGGATTTTTCCTTCGGCTTTCAACTCGGCAAGTGCGGCGACTGCTTCGTCTTTTGGCGTCTGCTCGTCCGGGAAATGAATATAATAGAGGTCGATATAGTCTGTTCGCAGACGTTTTAAGCTGTCCTCAACCGATTGTTTTAAAAATTCAGGTGAGTTGTTCATGACGACATCTCCGTCGACCAGTTGGTGCGCCCCTTTTGTTGCAAGAATGACCTCTTCACGCTCCACCGTTTCACTCCAGACTTCTCCGACCAGTTCTTCTGAACGTTCCGGTCCGTAAATGTATGCGGTATCTAAAAAGTTGATTCCGTTCATTAAGGCGACGCGGACAAGATCCCGCCCTGCCTGTTCGTCGAGGTTCGGGTAGAGGTTATGTCCTCCAACCGCATTGGTCCCAAGACCGATTGGGTTAACCGTTAAATTAGATTTTCCGAGTTTGACTGATTTGTTCATCATTGACTCCTCCTTAAACGATATCGAGTGGCTCTTTTTTTGTAGGTGCCGGGAACGCTTCGTCGAGTGCAGCCAACTCTTCTTCGCTTAAATCGACCAAAGCGGCTTTCCCGTTTTCCTCCACATGCTGCGCTTGTCCGGCTTTTGGAATCGCGATGACGTCACCGCTTCGGATAGCCCAGGCAAGCAGGATTTGTGCCGGTTTGACGCCGTGTTCTTCGGCGAGGCGTTCGACAGTCGGATGGTCCAGCAACTGATCCCGTAAACTGCCGCCTTCAGCAAGCGGACAATACGCCATCACCGGTATCCCGTGTTGTTTGAGAAGCGGCATCAGCTCGTACTCAATTCCGCGTGAACCGAGATGGTACAGCACTTGATTGACGGCGCATTGATCGCCTTGATCGAGCGAAAGAAGTTCCTTCATGTCCTTGACATCAAAGTTTGAGACGCCCCAACGGCGAATTTTCCCTTCGGCTTTTAACTGTTCCAGTCCATCGATTGTTTCCTGTAGCGGAATACTACCGCGCCAGTGCAACAAATAAAGATCGAGATAGTCGGTGCCGAGGTTTTCGAGTGTCCGCTCGCAGGCGGTGCGTAACTTTTCCCCACCGGCATTATGCGGATAGACTTTCGAGACGAGAAACACTTCGTCGCGTCGCTCTTTGAGCACTTCACGAATCAGCTGTTCGGATGCACCTTCCCCGTACATTTCCGCGGTATCAATCAGTTCCATTCCGCTGTCGAGCCCGACATGCAACGCTTCGATTTCAGCCTGACGTTTCGTTTGATCTTCACCCATGCGCCATGTTCCTTGACCGAGTGCGCGTACGTGAGTCTGATCCGGAAGCGTGACGGTTTGTTGCTTCAGTGCTGCAAGTATGACGGTCCGTTCTGTCTCATTCATCTTTCTTCCTCCTTTTAAAAAAACACAATAGTAGGGTTTACCACTGATGTGGCAGAAAAAAACGTCTGCTTTCCAATGGAGGGAAAGCAGACGTGGCTACCAGTGTTCAAATAACGGTCCTTGTTTTCCATAAACGGGATCTGTTTGCGGCCGTTCGACCTGAGCAATCCGTTCCAAGTTCGCCGGCCGTTCGCACGGATCACCCGTCAAAGTATCGTAATCCTGACCGTTTGGGTACGCCCCGATGACTTTAAATTGTCGGCTGGTGTGCAGCGCCTTATGTCCCGTACCGGCAGGAAGAACGACGACATCACCGGCCGTCAGAGTAAAGGTTTTTCCGAGTGGTCCACCGAGTTGGATGCTGGCATGTCCTTCAAGAATACCGATGACTTCATGAGCGACGCTGTGATAATGATGGAAATCAAAAATGCCGTCGACCCAGCTATTCTGCCAATTGTGCGAATGAAAGGTGTCTTCGATGGAAGACGGATCGTCAAAGACATGACGATAAATCAGAACAGGTAGATCTGGGTTGTTTGGAATCTCGCCATCATCATCGAAATAAAAAATCTCGACCGTCATTTGAATGGACTCCTCTCTGATGTCAAAATGATACATTTTTTTACCCGAAATATAACTTCTTTAATCGTACAAGCATCTTAATGGAGAATCGAAAGGGAAGATGCTACTATACTTAAGTTAATGAAATTTTAGAGGAGGCTTTCCAATGATCGCCATTGAAGCAAAATTAGAAGTACAACCTGCAAAACGCCAAGAATTTTTAGAAGCGACGAAAACACTGATCGAAGGATCACGTATGGAAGCAGGCAATATCAGTTATGATCTCTTTCAAAGCATCGAAGACGAAAATGTCTTCATGATGATTGAGAAATGGGAAGATCAAGCAGCAATCGAATCACACAACACAAGTGCGCATTTCGGTCAGTTCGTAGCATTTGCTCAAACAGCGCTTGCGAAACCGTTAGATGTTCAATCTTTCAACGCCTAAGCAGAGAACGTCGTAAAACCTGACAATTGTCAGGTTTTTTTGTGGTTTCTGATAAAGAAAAACCAGTGAATAATATATTACAAAAAAATTAAATGACGAAATACTCTGTTATTTTTTCCATAAATAGGGCATTATCTCTTAAGAGAGTAAAATTTTAAAAGTAGGTCAGGAGGCAAACGAATGAACGAACAGAAACCACAGACAGACGCTTCTGCCCGGTCTTTCTTCAAGATGCCTCACACATATGCTATCATCATGGGAATTTTATTGATTGCAGTCATCTTGACGTATACATTACCGGCAGGACAGTTCGATCGGGAAAAACAGGACGGACAAACCGTTGTCATTGACGGTACGTATCGTGCGGTCGAGTCGGCTCCAGTCAACTTGTTTGGTTTGTTTGAAGCCATCCCGAAAGGAATGGAAGCAGGCGCTGCCATCATTTTCTACATCTTCTTGGTCGGTGGCGTCTTCGGAATAATCCGACAGACCGGGGCAATCGAGTCCGGCATCAATCAATTGATCAACCGATTTGGTCAGAAGGGACACATCATGATTCCGATGACGATGTTCGTCTTTTCGGTCGCCGGCGCAACGATCGGAATGGCGGAAGAAACGATCATCTTCGTTCCGATCGGCATTATGTTAGCACGTGCACTTGGATATGATGCGATGACGGGTGCCGCCATCGTCAGTCTCGGAGCAGCAGTCGGCTTTGCCGGCGGGATGTTGAATCCCTTTACGGTCGGTGTCGCGCAATCCATTGCCGAAGTGCCTCTGTTTAGTGGACTCGGTTATCGGACGGCAGTCTATCTTGTCTTTTTAGTCGTCACGATTCTGTATGTGATGAATTATGCGCAAAAAGTTAAAAAAGATCCGACGAAAAGTCTGGTTCATGATCTGGAACAACACCGCAAAGAAGAGACGACGACAACCTTTTCACGGTTCTCGAAAAAACATCTGTTTGTGCTGGTCGTATTGGTTGGCGGCATTACACTGAATGTCATCGGGATCTTCGAATGGGGCTGGTATTTGACGGAACTGACGGCATCATTCCTGATCATCGGTCTCCTTGCCGGAATTGTGACGATGGGAGTCAACCGGACGTTTGAGAGTTTGATTGACGGAGCGAAAGCGGTTACGTTTGGTGCTTTGATTGTCGGGTTCGCCCGGGCGATCGTCGTCATCTTAGAGGACGGTCGTGTCATCGATACCGTGATCTACGGTTTATCGAACGCCGTCGGACAGTTACCGACATCACTTGCTGTCATCGGTATGTATATCGTCCAATTGATTACGAACTTCTTTATTCCCTCAGGAAGTGGACAAGCAGCAACGACGATGCCGATCATGGCACCACTCGCTGATCTGCTCGGGATCGAGCGTCAGGTTGCCGTACTAGCCTTCCAGTACGGAGATGGATTGACGAATATGATTTTTCCGACAAGTGCCCACTTGATGGCGTTTCTAGCGATTGCCGGCATTCCTTATGAAAAGTGGTTACGGTTTGTCTGGAAATTGTTTGCGATTTGGATTTCGCTCGCCTGTGGTGCTCTTCTGCTCGCCGTTGTACTAGGGATTCAATGAAGCTTTACCTTCCGTTCGAAAGGGACGGAAGGTTTTTTGTGTGCAGGAAACGGGAATCCCTACGACGAACGGATAGTTATGACAATCAAGGGGGATTTTAGAACATGACATATTCAATCGTTGGGTATTGTGAAAAGGAACAAGCTTGGGGTGTAGCGGTTCAATCTAAATTTTTAGCGGTCGGCAGTGCGGTTCCGTTTGCGAAGGCCGGTGTAGGTGCGATTGCAACACAATCCTTTGCGAATACAGCCTACGGACCAGACGGGCTGCGGATGATTACGGAAGGCAAGTCGGCGGATGAAGTCTTGAAACGTCTGACGGAAGCGGACGAAGGGCGAGCGGATCGCCAGGTCGGAATCGTGGATGCCTCCGGTAAAAGTGCGACGTTCACAGGTGAAGGGTGCAACGACTGGGCGGGCGGAATCGCCGGGAAACACTTCGCGGCGCAAGGCAACATTTTAGTTGACGGCAACACAGTCAAGGAGATGGCTCGTGTGTTCGAGACGACGGAAGGACCGCTCGCGGAACGACTATTACGCGCACTGGCAGCCGGTCAAGCAGCGGGAGGGGATTCGCGGGGGATGCAGTCAGCCGCTTTGTTGGTCGTCAAAGAAGGTGGCGGATATGGTGGATTCAACGACCGGTACATCGATCTGCGGGTCGACGATCACACGAGTCCGATTCAGGAACTGGAACGGATTTATCAATTGCATACGCTGTATCTACAGCCAAGTAAACCGGAAGAAATCAAACCGATTGACGATGCGCTGGAGTCAGAAGTGATGGATAAGTTGCTCGAACTCGGCTACCGCGGTTCGTTCGACGAAGCATTCCGGACGTATTTGCATACCGAAAACTTCGAGATGCGGGAACAAAAAGACCGGTCGATTGATACCCGGGTCTTAGCATACCTTCGGGCCCAATAATAGAAATAAGGCTGACTCGACACGCGTCGAATCAGCCTTATTTTGTGTTCGGAATCATCCGGAAACCAGTTATGTCGAATGCGTGCGGACCGGTACTTTATAGCCGGTCGCGATAAACCGTTCGAGTTCAGGTTCGGACTTGGCATTCAGACCGACCGTTCCATCGCCTTTGATGGCGACATTTGCTAAGCGGATGTGCTCGATGCTTGGACCAATCGTAATGCCGTGTTTGGCAGAGTCCTCGATCCGGACGTCGATCAATCGGACATCCTCCGCCCGGTTGTCGCCCCCGAATATTTGAATATCCGTTTTGGCGCGTCGGAAACCACCCATCTTGACTTGGCTCAACGTCACGTTACGTGCTTTGTATTGAATCCCGATCACCGGTTGTTCCTGGTAATCATAATAGGGATCACCGAGCACTGTGAAGTCATGAATGACGACGTTCCGATAGGCGGAGACGATCAGGGCACGCGGCTTCGAATTTTGATACAGCGGCGTATACTGTGGTGTCTGGGCAATCAGACGTGTCGCGACGATATTGTAGGCGGTTTGCGATGTCGGATCGGTTGCTTGATGATGTCCGATATGCCGGAAGTTAAACGAACGATGGTCATCAACGGATAAGTGACCGACGATTTTAACGGTCGATGCGGCGGAAGACGTTGCGTGCGCTTTGATTTCAAGTCCGCCGAAACAACGTGTCGTCGCATTGTTGAACAACCAGACATCACGGGAACCGTCATCGATTTCAATCCCGTTTGAATTCGAAAAACCTGAAGCATGCGCCCGTCCGCTCGGATCACGCATAAAACAGTTTGAGATGAACAGATGATCGCTGTGATGGGTCGTGATGCCGTCGTCCCCAAAACCGGATCCCGTCAGTCCGTCGAACCAGATGAACGAACTGCTGAGGTTGGCGCGTGCACCGTCCCCGTTGTAATTGTAATAGGGGGTTGAGATATCAAAGCAGTGCAGACCCGGATTGACGGCATCGACGTCAAACACCCAACCGTACGTCACATGGGCATAGGTCAAACAACTGGAATGATTGCCCCACGTACTGCTCTTTTTCGCATCCCCGATCCGTTCGATGTTCCAATCCAGTGTCATCCGTTCGACGAGCAGATGATGGTTACCGAGTAAGTAGTTTTGATTCGTGATCAACCGGCGTCCTTTGGGAGCCGCATCGTGGAGCTTAATGATCGTCTGTCCTTTGCCGTCTCCAGTCAAAATCGTATAATTCGGCAGACGGATGCCGCGGACGAGATACGTGCCGGCCGGGACATGGACTTGGCGGTGTCCGTCAGCGAGTGCTTCCTTAAAGGCGAGTGTATCGTCCGTCACACCGTCCCCGACCGCTCCGTAAGCCCGGACATCAACCTTTTCAACCTGGCTGATCAATTGTTCAAATTCATACGTCAGCCGACCGAACCAACTTGGTCGGATTTCGTCCTGTTCACTGACAAAAGCCTTCGTCAACGGCAGAATATGTTTATCCCGATCCGTCAAAAAGAGCGGCGAAATCAAAGACCGGAGATAACGGCTCGGATGAGGTGTTCGACGCGGTGCAACGAACGGACTGTCTTTCATCAGTTGCTCCGCCCGAAGAACGGCCTCCCCGTTCGACTTCGTTTCGGTATATTCCGCAATCAATTGACCATTTTGATACGGATCATGTGTTTCATCTAATCTCAGCATCTGGAAACCCCTCTCTAAAAATCACTCTTTTCCTTTTCCCGTCCCCTTTCGGATTCAAGCCCCTTTCTGACAAAAACAAAAAATTCCGATAATTAGGATGGAACTCGTATATAATGGATAAAAATTACATTAAAGAGGTGGGGACATGCGCTTTCGAAGTCGGTTGTTCATTTTGATTGGTGTGGTCATTCTAGGGCTGGGTATCATGAAACCATTAGTTCAGGCAGGATACAAGACATTACAAACCGTTGAAGTATTTCCGGGGGGCGGTGCACAACAACAGTGTGTAAGAGAGTGTGAATCCAAACCTTTGACGTTTTGGTGGTCGTACCTGTTCAAGAAAAAAGAATTACCGCCTGGACAAGTTAAATATGGATATGAGACGAATGAACCGGTAGAAGGCGGAGGAAAACCACAAAAAGAAAAATTTATTTCCCTTGGATTTCATCCGTTTTCAAAAGGAGAAGGCGAAGAGGGCGAGAACGGCTTTCCGTATCTGCTGGTCGCAACCGGTCTCGCCGGTTTAGTATTACTGTTTCTGATCGGACGCCGTTTCCGAAAACGAAAGAAATGGGACAGTACTGAAGACGAGTTAGTACCACGTTCGGTTCGAATAAAAAAACGCCTGGGAGAAACGAATCCAGAAGAGGAACTTCCGCCTTTACCGGTCGAGCAGGTCCGGCAACAAGTCGTCTTGTTTAACCGTCAGCTCCCGCCAAAATTGAAACGCAGGGAGACCGAGTCGTTCCGGGAATGGTTCGAACGGATCGGTTTTCAACCGTCCCTTGAGTTACAACGGTTATATGAAATGGTGCGCTATGATCCGAATCAATCAACCGATGTGACGGTAACGGTATTAGTGGACATTGAAAATGATTTTTCCAGTTATCTCGGGCAACTCAAATGAAACCTTTCATAATCTCAGGACGTAATAAACACTAGAGCAGGATCAGGAAACGGGGGGCTGAACAATGTACTTAGCAGATGCCGTGAAATTAAAAAGTATCTTACGGAAACAACTCGAACAATTAGTCGAAGAAGTGGACCGGATTGCGTTCATTGATCTTGAAAAAGGGGAGGCTTTGCCGACCGGTCAAGAGCGGACGCTACTGGATGTCGAATCGGCGATGGATGAAGTTCGCCGGGATATGCGGACACTGGACCGGTTAGTTTATGCGGCGAACTTGTCGACGACGATCGAGACGACAGAAGGTGAAGTACCTCTCGTCGAAGCGATTGAACTGGCAACCCAACTCCGGGCAAAAGCCACACAGTTCCAAGAACTCGCCGCCCGTCCGAAACGCGAATTCCAATATGGATTTGAAGGGACGACCGTCATCCGGCATGCGTTGTATGATCCGGACGCCTACCGGATTAAAGCGCAGGAGATGGAACGGGCAGCACATCGGATTTCAAATGCGATCAATGCCGCCAATTACCGGACGGAAATTGATTTTGACGGTACACGTTACATGTAAGACTCTGGTCAGGTGAGACTCCTGATCAGGGACGGCGATTCTGACACAAACCTCTTCCAATAGGGAATTTCAACGGCCACGGCACACCCATGACCACTGACCGATGACGTTCTGACCTGTCACCAGTGACTACCTGCGGAAAAACGTTTCTTTTCGTCAGACGCCAAAAACCGTGAGTGCTTCGGCATTCACGGTTTTTTTGTATGAACAAAACGTATATAAAAGGTATGCCGATGACTGTGTTCGGGTATAGCTTACTGGAGTCATTCATGGAAGGGGACCTGAAGATGAAAGATACATTCAAAGCATTTGTTGTCCGGGAACAGGAGGGGGAGTTGACAGGAGCACTCGAACAGAAGCAGATCGCCGACTTGCCGGCAGGAGACGTGTTGATTCGTGTCGACTACTCGTGCGTCAACTACAAGGATGCGTTGTCCGTCACGGGGAACCGGGGGGTGACGAAACAGTATCCGCATACACCGGGTGTCGATGCAGCAGGTCATGTCGTCAGCTCGACCGATGCACGGTTCCAGGAGGGAACAGCAGTCGTCGTCAATGGATTTGATTTTGGGATGAACACGTCAGGCGGCTTTCAGGAATACATACGTGTCCCCGGGGACTGGATCACACCGTTACCGGACGGACTCACGGCGTTTGAAGCGATGGCGTACGGTACGGCCGGTTTGACCGCCGCGCAGTCAGTAGAGGAACTGTTGCAACGGGTGAAACCGGATGATGGTCCGGTGCTCGTCACAGGCGCGACGGGTGGTGTCGGCAGTGTTGCTGTCGCACTTCTTCTGAAGCTCGGATTCACCGTTCATGCCGTCACGGGAAAAGAAGCGGAAGCAGATCGTTTGAAACAAGCAGGCGTGACGAAAGTATTATCCCGGCAATCGTTTTTGGATGAAACAACGCGTCCCTTGAAGAAGGGAAGTTATGCCGGCATCATCGATACGGTTGGTGGACCGTTGCTTGCGTCCGTTATTCGATATGTCCAATACGGCGGATTAGTCACGACATGCGGCAACGTCGGCGGTGCTGAAATGACGCTGACTGTTTACCCGTTCATCCTGCGCAGCGTTCGCTTGATTGGAATCGATGCCGTCCAAGTACCGGTTTCGGAGCGTACCCGTCTCTGGGAGCACCTCGCAGACGACTGGCGATTACCGGTTCAGGAATGGGTCGAAACAAAAAGTTTACACGATCTTCCGGACGTCGTATCGTCTCTGCTCGACGGAACCCATCAAGGCAGAACTGTCATCGAAATTTAACCACTGTGGACACGTTGTTGGATGGTATAGTGGTTAAAAAGTGTCTCGATCAATTCAGGAGGAACAATAGATGAGTCAAAATGAACAACAAACGGAACAAGAACGCTTATCACGAAAAGAGCGCCGGAAGCAGAAACGGAATCGGCGGAGTGTCGCGCTGGGCGGGATCTTAGCAACCGTCCTGATTGTTGGTGGATGGGGTTACATGGTGTCGACGAATGATGCGAGTCAAGCGACATCGACTGTGGAATCACCTAAGTCCGTCGACGGCGAAAAAGAAAAAGAGACAAACACGGAAAAGTCAGCCTCGACCGATCAAAAGAAAACTGATCAAAAGAAAAAAGAGTCAAAAGCAAAGAAGAAGGCGGATAAACCCGAAATCAGCCAAGCCGCATGGGTAACACGTCCCTTTGCTGATGTCTATCAGGATGCAAACCGGAGCAGCGTCATCTATAAAGCGGATTTAGGTGACGTCTACGAAATTCTGGATGCAGAAAATGGAATGGTGCACTTGAAACTAAGTGATGCTGTCGAAGGATATATTCCGGAAACGGACGTCCGGATGGATGTTCCGTCCGATGTCAAAGACAAGACACTGCTTGCGACGTTACAACAGGTTGTCGCCAATCAACCGATCGAGAAACCGGAACAATATCTTGGTCAGCCGCTTGAGAAATTCGAAGCGAAGTACGGTGCACTTGGAAACACGCAAAAGGATGCCGTCAACACGTATCATTTCTCAAATGCAGGTTATCTGCTTGTCGTATCGGATGGCATTATCGAAGCCATCGACTGGACGAATGCTTCGGCTTCCGGGCTGTCTGCTTTAGGGGAGCCGGTCGTCGAAACGAGTTACGGCACGTGGTATCAGGGCGAAAAACTGCAACTGAAAGCCTTCCCGGACAATGGGTCGACACGATTGCGTCTCGCACGTGATCCCGGAAAATAAGTAAAAGCGGTCTGTCTTTGACAGGTCGCTTTTTTCGCGTAAAAAACCTCCCGAGTCATGGACTCAGGAGGTCGAAAATCCTTGGGAGGAAGTTTTCTTAGTAGACGCCGACAGCATCAAATGATTTGGCAGCGGCTGTTGCTTCTGCACTTGTTGCACCGTAAAGATCTTTTGCCGACTGAATGACTGCCGCACGAAGTGAGCTGAAGTTCGAGTTCGGAGTCAAGTAGACATTAAGCGCACGGTAGTAGATCGCACCAAGTTTCGGTACACCGATTCCTGTAACGGATACATTGTAGAATGTGCCGCCGTTTGCAAGGAGGTACGCTGATTTGTTGATGATACCGGAGTTGATGTGGACACCACCGTTATCTTGTGTTCCTGTGTAGCGTTTTGAGTAGTGGTCCGGATCACCGTAAGCTGCCGGGTTCGACATTGAACGGAGTGCGTCACCGCTTACACCTGGCGTGTAGATGTCTTCACCGACGAGCCAGTCGAAGTTCGATCCGACAGAGTACTCAGCAACCGTACCCATGATATCGGAAACCGCTTCGTTGATGGCACCAGACTCATTTTGATAGACGAGACCAGCTGTGTATTCTGTGACAGCGTGCGTCAATTCGTGCGCAACGACGTCAAGTGCACCAGAGAGAGCAACGAAAGTTGTTCCGTCTCCATCACCGTAAACCATCTTCGTTCCATCCCAGAATGCGTTGTTGTAGTTCGTCGAGTAATGGACCGTCGAATTTAAGCGTGCGCCCGCATTGTCATAACTGTTGCGGCCGTAAGTGTTTTTGTAGAAGTCATACGTTTTTGCTGCGTTGACGTGTGCACTGACGGCAGCGCGGTCGTAAGTAGCGTTGAAGACGTTATCCGCATCTGCCCAGAGTGTTCCCGGAAGTGATGTACGGTTTTTCGCGTCGTATGTGTAGACACCTTTTCCGCGCGTCGTATCTTGAAGATAGTATTTGCCGGCACTCAACGTCGTGTTGAATGTTGCGCTTGTTCCGAGTACTGTCGTACCAGTTGCGTGAGCCAGTTGGTCGAATTTGTTGATGACCTTGCCTGAGTTCGCATCGATGAAGTATGTCCAGCGTGACGGCTCGCCGCCTGCTAAGACAGTCGATGTGATTTTGTAAGCATAGACCGCATCATTTTTAACTGGATAGATGACGAGTTCAGCTTTTGGAGCCACTTCGAATTCAGTTGCTTTGATTGCTTTTTTGTATAGTTTGAGTGCTTTCTTTTCAGAGATTGCTGCTTTTTTAGCGAGACCTGGTTTTCCTTTGACGTCAACGGCATCGTTGACGACTGCTTTTAATGTACCGTCTTTCGCAACGTTACCGACGACGACACTACCGAAGACCGGGACGCCATCCACTTCTTGTTGGAGACGTACGATGTTAGAAGATCCATCTTTTTGGACATCTTGTACAGAGAAGTCACCTTTTTTATTGACGTACTCTTTGACGATCGATGCAGCAGGTTCTGATGAAGCTTTCGTCAGCTTACCAGATTGAAGACCTTCTGCTCCGACGACTGTAGGAACGACAAGTACACTTGCGACAAGCGATGTAGCGAGAAACTTTTTCAAAATAAATCGCCTCCTTGTTTGGGTTGAGTCTAACTATGCCAAAGAAAGGAGAAACCGAGAATAAGCTGTTCGCATTAATTAGAATTTTCAGATTATAGTACTTAATACCCGTACTGAATAGTTAAGTGACCGAAAAAAATAGAAGAAGACAATAAAAAAACCGCTTCAGACAGCGGTTTTAGAGAATGCGTTGATAGAGATGATGTGTCTTGTCACGTGTCTCATCAATTTTAAAATCAAGCGGGTCAAGGGTGATTCCCTGCTTCTGAGCAAACCGTTGAATCTTTTCAAACGATTTCCAAATCTCGATATCGGGACCTTCATGTTTCCAGAACACGTAACGGGCAGATGGAATATGATGTCCTTTCATGCCTTTTGGGACATGATCTAGCGAAGCAACGGGAAGACCGATACATTGTGTATGTTTCGTCCCGCGTTGTCCGAGCGATAAATCGAGCGGATAACTGCCCGGTTCTGCGGGAATCTCATGTGAGCGACGTGAGAACTCACGCCATAATTCCGGCATCAAGGTATGCAGTTCATTTTCTTCGCAAGTCAGACCAAGTCCGATGACATACAGTTCGTGACGATCCACAATTTTAGGATGCATGAGAAACTCCTTTCATGATGATCAAGAGGCAGTAATGACAGAACGTCTCTTCAAATCCAGGAACAGTTGCGTAAAGGAAGCATCCCACTGTGTCCCGCTACCGTCTTCCAAGATAGCGAGTGCTTTTTCGACGGGCATTCCTTTTCGGTAGGGACGATCGGATGTCATGGCGTCATAGGCATCGGCAATCGCCATGATGCGTCCGAAGACAGGAATCGCTTCACCGGCTAATCCTTCTGGGTATCCTTTTCCATCATAGCGTTCATGGTGGTACTTTACCCCGGGAAGAATCGGTTGTAACTTCATTGGAAGATGAACTTGCGATAGAATGTGCACCCCGATGACGGGATGTTGTTTGATTTTATCGAATTCCTTTTCCGTCAATCGTCCTTCCTTCAAGAGCACATCATCCCGGATGCCGATTTTTCCGATGTCATGCAAGAGGGCCGATTTACGTAACAACTCGACTTGATCGTCGGCTAATCCGGCGGCACGGGCGATCTCAACCGAGTATTCTGCGACACGTAACGAATGTCCGGCTGTATAAGGATCACGGGCATCAAGCGTCGCGGCAAACAAGGTAAATAAGCTGTCGAGCAATTGTTCATTTTCCTGATCCCGGCCTTGGATGCCTTCGACCATTAAGTTGAATCCGCCGATCAATTGAGAGAATTCATCGGAAAACGGATTAGCGATCGTATTCAATTGTCCGGATTTAATCTGGGCGACGCCGTCCTGCAGAGCCAAAATCGGCTTTTTGATATTTTCATATAGAAGTAAACTGCAGAATGTGGCAAGACACAGGATGACGATCAAAATCAACGTCGACCAACTCCAGTAGGAACGCAAACTTTCGTTTTCCGTCAATTGGACGGCAGAGGCGAGAACGAATAACAGGATCGGAAAAACACCGATGATCAAGGTGCTGATCAACATCTTTTGGCGGAGGCTGATAAAATCCTTTTTGGTCAGCATCAGCTCACCGTAACCACGCATGCGAGCCTGCGTCGTTAGTTCTGCTAACATCGCTTCCGTCACACGGTACGTCAGAAAGAATTCAATCAAGGCGTGTAAAATCGCGACAAGTACAGCACCGAAACAAGCGAGACCAATCAGATAATAGGGCATATCGAGCCATCCAAAACGGATTGCAAGAGCCGTCAATCCGGATGAAGGAATCGAAAGACCGAGGAAGTGTGGACCAAGAATCCGTCTGATCGTCAACAACGGGAAGCGGTGGGTCGTCCGAAAAGCAGCAGTCAGTTGCTCCTGACTCGGAAAGGCGTTTTGGAAAACTTGATAAAGCGGACGCATATGTTTTTTGTAAACCGTATATTCAAAACTGAACATCGTAATGACGGAAATCGTCATGATCGTCAATAAAACCACCCGTTCACGTACATCAAAGGTCAGTGTTTCAAAGATGAAGAGACAACCGACACCAAACACGGCGACGAATGAGCCGATCAAATAGTTTTTTAAAAGCTGGCGTTCGAATTTCTGTAGAGGTGACATGAAAGTCCTCCTTCAATAAAATATGAAATCAAGATTGGTTCTGTATGTATGAAGATTGATGGCTGGGACAAAGAAAAAGACAGGCTGTTTATTACATCTATCGGCAGATTTTAAAAAACATGAACTAAATCCCAAAAATAGGTATGGTTACAAAGCACTAATTGTTTGAAATTTGATTGATTAACGGAATAAAACAATTTATGATTTGAATATTCAGAAAAGTTCACTTAGTTTACTTTTCACTACTACATAGGGGGTCAGTTCACGTGGGAAAAAAGAAACAGCTTAGTCTAGCCGTCTTGTCCGGCATCACCGCGGCTGCATTTGCCGTCGGTCCAGTTTTACCTGGTGGGAAGGTAAAATCGGTTGAGGCTGCTGAAAAAGTCGCAGCAGGAGCACCGATGGACTTGAACACGGTCGATCAGGAACGCTTATTGAAAGTGCTTGAAAAACGTGGGGTCGTCTCAAAAGCAGCATCAGCAGAAGCAAAACAAAAGGCTGTTCAAAAGTACTTGGACAAAAAAGCCAACGGAAAACCGACTGTTGATCATGAAGAGCATGATCACGAATCAGGTAAAGAAGAAGCATTTGATCAAAAAACAAAAGACTTTTTGACGAAACAAAAAGAACAGTTGGCAAAACAACTCAAGAAAAATCATAACAACTACAAAAAGGGTAAAAAGGATGGTTTTGTCAAAGTCGATAAAGCCAAACAAGCACCTTATAACGGCGCTGTCCGCTCAGACAAAGTCCTTGTTTTGTTAACAGAGTACAGCGATTTCAAGCATAACAACGTCGTCCAAGAGGAAGGCTATATGTATGCGGACAACTTTAATAAAGAACATTACGAAAAATTGATGTTCGGTGACGAAGAGTTCAAATTGTTTAATGGAGAGAAAGTCAAAACGTTTAAACAATATTATGAAGAACAATCAGGCGGAAGTTATACGGTCGACGGGAAAGTATCCGATTGGTTGACAGTTCCAGGGACAGCAAAAGATTACGGTGCAGACAGTCCAAAAGGTGGAAACGATAACCTCGGACCAAAAGGACCACGTGATCTCGTCAAGGATACGTTGAATGCGGCTGTCAAAGCAGGCATCAACCTGGCCGATTACGATACGTTTGATCAATATGACATCGACGGCGACGGTAACTTCAATGAGCCGGATGGTCTGGTCGATCACTTGATGATCATACATGCCGGAACCGGTCAAGAAGCAGGTGGCGGTAAGCTTGGTGATGATGCGATCTGGTCACACCGTTGGACACTTGGGAATGTCTATCCGGTCGAAAACACGACTTCGAACTCAACAAACTGGGGCGGCAAAATGGCGGCTTATGACTACACAGTGCAACCAGAAGACGGCGCAGTCGGCGTTTTTGCGCATGAATTTGGTCACGATTTAGGTCTTCCGGATGAGTACGATACACAGTACACAGGCCAAGGCGAGCCGGTGGCTTCATGGTCGATCATGAGTGGCGGTAGCTGGAACGGAAACGTAGCCGGGACAGAACCAACAAGTTTCTCACCACAAAACAAAGAGTACTTCCAAACATTGATGGGCGGAAACTGGGCGAACATTCAAACCGTCGACTTTGATTCGCTCTCAAAAGCGGGAACAGCTTCTTACCTGGATCAAAGTGTCACGAAATCAAAAAATCCAGGGATCATCAAAGTCAACTTACCGAAAAAACCGGTCAAAGGCATTGCGCCGGCATTCGGTAAAAAATACTACTACAGCACGAAAGGTAACGATCTCCACACGTCAATGACATCACCGGAATTCGATTTGACGGCAGCAAAATCAGCGAAATTTGATTACAAAGCGTACTTCGACGTCGAATTCGACTATGACTTCTTGGAAGTCACGGCAACAGCTGACGGCGTATCAAAAGTCATCGATGTCATCGGAGATGAAGATACGGATGGCGATCAGCGTGCCGAATCTTCAAAAGGTGCATGGGTCGACAAATCGTATGATCTCAGTGAATTTGCCGGCAAAAAAGTCACGTTGACGTTTGACTATACAGGGGATGCGGGTCTTGCCCTGGACGGTTTCGCACTTGATAACGCGAAATTGACAGTCGACGGAAAAGTCGTCTTTGAAGATGATGCAGAAGGTACACCGAAATTTAAATTAGACGGATTCATTGCTTCTGATGGTTTCAGTTATGCCGATAACGCATACTACCTCGAATGGCGGAACTATGCAGGCTCAGACAAAGCGCTTGAGCATGCACGCGGTGTCAAGTACAACACAGGTCTCGTTGTATGGTATGCCGACAGCAGCTTTACGGATAACTGGGTTGGTGTTCACCCGGGTGAAGGTTTCCTCGGTGTCGTCGATTCGCATCCTGAAGCGATCGTCGGAACGCTTAAAGGACAACCGGTCGTTGCAGGAAGCACGCGTTACCAAATCGCGGATGCTGCTTTCAGCTATGATAAAGCACCGGCTTGGGTCATCGATTCGCCGACACGTGGTCTGTACGACTACAAAGGACTTGCAGGTGTCACGAAGTTTGATGATTCAAAATCGTACATCAATCAGTTGATCCCGGATGCAGGAAAACTGCTTCCGAACAACGGTCTTAAAATTCAAGTCATCGGTGAAGCGAAAGATAACTCAGCAGGAGCTGTCTGGATCCATCGTTAAGAAACAGAAGCAGGTTCGGATCATTCCGAATCTGCTTTTTTGCTTGAAAAGTGGAATCAATTGGAAAAAATACTGGTCAGACAACTTGACTTTTAAAGCGCAATCATTCTATACTAGCGGTAGCTTAATATTGTTATTGTCACTACTGATTCACATTGCGTCACGAACAATCTTTTCGTCGCTCCATGTATTTCGGGACAATAATGAATTTCTTTCATATGCCGTGCATATGTATTAAGTAATTTATTTTTGGAGGTTGTTCCCATGAACACAGGTAAAGTAAAATGGTTTAACGCAGAAAAAGGTTTCGGTTTCATCGAAGTTGAAGGCGGAGAAGACGTATTCGTACATTTCTCAGCAATCACTGGTGAAGGCTTCAAATCACTTGACGAAGGTCAAGAAGTTGAATTTGAAATCACTGAAGGCGCACGTGGAGCACAAGCTGCTAACGTCGTAAAACTTTAATTTTAACTATTCAATCGTCCTTTTTCGAAAGGGCGATTTTTTTAATGAGTTAATATCTTGAATTCAAGATAAATGTGCGATATACTGACGGTACGAATTAAAAACAACCAAAAGGACGTGACAAACATGGAGTTACTCGGTATTCATCATGTGTCAATCTTAACCGGAATGGCAGAGCGGAATTATCAGTTTTATACACAAATTCTTGGGATGCGTCTCATCAAAAAAACCGTCAATCAGGACGACACGACATCGTATCACCTTTTTTACGGAGATGCTGAAGGCAATCCGGGGACGGATCTGACGTTTTTTGATATCCCGCATCTCGGGACGGGTGTACCGGGTGCTTCGAGTATTTCTTCGACATCACTCCGTGTCAAAACGACGGAATCACTCAAGTTTTGGACAGAGCGTTTTACAGCACAAGGAATCGATCATGATGCCATCGTGGAACGGGCAGGGCGGCAAACGCTTGCTTTTCGTGATCAAGAAGGCACTCGGTTGATTCTCGTTGCAGAAGATGGGGAACAAGGTGTCGCAGGTGGTGTACCTTGGAAACACGAGGAGATTCCGGCGGAGCATGCCATCGTCGGATTAGGTGCCGTAACATTGACCGTCAATGATCCGGCACCAACAGCACTCGTCTTGACAGAAGTGATGGGCTTTAAAAAAGTCGGAAGTTATCCGTCGCTTGCCGGTGATTTTGCAGAGATTGAAGTCTACTCGACAGGACAAGGCGGAATCGGCGCTGAGGTACATCTCGAAGCCCGTCCGGATCTCGACCGGGAACGCTTGGGTCGTGGTGGTGTCCATCATGTCGCCTTCCGTGTTCCGAACAGTGCAGAGTATGATTTATGGGTGGAACGGCTCAACCAGTATCGTCTGCCGAATTCGGGGAAGGTCGACCGCCACTATTTCCAAGCACTGTATTTCCGGGAACCGAACCACATCTTATTTGAGTTATCCACGGATACACCTGGATTTGCGACAGATGAATCGGTCGAAACGCTTGGCGAGACATTGGCACTTCCACCGTTCCTCGAGCCAATGCGCCAAGAGATTGAAGCACGACTCCGTCCGCTCGAAATCTGACAATCCTGTGACACAGGTCACAGACCGGCTGACGTCCCGTATACTAAAAGAAGTAAACAGGAAAAAGGAGTGACGGGATGTTAGGAACTACGTTAGGTCAATTTCGATTGATTGCCGTGTTAGAGGGGATTTCATTTTTGGTCTTGTTGTTGATTGCGATGCCGTTAAAATATATGGCGGGCATACCGGAAGCCGTTTCAGTCGTCGGTGCCCTGCACGGTGTCTTGTTCGTCATGTATGCACTATGGTTAGCCGTCGTTAAATTTAAATACCGTTGGTCGTTTGTAAAAGCAGGGATCGCCTTTATCGCTTCGTTTATTCCATTTGGTACATTTGTACTTGATCGAAAGTTAAAACAGGAAGCAATGAACGCGTAAATTGTGTATACTAGTAAAAGCACGGCTGTGGATAACTGTTTTTGTCGATTCGAAGCAGGTTATCCACAGCTTTTTTCTGTGGATAATTTTTAGGAGGATACTATGTCAACATTTGAAGCATTACACATTCAAGAACAATGGGTGAAAAAATTACAAAAACAAGGCATTAAACAACCGACACCGATTCAGGAACAGGCGATTCCGCACTTACTGGCGGGTCGTGACTTAATAGGAAAAGCACAAACCGGGACAGGGAAGACGCTTGCGTTCTTATTGCCGATCCTTGAACAAATCGATTTAGAGAGCAAAACCGTCCAAGCGTTAATCGTCGCACCGACACGAGAACTTGCGCGTCAGATTGCGGACGAAACACACAAGTTGATCCGGAACATGGAAGACATCCGTGCACTTGCTGTGTACGGTGGACAAGATGTGTTCAAACAAATCCAACGTCTCGGCCGGATGCCGCAAATCATCATCGGGACACCAGGTCGGATTTTAGATCACGTCGGACGGGGAACACTTGATTTGAGTGAACTCAAGACGCTGGTCTTGGATGAAGCCGATCAAATGCTGCAAATCGGATTTTTACCGGAAATCGAAGATATCATCGCGGCAGCACCTGTCGATCGTCAATTCGTCATGTTATCCGCGACGATGCCGCCGAAAGTCGAGCAACTCGCGAAAACGTATCTTCGCGATCCAATCGAAGTCCAAGTCGAAGCTGAAAAAGTAACGGTCGATGCGATTGAACAGTTTGTCGTCGAGACGACAGACCGTCGTAAACAGGCAACACTTCGGACGATGCTTGATGAGATGCGTCCCTATGCCGCCATCATCTTCTGCCGGACACAACGCCGTGTCAGCAAGCTGAACGAAGAATTACAGATGCAAGGATATCCGACGGATGAATTGCACGGTGGTTTGACACAAGGAAAACGTGAAAAGGCAATGGCGAAGTTCTACCAAGGCAAAACACCGTTTTTGATCGCGACGGATGTCGCGTCACGTGGTCTTGATGTCACGGGTGTCACACACGTCTTCAACTATGATTTACCGGATGATGCCGAAAGCTACGTCCACCGGATTGGTCGGACGGGACGTGCCGGAAACGACGGCGTGGCGATTTCAATCGTCACACCAAGAGACGGTCGGAGTTTCCGCGACATGGAACGCGAGCTTGGGGTCGAAGTCACACCAATCGTCGTCGAATTATCGGACGAGATGATTCGTGCGCAACATGACCAAAGCAAAGGAACAAAGGCTCCAGCAGAAGGCCGTGGCAATACACGCCGCTCGAGCAACCGCCGTCCAGGACGTGCGCACCGTAAATAAGTGAATTTAAAAAGCCCTCTTATCCACGGATAGGAGGGCTTTTTTTGTCATATCTGATTATTTGGCATACACCATCTGTCCGCCGAGATGACCGGTATACGCAAGCAGACCACTGCCGACGACGGCAACCAGTAAACTCAACATCAGCATCGTTTTTTTGCTTGACCGGTAGCCCAGCAGCAAGAAGACAAACGCGATCCCAAAAGCGACAAGACTGAATAACGCAAAGTGTTCATGATTCTCGACAGCAGCATGCGTTACACTGCTGAGATTGGCTTCTGCATATTCTTCTGCACCGTCACCGGACAAATAAGCGGCTGCCCCGGTCAAGAGACCTGCGAATAAGGTGATCAAGACAAATAATTTTAACTGGACCCATTTCAAACTGAATACCAACAGAACGGTCGCAAACAGTAACAGTGCGATTGGAGCGTGGACGAGTAAGGGATGGAGCGGTACACCAGCTAACATATGAAAACCCTCCTTGATAGTAATGAGAACATACTCTTACTGTAACGAGGTTATCTGACAGTTAGCTGACGGTCCATCAAGGAATTGGAAAAACAATCGTGAAGCGTGTTCCTTCATCTGGTGTCGAATCCAGTAAGATGACGGCTTCATGTGCATCCGCAATGGACCGGGCAATTGCCAGGCCAAGCCCGGTCCCGGTCCCGTGCCGCGCATGATCGCCCCGGAAAAAGCGTTCAAACACTTTTTCCTGATTTTCTTTCGGAATCCCGATGCCGTGATCGGTGATGCTCAACCGGATATCAGAGGAAGTGTGTTGCAACCGGACTTCGATGTCCGCATCGCTGTAAGCAGCGGCATTTTCTAAAAAAATCGTCACCAGTCGAATCAACTGATTCCGGTCGCCTTTGATGGAAAGGTCAGCAGCCACGTCAAGATGAAGTGTACGACCGGCTAAAGTGTGGCGGAAGCGGTCGGCGGTTTGCGTGACGAGTGTACTCATGTCGAGCAACGACATCGGACCGGGATGACCTTCCCGGGCGAGTAACAGTAAATCGGAGACCAGGTATTGCATCGAGGCGGTCTCTGACTTCAAATCATGTAAAATCGTTTTTCCTTCCGCGCTGAGCGGTTCGGTCTCCAATAGTTCAATGCCACTGTATAAAATCGTTAAAGGAGTACGCAGTTCATGGGACGCATCAGACGTAAAACGCCGTTGCCGATCAAAGGCTTGTTGGACCGGTAAGACGGATCGACCGGCCAAGACATAGCTGACACCCATTAAGACGAGTGTGGAAAGAACGGTGATTCCCGCCAACATCGCGATCAACCGTTCCAACGTATCTTCTGTCGCCGAGATGTCCTTTAAAAGAAGGGTGGATCCTTCCGGACTGGTCCGTTGATAAAGCAAAAAATGCTGACCGTCGGAAAAAATCTTTTCGGTCATTTTGTTTGAATTCAGGAATTTTCGGACATGTTCTTTTGGCAGATCGTCGGGCAGTCGTGTATAGCGTTCCGTCCCATCCGGATTAAAGAGCTGAAAATAAATCGGATCCCGGATCACACGATCTTCCCCGTGTTCGATGCGTTCGAACAGATCACGATTCGAAACCGACTTCAATTGGTTCAACTCCGTTTGATCCAGCAACCGGGCGGTCGTGAAATAGACCCCGATTAAAATCAAAATCAACAATAATAAAAACGTGCCGCTAAACAATAACGTCAAGCGTTTCCGGATCGTCTCAAGCATGTGGATCACCGAGCCGGTAGCCGAAACCACGGACGGTTTTGATCAGGGAAGGTGCACCTGCTGCATCCAGTTTTTTGCGGACAAGCCGAACAAGTGCATCGAGCGCATTGTCGGTAATATCGGCCCCGATGCCCCAGACGACTTCAATGATCAATTCCCGCCCCATCACCTGTTCCGGACGACGCAGTAACAACGATAAAAACTCGAACTCACGGCGCGTCAAATCAAGGGGGTGGTGGGCATAGGAAATCGTCTGCGTCGTAATATCGAGTTCCAGTTCCTGATAAGAAACGATCGAGATGAATGCTTTTTTCTGACGGCGGCTCAGGGCACGGAGTCTGGCTAACAGCTCGTTTGCCTGAAACGGTTTGACGAGATAATCGTCGGCCCCGCTGTCGAGTCCATGGACCAAATCAATTTCCGTATCGCGTGCGGTCAACATCAGGATACCGCCCTCGAAGCGTTCCCCCCGCAACTCGGTTGCAACTTCAATGCCACTTTTATGCGGCATCATCCAATCGAGGACAAGCAAATCATAACGAAACGTCTGACACTGTTCGATGGCCGTTACCCCGTCATGTGCGACATCCACCTGGTAACCGGCGCGTTCAAGATGAAGGCGTAACATTTTAGCCAGACGTTCATCATCTTCTGCAATCAAGACCCGCATCCTCATTCCCCCTGTCCCGTCGTTTTTCTTATTATCCCACAGTTGTCATCAGCTAGTTGTCAGTTTTTATCGATACAGTAAAGATAACAGGAAACGAGAGGAGCAGGGACAATGAAACCAAAACCATTTGCAAAGTGGATTGTTGGTCTGAGCAGCAGTGTCTTTTTAGGTCTTGCAATCGGTCAATTGAGTGTCGCTTCGAATGATCAGCCGACGAACCCCGTTAATACAGGCGATTCCTATTCCGATGAAACGACGATTCCAAGTCAGCCGTCGCAAGGTGATGACGATGAGTGGGGTGAGTCAGATGAGGACAGTTATGAGGACGACGATGATGAAGGGTGGCAGAGCAACGAAACATCCGGCTTTGAACAGCCGAGCGGTGGAAGTGACGGACAGTCCAGTCATTCGAAATAGGAGGTGAATCGGAATGAATCGTCAGTTGTATGCGATGCATAACACCATTCGGTTCGTCACCGATCAACCGATCACAGAGGACGAATGGCAAACCATCGAACAATTTTTTCAATATGTCGACCGGCAATGGTCACGATTTGATCCTGCGAGTGAGGTCAGCCGACTAAATGGCCTGATGGTCGGAGAATCGCTCAGTGTCTCGTTACCGCTTGCACGCTTATTGCAACGTGCGATTCGTTACTTTGAACAGACTGAGCAGTATTTTTCGCCCTTTTTACTGGAACAGCAACAGGCAAATGGATACGACCGCTCGTTTCCATTCCAACGTGCCATTGAATCATTCAGGTTCGAATCCCCACCCGAGAGCAGCCCGTTTATAGTAGAAGGATGCGACGTGACACGAGTGAGTCACGGCGCGATTGATTTAGGCGGCATCGGAAAGGGAGCTGCGGCGATGCTCGCGGCACAACGGTTACGGAAAAAACAACCGCGTGGTTTGATTGAGGCGGGAGGCGATGTCATCGTCTGGTCGGATACACAGCCGTGGAAGGTTGCGATCACCGATCCGCAGACGGAACAGGCGATTGCCGAAGTTCAGTTACGCCAAGGGGCGATTGCGACATCGAATCGGGTATACCGTTCATGGAAGGTCGGACAACGCACGAACCATCATTTGTTGAGCGGCAAAACAGGTCGGCCGATTGAAACGGACGTTGTTCAAGTCACGGCTTCGGCGCCACAACTGTATGAAGCCGAAGTGATGACGAAGCTGGCGTTTCAGATGACGGAGGCGGAGCGACAGGACAAACTGTTTAAATGGTTTCCGAAGGGACGACTTTTATTGATGGATGAGTCGGGAAAAATGGTGGCGGAAGAGAAAGGGGGACAATCGATATGGACTGGGTGAAATGGTTGTTTTCGACATGGACGATGATTCGTTTAAGCGGACTGACGGGTCACTTCTTTTTGACACTGTCTGTTTTGGCGGGATTACTCGGATCTTTCCCAGCCTTGAAAAAACAAAAAGCCCGTTTGCACAACATTCATCTGTACAGCGGGTGGGCGGGATTGCTTGCGATTATCCTGCACGCGACATTGATTGTCGTCGATACGTATGCGCCGTTAACGATTCTTGAAATCATCATCCCGGGAAATGCTTCGTATGAACCTCTTTGGAACGCCTTCGGGACAATCAGTCTCTACCTGTTTGGTTTCGTGTTGGTCACATCCGACTTCCTGAAGGAAACGCTCGGGAAAACATTATGGAAATTGACCCACTGGCTCGTCTTACCGGCATGGCTCCTGATGACCCTTCACGGCATCTTCATCGGAACCGATACGGGAACACTTTTTACGACGATCTGGTATGCCTGCTCGACACTGACCTTATTCACGCTCGTGTTGTACCGGATGCAGTTACGACCAAACGTCAAAACACAGACAAAACAGGAATCCTCCGTATCAGGGTGAGGATTCCTGTTTTTTTTAGCGTTGTTGCAACCACGTTGTCCAAGACTGAAAGGCTTCTTCCCGGTTGTCGATGTAGTTGTGATCGCTGTCGACGATGATTTCTTCAAACGTACTGGCATCCTGTAAGAGATCATGGTGCAGGGATTTAATGGATGTCTCGTCGCGCTCGGATGTGACAAGCAGCGCGGACCGGGTGCGCAGTTGCTCTTTTAGCGCCAGTAGATTCCACTCGGCATGGTGCTCGGTCAACTCTTTCAGCAACGTGTCCCCGTCGGTATGCGACAGGAAGGTTGCGCCACGGCTGAGAACACCGCGTAAGGCTTCCTCATGTTCCGGATACTCGAGTACCAGCTGTCCGATCAAACCAAAATTAAAGGGCGAGATGCCGATGTAATGAGCAATGGTCGGGACATTTGCAAAGGCATGAAGTCCGGCAAAACCACCCATGCTGTGACCGACGATTGTAATCTGATCGGCTGCAACATCGTGTTGTTCTGTAAAGGTAGGAGAAGCAACGTGTTTCATGATGGCCGTTGCATCTTCGAGCGTATGACGAAAACGGAAGGCACCAGGGCTGCCGATCGTGCCGCGATACGAAGTGACGAGGACATGAAAACCAAGTTCCTGCAGTCGAACGGCCCAGTCCATGTTCAATTGTTTCCCGGGGAATCCGTGAAATAAGACAATCAAAGGAGCGGGACGTGTTAAGGCTGGGGAATACAGACGACAAAACAAGGATTCGTCTCCGCCGCTTTGAAGTTCAATCAGTGATAAACTCGCTTTCTTGGTGATGGTTTCCATGACATCCACTCCTTCTAAAAAGTTTCTTCTGTCATTTAGTGTGATACAAATCTACGAACAAGGCAATCGTTAAGTCTATGAAGTGAACTACTCACCACTTATTTGCTTCGTAAATTGAAGTGGGAGCTTCTTGGGAAGACCGTACTTTTACTAGCTACGGTTATTGACCAAGCTCATCGGGTGGTTCCCACCCTGAAGGGTTCTCAGTCTGCTAACAGCAATAAGTTGATACTCGCATTAATATCTCTGTCATGATGGGCGCCGCAAGTACACGTCCATTCGCGTACATCGATCGTTTTCTTCTCGCCTTTTACTCCACAAGAAGAACAGATTTGAGTAGAGGCGTACCATTGATCCGCTTTGATAAGTATTCGCCCATAGAATTTGCATTTGTATTCCAGCTGTCGGACGAACGCATACCAACTGACATCTCCAATCGATTTGGCAATCTTATGGTTCTTCATCATGTTCTTCGATTTAAGCGTCTCGACGACGATGACTTGGTTATCGTCAACGATCCGTTTCGACAGCTTATGAAGAAAATCTTGACGTTGATTTGTAATCTTTTCATGCTTCTTGGCGAGGATGATCCTCGCCTTGTCTCGGTTCTTACTCCCGATTTTCTTGCGGGACAAGGCGCGTTGCGCCTTCTTGATCTTCTCTTCGGACTTTCGAAGAAAACGAGGATTATTAACTTTCTCAGAAACACGCTCATCATTTGTCATGATGGCGAAGTGCTCCAGACCAAGGTCGATTCCTACTTTATTCTTGGCGGGAACCCATTGCTCTTCGGATTGATCGACAAGGATGGAGATGAAGAATTTCCTTGTCTTCGTCATCGAGACCGTCGCGGACTTGATGACACCAACGAACGGACGATGTTGTTTCAACTTCACAAAACCGATTTTAGGCAGTTTCACCTTACGATCTTGAATGCGGATGCTTCCCTTCAGATTGTTGGTCGTGTAAGAGGCTCGGTCGTTATGCTTTGATTTGAATTTCGGAAATCCGACAGACTGATCCCGAAAAAAGTTTTGGTACGCCCTGTTTAAGTCCATCTGAGCGTTCGCAAGGGAAAGACTGTCGACTTCTTTGAGGAAAGGGAATTCAGGCTTGTACTTCGCTGGGGTTGGGAGCTTTTGCTTTACGCCAGGGTTCAGTTTCGAGTCTTCATACAGTCGAATCCGCTCTTCGAGCATCTTATTGTAGACGAAACGGACACAACCGAACGTCTTCATGAAATATTCTTGTTGGGGTTTCGTCGGATAGAGTCGAAACTTATACGCCTTCAGCAAAGCAATCACTCCTTCCCTTGTTTTTCGATATAGTGTCTGATGACGTCGCTTGTCGCACCTCCGGTCGTCACTAGACAATAACTTCGAGACCAAAACATTTCTTTCCATAGTTGTTTCTTGACATGCGGAAAGTCTCGTTTGATCAGTCGGCTGCTTGCGCTCTTGTAAGCGTTCAGAAACTTTGACATCTCCGTGTTCGGGTGTGCTTTGAACAGCACATGGATATGATCGCCGTCATGATTCCATTCATTCAGCGTGATATGATACGACGCGCCGATTCGTTCGAAGGTCTGTCTCGCGAACTCCGAGATGGCGTCATCGATCACTTTTCGCCTGTATTTCACGACGAGGACAAGATGATAATTCAGAAGAAAGACTGAATGTTTATTTGTATCCATTTTCATTGATATATCAGTCCTTTTGGTTAGTCAGACTGATTGTATCAAATAATTGCATTCTTACCAAGACGGGCGATTCATCTCCCACCTACGCTTGGCTTCGCGCCAAGATGCATAGAGGTGGGAGAATTCTCGCTAAATTTAGTTAAAAAAGAATCGAAAAACGACGGTCGTCTGATTCGATGAGACACCGAAATCAAACCCCGTCGTATGTTTCCTGCGAAACTTAGAAGACCTTCGTCGTCCACGATTCACAATTCCATAAGTCCGTCGCGACGGCTTCATAAAATTCCGGTTCGTGTGAAATCAACAGAACCGTTCCTTTATATGCTTGCAACGCACGTTTTAATTCTTCTTTTGCTTCGACATCCAAGTGGTTTGTCGGCTCATCGAGAACCAGAATGTTCGATTCCGTATTCATCAATTTACAAAGGCGGACCTTCGCTTTTTCGCCACCACTGAGGACTTCGATTTTCGATTCGATGTGTTTTGTCATCAGTCCACATTTCGCGAGCATTGCCCGGACCTGTTGCTGCGTCAAGGACGGGAATGTGCCCCAAATTTCCTCGATACACGTATTCGAATTCTTTTCCTTGATCTCCTGTTCGAAATAGCCGATATGGAGATTTTCGCCGCGTTCGACCGTACCGGAAACGGATGGAATCTCACCAAGCAAACTCTTCAAAAGAGTGGACTTCCCGATTCCGTTTGCTCCGTGTAAGGCAATTTTTTGACCACGTTCAATCATCAAATCAAGCGGGCGCGAGAGGGGTTCATCATATCCGATGACAAGTCCCTTCGCCTCAAACATCAACTTACTTGGGGTCCGAGCCGTCTGGAAATGAAACTCTGGTTTCGGACGTTCTTGCGCGAGTTCGATGACATCCATCTTATCGAGTTTTTTCTGACGTGACATCGCCATGTTTCGTGTCGAGACACGTGCTTTGTTCCGGGCAACGAAGTCCTTGAGCTCAGAGATTTCCTGCTGTTGGCGTTTGAATGCCGACTCATGTTGCTTTTTCTTTGCCTCATGGACCGTCAAGAAGTTGTCGTAATCGCCGACATAACGGTTGAGCCCTTGATTCTCCATATGGTAAATCAAGTTGATGACACTATTTAAGAATGGAATGTCGTGTGAAATCAGAATGAAAGCATTCTCGTAGTCATTGAGGTATCGTTTCAACCACTCGATGTGCTGGACATCAAGGTAGTTGGTCGGCTCATCCAGCAACAGGATATCTGGTTTTTCAAGCAACAGTTTTGCGAGCAGGATCTTTGTCCGTTGTCCGCCACTGAGCTCTTGCACGTCACGATCGAGTCCAATTTCATCGAGACCTAACCCACGCGCGATTTCTTCGACTTTCGCATCAATCGTATAAAAGTCATTGTTCGTTAAGATGTCTTGTAAGACACCTACTTCTTCTAACATTTTTTCGAGTTCGTCTGGTTCGACTTCGCCCATTTTCGTATAGAGATCATTGATTTCCTGCTCGATGTCGAACAAGTATTGGAATGCCCCTTTTAAGGCATCACGGATCGTGAGGCCTTTCGAAAGAACGGCGTGCTGATCCAGGTAGCCGACGCGGACATGTTTTGCCCATTCGACTTTTCCTTCATCCGGTTCAAGCTGTGAAGTGATGATATTCATGAACGTCGATTTTCCCTCGCCGTTGGCTCCAACGAGACCGATGTGTTCCCCTTTTAACAAGCGGAACGAGACATCTTCGAAAATCGCACGATCGCCAAAACCGTGGCTTAAGTTTGATACCGTTAAAATACTCATAACTACTCCCTTATTTCACGAATTCAATTAGACGCCTGTCCGTTTTTTCTGGTTGTTCGTTTTTTTCGTTTTTTGGCTTGTCATTTGTTTTGTTTCTGTTCCGCGCAAACCGGTCGGACGTTTTGTTTGTGATTGTTTTTTTGCTTTTAACTGCTCGATCATTGCTTCTTGAAGCGATAATTTTTTTGGTTGTTCGCTCATGTGTGTTCACCTCGATTAATTCGTTCTTATCATCTAGTATGCCAAAAAAAACGTCTCTTGAAAACGAACTATGCTTATTTCTTTCATTAAATGATTTCTTCACCAAGATAAATGACATAACAATTCCGGTCGAGATCAACCTCACAGCTGTCTCGTTCGAATACCCCGTGATCGGGAACGCTCAGTTTGTCCTTGATTAAAAAGCGCATCGCTTGAATATGATTCGGGACGGTCACCGTCTTGAGAACCGGATGGGGACCGTGATCTTGGAACCGTCTGAACTCCAAGTGAATCTGGTGCGGAGGATAGACACGGTCGCTCGGATCGCGGGGCGAAGCTTCGACATGATCAACGATCAACTGATCGTATTCGCCGTCCATTTCATTGGACCGTAATTCGTACAAGTGACCTTCGATGATATGGAATTCACACAATTGATGGGCGATGATCTCATCCGGCTCGATGGCAAACCGGCTGTATTGATAAATCGATTTGAATTCATTTTGATCTTCGACATAATAGGCAAGTGACATTTGATTTCCTCCTCGAATCTTCTTAGTTGTTCTACTGCGTGGAACAAAAAAAGTTCCGGTGCGACAGAGAAACTTTTTTGCTGGAAAAAGCGTATACTTAGAATAACAAATGGTCATGAAAGGGGTATGAGATGTGAGTTGGATGAAACAAGCGACACTTGCAGCCACGTTATTGATCGGGACGACACTCAGTGGGTGCGGAGCGGATGATGCGAGGGCGGAGCGTCCGGATGATCCGGATTGTGACGACTATGAATATGACAATGATGAAGGCGTCTGGTATTGCGATGATGCAAGCTCGACCCATTCCGGTTTCTTTTATTGGGGAGGAAGTTATTTTGCCTCACGTGCCCTGATGCATAGTGCCATGCGAACGAAAGGCTATACGCCGAAATCGAAAGAAGTTAAAAGTTATAACGCCAAGACGAAAGGGTTCGGAACGGGATCTTCGTCCGGTTTCTTCGGCGGATGAACGAGCGTCAGAAACTGTATGGGGACATGGAATCGTTTTGGGATGTACTTGACGGAGAGGTCTATGCGTTGACTGAAGCGATGCCTGTCCCGAAGGAAACGATTGAAAATCTGCGGACGGCGGCACGGGATGCCTACTCGATTTTTGAGAAGGTCATCCCGATCCTTTGGACGATGGATGATGAAGGATTGATTGAACTGGGGTTTCCGAAAGTCGCATTGCCCTTTCTCCGCCTACAGACGATGCGCCCCCTGTCGATCATCAGCCGGTTTGATTTCATCGTCAGCGGGGAAAAAATTTCTGTGATGGAATGGAATGCGGATACACCGACGTTCATCAAAGAGTCGTTTGAAGTCAACGATCGAATTGCCGAAAAAGTGGGATTGAATTCAATCAACGACGGACAGTCAGAACAGTTGGCCGAGAGTGTACGTCGCGCCGTCGAGGCGGCAGAACACCGGATGAATCAGGTACCGCATGTCGTTTTCACATCGCACGGCGACAACATCGAGGACCGGTGGACGACTGAGTATTTACAACGATTTGTAGCCGGTGCTACATACTGTCCGCTCAATGAACTGGAAATACGGGCAGAAGATGGCTTGTATGACCAACAGGGACGACGCATCGATATTCTGTACCGCCAAACGTTTCCGATCGAAATGGCGTTGCTCGACCGTGATGAAAACGGAAGAGAACTGGGGGTTTTGTTGCTTCAACTCGTCGAGATGGGATTACTCGAAATCATTAATCCGCCGTCCGCTTTCCTGATGCAGGCAAAGTCGGTCTTGGCCTTGATTTGGCTGTTACATGAAACGAGCCACGAGTATCTGACAACAGCGGAACATGACATCATTGAGCGGTATTTTTTGCCGACCTATTTAGAACCGACCGCCTTTTTAGAACGACATCAAGCGTTCGTTGAAAAACCGATTTTTGGGCGAGAAGGGGACACGGTGACGATCCATCAAGGGAATGGAGCAGTCATGTACAGCAATGAACAACGGTCCTTTGCCGATCAATCGGCTGTTTACCAACAATACCAACCGTTGCCGACTTGGCAGTTGCAAGACGGAGCGGAAGTCGCTTACATGTTTGGCGTGTTTGTGCTGGGTGGACGCCCAAGTGCCGTCGGTGTCCGGGCAGGTGAACGAATTACCGGCAATCGGTCTTACTTTTTACCAATCGGGCAACACAAAAATCAAGAGGAGGATGGATGATGAAAGCAGCTATTTTAGGGGCGAGCGGATTAGTAGGTCAAGAGCTCGTCGATCAACTACTGGCGCATGAAGACTATCAGGAAGTACACGTGCTTGTCCGTCGTCCGATGAACCGGTTTCATCCGAAACTGGAAGAATGGGTGATTGATTTTGACCGGGTGACGGAAATTGAACTGCCGGAAGTGGATCATGTCTACTGTGCACTCGGAACGACGATTAAACAAGCCGGATCACAAGAAGCTTTCCGGCAGGTGGACTATACGTATCCGATCGAAGTTGGTCGTGAACTCATGGATTTAGGAGCGACGCGATTTGCCTTGATTTCTGCCCTCGGTGCCCATCCGAATGCCAAGACGTTTTACAACCGTGTCAAAGGCGATACGGAAAACGGTTTGCGTGTACTCGGTTACGATGCCTTACTTATTTTCCGACCATCACTGTTGCTCGGGGAACGGGATGAGTTCCGGTTCGGAGAACAGGCAGCGGCGCGTGTCTCGACTGTACTCCGTCCGTTACTAAAACGCAGTACGTTTGCTCCGATTGAAGCGGAGAAGGTCGCCCAGGCGATGATCCATCATACATTACACGCACCACCTGGGGTGACGGTAATCGAATCAAAAGAAATGCAGACTTGAGCGAGCGACTTTTCGTATCGCTCTTTTTTTGTAACAAAATTAATATTTGACTCATCAAATGATTTACGGTTGAATGATATAGTGCTGTCTCATAAACAAAAAAAGAAGTGAGACAATTCAGGCAAAACAGTGTATTTACGTTCAATCGGTTGGTTCACGCTTATCGTTTGGGGAAAGCGGGAAAAAGATTGAACAATGTGCACATATTGAAGGTAGACGAAAGGAGCCGATCATATGGCAGAGTTTGATCGCGATCAGGTCTATAAGACTGTTCCGCAAAAAGGATTCTTCGGGAATCCGAAAGGGTTGTTCACCCTGTTCTTCACCGAGTTTTGGGAACGTTTTTCCTACTATGGAATGCGTGCCATCCTCATCTTCTATATGTACGATTCAGTCGCAAATGGTGGTCTTGGCATCGATAAAACGACGGCAGCGTCCATCATGGCAGTTTACGGATCACTTGTTTATATGTCAGGGATCATCGGAGGATGGGTCGCTGACCGTCTGTTAGGCACCTCACGAACCGTCTTTTATGGTGGGATTCTCATCATGCTGGGGCATATCGTGTTGGCATTGCCGGCAGGGATTACAGCGTTGTTCATCTCGATGGGACTCATCGTCATCGGAACAGGGTTCTTGAAACCAAACGTTTCGAACATCGTCGGTGACCTGTACAGTAAGACTGATAACCGCCGTGATGCGGGTTTCAGTATCTTTTATATGGGAATCAACGCCGGAGCGTTCCTTGCACCGCTCGTCGTTGGTAAAGTATCGGATACTTCCGGCTACCATGCTGGTTTTGCACTGGCGGCAATCGGTATGTTCGTGGGTCTTGTCGTCTTCGTCTTGACGAAGAAAAAGAATCTGGGACAAGCGGGAACGTACGTCTTGAATCCACTGGTCGGAAGTGAACGGAAACGTTTCTTCACAATTGCGACCGTCGTCGTCGTCTTGATTGCGATTTTAGGAACGATTGCAGCAACAACCGGTCTGCTGACAATCAGTCGATTTACATTGATGGTTACGATTTTAGGGATTTTGATCCCAATCGCTTACTTCACCGTCATGTTACGGAGTCCGAAAATCACGGGGGATGAACGTTCACGTTTGATCGCGTACATCCCGTTGTTCATCGCAGCGGCGATCTTTTGGGCCATTCAGGAACAAGGTTCATACGTACTTTCGATTTTTGCAGACGAACGGACGAACCTGTCATTCCTTGGATTTAAACTGGAACCAGCCTTTTTCCAATCACTGAATCCACTCTTCATCATCGTGTTGGCACCTGTCTTTGCCAGCTTCTGGGTGAAGCTTGGTGATCGTCAACCGACAACGATGCAAAAGTTCTCGTTTGGTCTGACATTTGCCGGATTATCGTTTATCGTCATGACGTTACCGGGCCTCTTGTTCGGAACAGAGACGACGGTAAGTCCGCTTTGGCTCGCCTTGAGTTTCTTCCTCGTCGTGATCGGGGAGCTGTTCTTGTCACCGGTCGGATTATCGGCAACAACTAAACTGGCGCCTGCTGCCTTCTCGGCACAGACGATGAGTTTATGGTTCTTGACGAATGCGACAGGTCAAGCAGTCAACGCACAAATCGTTAAATACTATACAGCCGATACTGAGATTTTGTACTTCGGAATCACAGGATTCGTCGCCATCGTCTTTGGTGTCATTTTATTCATCTTTGCACCACGACTTCAAAAATACATGCGCGGTGTCCGCTAAGTACCGGAGCGCATAACAAACGCCCTGAGGAAATTTTCCTCAGGGCGTTTGTTTTAATCATTTGTCCGAATATGACGCAGCGATTCAGCGAGTAGTGCAACAAGTGTTCCGAGTACAAGACCGTTTGAGATCAGCGTCGTGACGAGGGGCGGCAAGTCAGCCGTCGCACCTTTCGGCAAGAGCAACGAGCCGATCCCGACGAGTAACGGAAGTCCGACCGTAATCATCGCCGTCTGTCGATTCAGTTCCCTAGACGCTTCAGTGACACCGATGATTGCCATACCGGCAACGATCGGGGCGACCATCGCATACCCGACAGCAACGGGAATTTTTGCAATCAGTCCGACGAACGGCGTGACGACACTGAGGAATAAACAAATGATATTAGCGACCGCAAAGGCTCGACGGTCCGTATTATCCGTTGAAGCGATAAAACCGGCTGTTCCGGAAATCGCGACCGGACCGACCGTTCCGAACATTCCGGCAAAAATTTGCCCGATTCCGGCCGTAACGCCGGCAGTCGCGACTTGTCCTTTGACCTTCTCTCCGCGTTTCGCACTGATGATGCGTTCAATGACTTTGATGTTCGCCAAAACGTTTGTCATCAGTAACAACGAGATGATCAATGCGGTCGGAAGCAGGCTCCAGTCGAGATGAATGCCGCCAAACGGCATCAAATCAGGGAAGGTAAAGAATGGACCATCAAACGTCGGCATTTCGGCGCGTCCGATTAAGGCAAACATACTCCAGCCGACGAGTAAGGTAATCAATAACGCATATTGCCGCAATCGGTCACTGCGTTCGAGGTAAAGCGAGACGATGACGGTCAAGATGGAGATGATGGCAGGGAGGACTTGAATCTTGCCGTCTTCGATGTTGAGCAACCCTTTCATGACAGACCCTGATAATTGAGCAGACAACAGTAGCATGTACACACCGATGACCTGTGGTGTGAACAGCGGAACGAGTCGACGCAGGACACCGGTCAGGGTAAGAATGATACAGATGATGCCGCTGAGGATCAGCAGGAACCCAAGTGACTGCAGTGTCGTGGAATAACTGCCGTATAATGTGATGCCGATCGACGAGTAGAGGGCGAATACACCCCACCAGATTCCGGCAGGACCTTCCATGATCGGCAGACGGTGACCAAATAAAACTTGAATCAGACTTAAAATCGCAAAAACGAATAAACAACGTGAGAGGAAAGCGAGGGTATCCGCACTTGATAATTCAAATGAGGCAGCAATCGCGAGTGGCGGGGCAATGTTCGTACAAATGATAAATAAAAACCACTGAATCGTAGATACAACAGTACGTGGCAAAACAAATGATTCCCCTTTCGAATAACCGATACTTTTTTTATCTTAAACCAAATATTGAAAAAGAGATAGATACGCTTACATTAACTGAAAATTCAAAACTTAATTTTCATATGTGATGTATCACATTGTAAGGGGTAGAAGAAAGAGAGGGGAGAGATGAAGATGAAGAAATGGATCAAACGAATCGGAATCGGTTTTGCAAGTCTTCTAGCCATCATCATCGTCGTGTTTATGGTGTGGTCACAGTTCGATTATGGACCGACCGCGGAAGCTAAAACGTATCTCGGAGAAAAAGTCGGACAAGGGTATCAGTTTGGGGATCCGAAGAGCGAAACCGGCTTTATTTTTTATCAAGGTGCCAAAGTAGACCCTGCGGCGTACAGTTATATCGGGCAACAACTCGCGGAGAAGGAACATTTCGTCATGATTCCGAAATTGCCGTTTAACATCGCTTTACTCAACGCCAATGAAGGATTATCAATCATAGATGATCATCCGGATGTCAAACGGTGGTACCTGATCGGTCACTCACTGGGAGGGAGCGCAGCATCGACGATTTTAGACGAGAGTCCAAAAATCAAAGGCATCATTTTCCTCGCCTCCTATCCGATCGACGCCATTGATACACCTTCATTGACGGTGTACGGTGGTCGTGACGGCGTCCTGCCCGTAAAGGATATTGAAGCAAGTAAAGCGGACGTTCGGTCTGATGCGACATTCCATCTGATTAAGGACGGAAATCATGCTAACTTCGGGATGTACGGAAAACAGAAGGGCGACAATTCAAGTCCGTTGAGCGCAAAAGAACAACAGGATGAAACGTTGACGGTCATCGAGGCGTTTCTGAAGGGTCAGTAAAAAGTGAAGCAATACAAACAAGGGTGGCAGATTATAATTCTGCCACCCTTGTTGTGTGATGCGGGAAAGTTGCCTGTCTCACGGCAGGGTTAATTTAATCGTCGTGACACTTCGTCAAGCGTCGGCAAGGCAGCCATGGCGCCTTTGACGGATGCCGCCAATCCTCCGGAAATCGCGGCGAACCGACCGATGTCCCGTAATTCCTCTTCACCCCAGTCAAACGAAAACGAGCGGATGGCACACTGATGCAGAAGTCCTGACATGAATGCGTCTCCGGCTCCTGTCGTATCGACGGCATCGACGGAAATCGCCTTGATTTCTGCCATGGAGCGGTCCGAGTAAAGAAGAGAACCTTCAGCCCCGCGTGTCACAGCGAGTAAGCGAATCGGATATTCGGCCAACAGTTCGGCCGCGCCTTCGTCGAGATTCGTCTGTCCCGTCAAAAAGGTCAGCTCTTCTTCGGCCAGCTTAACGATCTGCGCATCCGGTAAAACGGAACGAATCGTTGAACGGGCCGCCTCTAAATCAGACCACAAAGATTCGCGTAAGTTCGGATCGTAGGAAATCGGTACAGCATGTTCTTTCGCAATCTCGATGGCGCGACGTGTCGCCTCGACCGAGTCCCCGGAAATCAATGAAATCGATCCGATATGCAAAAGATCGGCATCTGCGAGTGAGGTGGGAATGTCTTTTTCATGAAAACTCATATCGGCGCGGTAACTGTTGATGAATTCAAATGAGCGTTCACCATCGGCCGAGTTCGTGACGAGAACAAGACCTGTTTTATGCTCCGGATCAAAGACAAGATGGTCCGTTTTGACACCGTAATGATGCAGCGTATCTTTGAGGAAATGGCCCATCGAATCGTCACCGACAGAACCTAAAAAGTAACTGTCTGCACCGAGTCGTGCTAAACCGACCGCAACGTTTGCCGGGGCACCACCCGGATTTTTTTGAAAGGTCAGGTTGTCTGTATCCAGTGGAATCAAATCAATTAATGCTTCTCCAAGACTATAAATTCTCATACGATTTGCTCCTTTCAAAATCAGGACGAATCCGTTCAACGTGAAGGGCCATATAGCCGACTTCCGAAATCGGGACCGTCGTCTGTAATTCCTGTTCGAGCCAAGCCGCCATGTTTTCGGCACAACGGAAGGCGTCGGTATAACGCGTTTGGACGGCAGACAAGATCACATCGTCCATATCGTGTAACGTTTGCCCCTGTTCAATCCGGGCCAAAACCAGTTTCATATGAGTGAAGAATCGATAATAGGTCATCGATGTTGTTTCAATCGTCTGCCCAAAAAAGGCTTCAATTTGTTCACGTAATTCATTTAATAAAGTAGCCGTTTGCAGGGCTGTGGCCATATTCGGATGCTGCTGACGGGCATTGTACAAGTGGAGTGCAATGTTCGCAGCCTCTTCTTTCGGTAAAGAAACAGCCAATTTCTTTTCGATGTGGGCTACGGACCATTCTCCGATCTGATACTCTGCGGTATAGAGCAATCGGATTTCTTCCGCCAATCGATTGTGAACGACTAATTCTTCCCGGGCGAGCCGGACGGCGTGGGCGAGGTGATCAGTCAGACTGACGTGAATGTAGTCATGAAAAGGTGTTTTCAGTTCTCCCTCTGCGTAGGAAATGATCTGCTCCGACAAATCGATGATATCAAGTGGTGTCGTCGTTAAGATTTCCTTGAACTGTTCTGCATTTTCAAAAGACGGAATAAACATTTTTTCGATTTTGGACGGATCGACGGGATCCTTCTTTTTTTTACCGAAAGCAATGCCTGGTCCCATGATGATTCGTTCTTGACCGTTTTCTTTTGTAACAATCGCATTGTTGTTGAGTACCTTATAGATGATCAGTCTGACTACCTCCTTTCTATTTATATTATACGGCTAATCCTTCAACTAAGAAAACTGACAAATGCGACCCGAAGAGGATTCTCAAGGGGTCGCATCGTTTAGTTAAGCAGCCAAATCTGTCTGTTTTTGTTTCCGTGCGTCAAGACGCATCAGGATGACAGTGGCGACGAAAGCAGTCGCTACGGCAATCGCAAAACCAACCAGATAGTTGATCAAGTTCGAGGCACCGAGTGGAGCGACGATTGCGATCATCGGAATGCCGGTCAATCCATAGGCGTTTGCCGCGACTTGTGTCAAGACGACGTAACCACCGCCAATGGCACCACCGATGGCGCCGCCGATAAATGGTTTACCGAGTCGCAGATTTACACCGTAGATGACGGGTTCTGTGATACCGAGGAAAGCAGAAAACGCAGAAGGGAGCGCCAGTGCTTTCAGTTTGACGTTTTTCGTCATGAAGTAAACGGCAAGTCCGGCTCCACCTTGCGCGACGTTGGCCATCGACCAGATCGGGAGGAGGAAGTTTTTACCGATGCTCTTATCTGCCAGCAAGCCGGCTTCAATCGCATGGAAACTGTGGTGCATCCCCGTAATGACGATCGTTGAGTACAGACCACCAAACAACAGTCCGGCAACGACGGAGAACTGTTCGTAGAAGAAGACAAGAATAAATGAAATCCCTTTTCCGAGCAACGTTCCGATTGGACCGATGACGATGAGGGCAAGAAAACCTGTCACAAGAATCGTGACGAATGGTGTGACGAGCAGATCCAGTGTTTCCGGTGTCCGTTTGCGCACTTGTTGTTCAATTTTGGCCATGACCCAAACTGTCAGGAGAACAGGGAAAACCGTTCCTTGATATCCAATCAATTCAATGTTCATCCCAAGGAAGTTCATCACTTCCGGTTCACTGTTTCCGAGTGTCCACGGGTTCAGCAACGACGGGTGCGTCATGATTCCACCGATGACGGCACCGAGGTACGGATTGGCGCCGAACTCGCGTGCTGCTGAGAAACCGATCAAGATCGGTAAGATGATGAAGGCAGAAGACGAGAACATATCCAACAATTGAACGATTGCCGAGTCACCGCTGACCCAACCGAACGCTTTGATCATACCAAGCAGTCCCATCAACAAACCGGCTGCAACGATTGCCGGAATCAGCGGAACGAACACGTTGGACAGGGAACGTGCGAGACGGGCAAAGGGATTCAGTTTTTGAGAAGCTGCTTTTTTTACATCGAGCGGTTCTTCTCCATCGAGCTTCACACCAGCGAGTGGTGCGAATTCAGCAAAAACTTTATTAACCGTTCCCGTTCCGAAGATAATTTGGTACTGACCAGAACTGGAGAATGCCCCGCTGACACCATCCAAATCTTCGAGTGCCGCTTGATCGACTTTGGATTCATCGTGTAAAACGAGACGCAGGCGCGTCGCACAATGGGCGGCTGTGATGATGTTTTCTCGACCACCAACCAGTTCAAGGACACGTGCTGCAGTTTGCTTGTAATCCATGTTGATTTCCTCCTTTAGGAAAGGCGTGCGATGGCAACAGGCCACAAAAAAAGGCAAGACCGAACAACACCTTCACGAACGAGGTGTTGAATCGGTCTTGCCAGCCGTACTGTCACAATCCGCACTATTTACTTGTTGCCCTCATCATAATGAGAAAAGAAAGCGTTGTCAACAGTTAAATCGGTTCTTTTTGAATGGAAATATCCACCTCGACGCCAAAGTGATCGGAGACGACCGGTGCCAGGACACCGTCAAACACGACACCAACACGATCGACATCAATTTTTCGGTTCGATAAGACAAGGTCGAGCCGCAAGCCGTGTTGATTTTCTTCCCAACCGTCAATTTTTCCTTCAACCGTCTCGACACCAACGGTTTCCTGTGCCAACAAAAAGACATCGTGCAGTCCGCGTTGCACCATGTAGTCATAACCCGTCCCGCGTTCTAAGGCATCATTGTTGAAGTCGCCGAGGAACAGTGTCCATTCGAGGGGGTCCATCCGTGCAATCAAGTGATTAAACTGTTCACTGAACGGTTCCTCCGCATCTTCCCACCATCCGAGATGACAGGAGTTGAACGTGATGTGTGTTCCATTGACATCAATCGTCGCCCGGACGATTTTCCGGGATTTCCAGTCCATCGTATCCTGACTCCGGCTGATGTAATAGGAATCAGATTTGATGATCGGGTGTTTGGTCAAGAGGGCAAGACCTTCTTCGTAGGCATCATATCCGATATGCGAAAAATCCCAGACGAACGAATAGTCGAGACCTTGTTTACGCAATGCCTGTTGAATCAAGTAGACAAAATTATCTTCACGGATATTGTCATAGAGGATTGGTGTATCCATCAGCTGACTCACTTCCTGTAAAGCGATCACATCATAATCCTGCTGGATGATGTGCGTGACGATTTGATTTAATTTCTCAAGTTGTTGTTCTTCCTGCCATGAGTGGCAATTTAACGTAAGTAGTCGCATCTGCTGTTCCTCCTGATTTTCAATAAAGAAAGGTGAAACTCATGATGAGCTTCACCTTTTCTTATTTACCCTAATCCATTTGGTTTATGCGCCGATTCGATCCTGGATATCCGATTTCAGGACATCCGCTTTTGGACCGTAAATGGCTTGCACGCCATTATTTTTTAGGATAAGACCAAGTGCACCGTTTGACTTCCAATCGGACTCAGGCGCGACCAGGTTTGGATCTTTGACCGTGACGCGTAAACGTGTCATGCAGGCATCGACTTCCTCAATGTTCGCCGGACCACCAAGTAAACCGATGATTTGCGAAGCTTGTGACTGATCGGAAGTCGCAGCTGCTTCTGAAGTCGCTGCGGCACCGTCAGCTACCACTACGTCATCAAGGTAGTTTCCGTTCCGGCCTGGTGTAGCATAGTTGAACTTTTTAATAACGAAACGGAACGTAAAGAAGTTCAAGAAGAAGAAGAAAATACAGACGCCGATGAAACGAATCAAGTCACCGAGAAGTCCTGCTTTGGCGATCAGTGGAATACGTGTCAGCAACTCGATGGCCCCGAAGGCATGAATCCGTAAATCCATCACGTCTGCAAGCGCAAACGCGACACCGGTCAAGACGGCATAAACGACGTAAAGAACAGGTGCGATGAACATGAACATGAACTCGATCGGCTCTGTAACACCTGTCAAGAAGACTGCAAGACCAGCAGATAAGAAAACAGGTTTGTAAGCTTTCTTTTTGTCTGCGTCAACCGACATATACATCGCAACAGCGACACCGATTAAAGAAGCAAGTGATGTGACAACTTGTCCTTCTTTGAAACGTGCTGGAACGACGCTGTTGATCAAATCATTGTAGCCTTGTGTATTGCCGGCTTGTTTTAAGTTGACGAGATCGGTGATCCAAGCCAACCAGAGTGGATCTTGACCGGCAACGACTGAACCTTGTGCTGCACCGGTAAGGATTTTGTACGTTCCGCCAAGTTCCGTATAGTTCATTGGAACTGTCAACATATGGTGAAGACCAAACGGCAGAAGAAGACGCTCAAGTGTTCCGTAGACGAATGGTGCAAGAATCGGTGCTGTATCACGTGATGTTGCAATCCAGCGTCCGAAGTCATTCAATAATCCTTGAACGAACGGCCAAACGAGTGACAGGACGAATGCGGCGACAACTGATCCACCGATGACGACGAATGGGACAAACCGTTTTCCGTTAAAGAAAGCTAATGCATCTGGTAATTTGCTGAAGTTATAAAATTTATTAAACAGTACGGCTCCAAGGAAACCGGAAATGATACCAACGAAAACACCCATGTTCAGGGCAGGAGCACCGAGAACGGAAGTGAAATAATCTTTCACGACTAAGTCCGAACCTAACAACGAAGTGACGGTTGCTTTTGGATCCGCGAGCATAGTTGAGTTAACACCGAAGATAGCGCCTGTGACACGGTTGACTAAAATAAAGGCAAGCAAGGCAGCGAATGCTCCACCGGCCCGTTCTTTCGCCCACGATCCACCGATCGCGACCGCGAATAAGACGTGCAGGTTAGTAATGATGGCCCACCCTAAATCTTCAACGATTCTTGCAATCGTTTGCATTAGGGCGAGATCGCCGCCGTACATTCCGATCAGCTTGCCGATCGAGATCATGATTCCGGCTGCTGGCATGACTGCGATGACTACCATTAACGCTTTCCCTAGCTTTTGCCAGAAATCAAATGAAATCTTGTTTTTCATGTGGTCTCACTCCTCTATGTCTCTTTTATCTGTCTGTTTAGTGCAATAATGTAAGCGATTAATGCAACCGTTTGCATTTAAAATTGTAAGCGATAACTTTTTAAAAAGCTAGTCTTTTTTTATGATTTTTTTAAAATTATATTTCATATCCTGAATATCATGAAGGGAAGGGGTGTTGAAAAAGAAAATTCGGGAATAAGTTAACAGGAACAAAAGCGGAGTGTGGTTTGCTTAGAAAAGGAGATTACATTATGAGCGAAACGATAAGTCCTCTCGAAAATTACGGGGAGCGGATTCGTACATTACGTGAGCGGCAAGAGATTAACTTGGAGCAATTGGCTGAGCTGACAGAAACGACACCGGAAATGATGGAACGGATTGAGCAGAGTATCGCACACCCGTCATTTTCGATGATTGAACGTTTGGCAAAAACACTTAACGTCCCGTATGACCATTTATTGCGGCATATCTGGCCGGCCCAAATGATTCGTCTACACGAACAAGGGGCAAAAATCATTGATTTACCGTCCAGTTGACCGGTTTAAAAAAGCCTCCACTGCCTAAGGCAATTGGAGGCTTTTTCGAGTCTTAACGATTGTCGATCGTTTCAGGGTAGAGATCGTGATTGAAGAGACGGTGTTCGGCCATCTGTTCATATTTCGTTCCCGGTTTACCGTAGTTGTAGTACGGGTCGATCGAAATCCCGCCGCGTGGCGTGAACTTGCCCCAGACTTCGAGGTAACGGGGTTCCATCAATTTGACGAGATCTTTCCCGATGACGTTGATGCAGTTTTCATGGAAATCACCGTGGTTACGGAAGCTGAACAAGTAGAGTTTTAATGATTTCGACTCCACCAATTTCTCGTCCGGAATATACGAGATGTAGATCGTTGCGAAATCCGGCTGATTCGTAATCGGGCAAAGGCTTGTGAATTCGGGTGCGTTGAATTTAACAAAGTAATCGTTTTCCGGATGACGGTTCGGGAAAGCTTCAAGCACTTCCGGTTGGTATTCAAAAATGTAAGGGACGGACTTTTGACCAAGTAAAGACAAGTCGTTTAAATCTTCTGGACGCATAATTAATCTCCTTAGACGCCGCGATCGTTCGCAAAAACGAGGGCATGTAGTTGTGGGAGAACCCGTGCATGATTAAATCGTGCATCACCTGCAACGCGTTCCCATAAAGTTTTTAAATCGGACAACATCCGCGGGGCAATCGTACCTTCTTCCGCGGGATCGGGATTACCGAGCGATAAATAAAGGGTCTTCAAGGCATAGCGCTCGGAGACGGCAGCGGCAAAATCAAGGTCTGCCTCATCAAAAATAACGATTTTGACGGCCCGTTGCTGCTCGGGTAACCGTTTGAAAAATACATCGAGACGGTCATAATCAACGGTCATACCGCTCGACGGTGGTTTGGGGCTGATCGTGACGTCTTCAATATCGAGGATCCAGTTTTGCCAGTAGGAACCTTGTGTTTCGACCGACATCGTAATGCCGCGGCTCTTCAAGGCATCAACAAGTGTCCCGATGGACGCGTGCAGTAACGGATTACCACCGGAAATCGTGACGTGACCGTAGGAGCCGAGAGCATCCAGTTGCGTGAGGATGTCTTCTGCTGTCATCAAATCCGGTTTCTCTGATCCGTCCCATGTAAAGGCTGAGTCGCACCAGGCACAAGAGTAATCACACCCGCCGGTCCGGACGAACATCGTTTTTTGACCGATTGATCGTCCTTCTCCCTGGAAGGTTGGACCAAAGATTTCGAGTACAGGAATCTTTGGTGTTTTTTTCAGTTGACTCATGACTCAAGCATCCATTCCCGACGGACTTCCGCAAAAGCAGTTGGTGTTTCGTACAGTTTGACGAACTCGACACGCAAACCACGTTCGTCCGGCAAATGTTTTCCGAGCGTCTCAAAAATCCAGGCCGACATATTTTCAGCCGTTGTGTTCATGTAAGGAAGCGATTCGTTCAAATAACGGTGATCGAGCAACGGTTCAAGGTGTTCTTTAAAAATCTTTTTCAAATCACCAAAGTCGAGTGTCATCCCGCGATGATCGAGAAATCCGCTGATTCCAAGATCGACATGGTACGTATGACCGTGTAAAGCCCGGCATTTGCCGTCGTAGTCATACAGATGGTGCGCCGCATCAAACGTCAATTTTTTGACGATCATGACACGTGATTTTGTATAAATAAGCGAGTCGCCCGTCGGACGCTCGACTGTTTCGGGTGCTTCATAATTGAATTTCATGTATGTTGGACCTCCTCGATGTAGGCATCTAAGCCTTTTTTCCGTAATTCACATGCCGGGCAATCGCCACAGCCGTCTCCGATGATTCCGTTGTAACACGTCAATGTCCGCTCGCGGACAAAATCAAATGCGCCAAGTGAATCAGCTAATGCCCATGTCTCTTTTTTGTCGAGCCACATGAGCGGAGTATGAATCACGAATGGATAATCCATCGCGAGGTTAAGGGTCACGTTCAGTGACTTGATGAAGGAATCACGACAGTCGGGATAACCGGAAAAGTCCGTTTCGCAAACACCGGTGATGATATGGCGAATCCCACGTCCTTTTGCGAGGACAGCTGCGAAAGACAGGAACAAATGATTCCGACCGTCTACAAATGTAGAGGGCAATCCGTCTTCATTCGTCGTGATCGATTGTGAGTGGTCAGTCAACGAATTACTTGTTAATTGACTGAGGAGCGAGAGGTCGAGCTCATGGTGTTTCACACCGAGTTCGGATGCAATCGTGCGGGCAACGTCAAGTTCTGCGGCATGACGCTGTCCATAGTTGAAGGTAACGACTTCAACCTGCGAATAATCGGCGAGTGCCTGAAACAGGCAGGTCGTCGAATCTTGACCGCCACTGAAGACGACAAGAGCACGTTCATTTTTCATAATGTACACTTCCATTCCTAGTTTTTGTGACGGAGGAGGTTACGAACTCCGGAGACACAGTCTCAACTATTGACACTAGCAGAAGGTGTTCCAAAAGTCGACTGCTAATCCAAGATTTTGTCAGACAAAAAACACCCTCGAACTAAAAGCGTTCGAGGGTGGAAGAATTAAAGCGGATAATGGTAATACCGTTCTGTTACCAGCAGGTCGCGGATGTTCGAGTCTTCTGAGATGACTTTCATCAATCCGCCGGTTTGTGAGGCATGTGCCTGCAGGGCTTCGATCTTTTGCTCGGTATAGGCACTGACGTCATGGATAAACGTTCCTTCACCGAGTTCATCGCGCGTATTGTTGGCGAAGGCGACTGCTAAAAATTCAGGACGCTCGGTTTCTTCGATTGCGCGAAGAGCCCGGACGACGGCACGTGCCGTTGCTTCGTGATCCGGATGGACGGCGTAACCCGGATAAAACGAAATCACGCGTGTTGGTCGAGTCTCTTCAATCAATTTGCCAATCCGTTCCGCAAGCATTGCTTCATCTTCAAATTCGACCGTCTTGTCGCGGAGTCCCCACATTTGTAAATCAGAAATCTTCATTTTTTCCGATGCCGCAATCAGTTCGCGTTTTCGGATCGTCGCGAGCTGTTCACGGTTCGTAAAGACAGGACGTCCCATGTTGCGTCCCATTTCTCCGAGTGTTAAACAGGCATACGTAACAGGTCCCCGATTTTCAGCATGCTCAATGATCGTTCCGGCTGAGCTGAACGCTTCATCATCCGGGTGAGGGAAGATGACGAGTAGATGATCTTGTTCGTTGTAAGCCATCATTCTACCTCCTCTGCGCCCTGCGCGAATGGGGTCGGACTGAGTTCGAAGGCAATCGCAAGACGCCCTTCGATGTCATGACCGGCAATCAAAAGCTGATCTCCGGCAAACTCGTAATCCGTTAATCCTTCTCCGTACAACCAGCCGTGTGCCAGTTTCAAGCCGATCCGGTAGGGACCGTTTCCTGTAATCAGTCCACGTTCATACGTAATCTCGGCGTTGCGGAAAAACATGCCGGCACTGTGGAACGTCGGATCCTGGTGGGTCGCATACGCACCGTTCGTCGTCTCGACGTGAACGTACAGTGGTGTATTGGCATGCTTGTCGATATAGTCTTGTACAGCGGTTAAATCAAGTGCTTGCATGGTGTATCCCCTTCCTATACAGAAAGAAGTCCGCGATCGTTGCGCGGACTTCTTGAGCGATTAAGACGTTACTGTTCGGTGAGCAGCGTGGTCAGTCGGACCGACATATTCATTCAAACGGAATGAATTACGAATCGCAGAGGTGATAAACGATTTCGCAGTCCGGACCGCTTGTTCCACGGAAGCTCCTTTTGCGAGTTCAGCCGTGATGGCGGCGGAGTAGGTGCATCCTGCTCCATGCGTGTACGGTGTCTCAATACGCTCGTCCTCAATTAGGATAAACTCTTTTCCGTCATAAAGCACGTCAACTGCTCGTGGGTGGTCAATCTTGCTGCCGCCCTTGACGAGTACGTATTGTGCGCCTTTTTCATGAATCCGGGCAGCAGCCAGTTTCATTTCATCGATTGTCGAAGGTGTTTTTCCGAGACCGGACAATTGACCCGCTTCAAAGACGTTTGGTGTCACGACCGTAGCGAGCGGTGTCAGGACATCACGTAAAGCGTTAGCTGTATCTGGATTGAGGACTTCGTCTTCACCCTTACACACCATGACCGGATCGATGACGACGTTTTTGACGCCGGATGACTTGATTTTTTCAGCAACGACTTCAATGATTTCGACAGTCGGGAGCATACCCGTCTTCATCGCGTCAACGCCAATTCCTCCAAGGACCGTGTGGATTTGTGTCCGGACGAGTTCGGCATCGATTGGATAAACCGCATGGTGCCAAGATTGATCGGGGTCTTGTGCGACGATGACCGTCAACGCGTTCATCCCGTAGACTTCAAGCTCCTGGAACGTCTTCAAGTCAGCTTGAATACCGGCACCACCACTTGTATCAGAACCAGCGATTGTTAAGGCTTTACGTTTTGTCATTTGGAATTCCTCCTAAATAAAATAAGCGATTCTTCTTGCCATCAATCATAGCGAATTATAGGCGAAGCGACAACTCCCTGAGCTTAACGGGGACAAAAATTCCCCATCTATTCAAACTAGACGGGGAATCGGGATTATCGGATGAAAAGGAAATCAAGAATGTAGTAAATGAGAGCAGCCACTGCCATTGAAATCGGGAGTGTGATGACCCATGTAATCAACATCCGTTGTGCCGTACCCCATTTGACTCCTTTTTTCCGGTGTGATGTACCGACACCAAGAATCGCAGAAGAAATGACATGTGTCGTCGAGACCGGCAAGTGAATCGCGGTTGCACCAAAGATGATGGCAGCAGACGTTAAGTCAGCCGCAACTCCGTTGACGGGACGGATTTTCATGATCTGTCCACCGACAGTCTTAATGATCCGCCATCCACCGACCGATGTACCGAGACCCATCGCGATCGCACATGATAACTTAACCCATGTCGCGACTTCGTGATCCGTTTGGTAACCGGAAGAAATCAGAGCAAGCGTGATGATCCCCATTGCTTTTTGGGCATCATTCGTTCCGTGCGTATACGATTGAAGGGCAGCTGTCGCAATCTGCATATGACGGAAACGACGATTCGTCTTCGCCAGATTACCCTTCTTGAAGACTACTTTAAAGATGGCATAGACAATGAAACCGAGTGTAAACGCAAGAATTGGTGAAATCAATAAGGCTTGGACGATTTTCAAAAGTCCTTTTGCTTCGATTCCGCCAAATCCGACTGAGGCGATCGCAGCACCGGCGATTGAACCGATCAGCGTGTGCGAAGAACTGGACGGAATACCGAAGTACCACGTCAAAAGGTTCCAGGCGATGGCAGAAAGTAAAGCGGCAATGACGACATAACTTCCGTGTTCAAGTGTCGAAGGATCGACGATATCGCCGGAAATTGTTTTAGCTACACCAGTAAACGTAATGGCACCTAAAAAGTTCATCGTCGCCGCAAGAATGATTGCGTGACGTGGTTTCAAAGCACGAGTCGACACCGAAGTCGCAATCGAGTTCGCTGTATCGTGGAAACCATTAATGAAATCAAAGCTAAGTGCGAGAATGACGATTATGGCGGTGATGATAAAAAGACTATCCATCTCGTTCGCTCCTCACTTATGCGTTTTTCATGATGATCGTTTCAATGACGTTTGCTGCATCTTGGCAGTAATCGGCGATTGATTCGAGCGATTCATAAATTTCTTTGTATTGGATGATTTTAATTGGATCGGTTTCTGTAGCGAACAAGGCTTTGATTGACTTACGACGTAAGTTATCACAAATCGTTTCTTGTTCTTTTACTTTAATGACGTGTTCACGCATCGGTTGAAGTTTACGGGCAACCAACAGGTCCATCGCCAAAGCGAGTTCGTTGACAGCAATGTGGATCTCATCGACGAAGCGGATCATGTGCTCGTCTGCTTGTACGATATTATAAATTTCAAAAATAGCTGAACATTCTTCAAAACCGTCGAGAACATCGTCAAGCGAATTAGCGAGTGCCAATAAATCTTCACGGTCGATCGGTGTAATGAAAGCATTGTTTAAATCAATGATGAGTTGGTGCATCAGATCATCACCAGCTGTTTCAAAATCTTTTACTTTATGGGCGAATTCTTTAACATCGGCAATACCATTAATTTTAAAATCGACGAAAAATTGTGACGTTTGTTTCAGGTGTCCTGCAATCTCAGATAATTTCACTGCGAATGGATCTTGTTTTTTACTAAACATTCTTTCTGCCTCCATATTAAGAACAAGAATAGTGAAGTAACTTCACGAGTTCGATTGTATCAGACGCTATTGTAAAAGAATACAACTATGGCTCTTCTTTACGAAATCTTAATAAATCTTAATGTAAAGCAGATTGCCGATTTAATAATGATTTAAAAACCTACTGAATCGTAGGTTTTTCCTCCTGATTCTAAAGGAAAGTTGTGTTTTCGGTTGGTGTTGAGAAGGGAATAGAAGGAAAGCAGGAAAACGAGAACCAAAAGCGAATGATAAGCTAGGTAGGATCGATCGGCAGTTCAGCCAGAACCATGAAGAGGAAAGAGGAGGACGTTTTGTATGCTCGTTCAAAGTTTATGCATCCCGAAACACCAGTGTGTCAAAGTATCAGAAACAGCCACGCTCCGTGAAGCGTTACAGACGTTGGAAGAAACGGGATATCGTTGTGTACCCGTTCTGGATCAATCCGGTCAACAGTTCAAAGGGAACATCTATAAAATGCACATCTATCGCCATGGCATGAATGGCGGCAGTTTAGACGACAATGTCATGACATTGATTAAGAATACGACGAAGTTCATCTATACGGGAAGCAACTTCTTTGAAGTCTTCTTTTCCATTAAAGAACTTCCGTATATCGCGGTACTGAACGATGACGGACAATTTTTCGGTATCTTACCACACGGAAAGATGCTCGGTATGCTGGAAGAAGCATGGAACCGTGATTCGGGAAGTTATGTCTTAACAGTGGCACTCAGTGAACAAAAAGGTGCGCTTGAAAAAATCGCCAAAATCGTCAATAAATATTCGACGGTCGCAAGTCTCATGACACTTGATGCGAAAAGTAGTGTCATGCGTCGTGTCTTGATCACGTTACCAACAGATTGTGATGACAAGACGAAAAAGAAAATCGTCAAGAAGTTGAATGAAAAAGGGTTGCGTGTCGTTGCTGTCGAAGATTTAGCCGTTCGTGTATAATGACTAGGAAATCCAAAAGGGCCAGCAGCGACTGGTCCTTTTTTTGTTGGGAGGAATGAACATGAACATTTTAATGGTAGGTGCAGGTTCGATGAGTGAAGCACTCGTCAAGGGATGGATTGATTCCGGAATCTCACCGCAGACGATTACGATGACGAACCGAGCGGATCGTGCCCGACTTTTTGCCTTGGCAGAGCAGTATGGGGTGCGGACGACGACGGACGAACAAATCGATCGGTTTGATGTCATCGTCTTAGCGATGCAACCGGACGGTGTCCTGGAATACATCAAACAACACCGTTGGACGGATCAACTTCTGATTTCCGTCGCAGCCCACATCACACCCGCCGAGATCGAAGCGCATGTGACGTGTGGAGCGGTTTGTGCGATGCCGAATACGCCTGTCGCCTTTCGAACAGGCATGACCGGTCTTTGGTTCGGTGATCATGTTTCTGACATCAAGAAACGGCAAGCAACGACGTTGTTTGAACGAGTCGGTGAAACGGTTGAAACGGATGCTTCGACCATGCCGTATTTGATGGCAGCAGCAGGATGCAGTCCCGCTTTCTTCTATGAAATCGTCGGCGCCATGACACCGGTGTTAACGAAAGCTGGTTTTAATGAATCCGCTGCACGGCGAATCATCGCACAAGCGATGAAGGGTTCGGCGGAACTACTGTTGCATGAAGAACGGCCGACGGCAGAACTGATTCAAGATGTGGCAGCTCCCGGAGGACCGACGGATCGCGGGGTGCATGTCTTGCGTGAACATCAGTTAGCAGAAGCGATGCATGCAGCCTTAATGGAAAGTGCCCGCGAAGACGTTTAACCATCATCTGAAAAAGTCCGCATGTTCCCGATCTGAAAAGAGCGGGAATCGTGTGGATTTTTTTGTTGTTTCGGATGTAGATTGTCTAACCAGAAAGCGTTTCACGTGAAACATCGATTTAATCTTGCAAAGTCGAAAAGAAATTCGTATATTTATAAAAGAAACCGTCCGGACGGTACAGTAAAAAGAAAGGAGAGAGACCATGGTCAGTGCAAAAGCATTAGAAACAAGACGTCGGATTACGGATGCGACGGTTCAAATCATGCTGACTCGGGGTTTTCCGCAATTGACGCTTGAAGAAGTGGCGAAACAGGCCAACGTGTCAAAGGGGGGGCTGTTGTATCATTTTGCTTCAAAAGAAGAATTGCTGATGGGGGTCATCGAAGAACAAGAAGCCCGTCAGTTTCAGCAATATCAAACCTATCGTGAAGAAGGGCTTGGTCAAATGGAAGCATTCGTCATGCTCCAAGCCCAGCGCGACGAAGAGATTTGTCTGGATATCGATACGGTCGTGTTTTTATTGTCATTTTTGAAGGAAAATGCTGATTTCGTTGAAGAACGAAAGAAACAGGTCCATCAATTTTTTGACCGGTTGATGGAACAGACGGATCCTGTTGATGCGATGATGATTCGTTTTACGTTAGACGGCTTAAAGATGTCGGAACATTTTCAATTTGGCCAGCCTACACCCGAGCTTCGCCAGTCCTTGATTAACCGCTTACTTACACAAGCACGTGCAATGGATCAAGCATCCGGACATGAGAAATAAATTGAAAAAGAAGAGAGAAGGCGAATCCTTACCATGAAGCGTATCATTCAATTTTCAGTCAATAACAAGTTTGCTCTTTGGCTACTGACGATCATCATCACGGTTGCCGGAATTTATGCCGGAACGACGATGAAACTCGAAACGTTACCAGACATCACGACACCAACGGTCTCGGTAACGACGATTTATCCAGGTGCGACCCCGGAACAAGTGTTGGACGAAGTGAGTCGTGAACTTGAAAGTAAAGTAGAGAACTTAGGCGGCGTCGAAACGGTCCGTTCTTCGTCTTTCCAAAATGCATCGAATCTGCAAATCGACTACAGCTTCAGTACCGATATGGACGAAGCGGAGCAGAAAGTGAAAGAGGCGTTAGCGAACGTCGAGTTGCCGGAAGGGGCACAGGAACCTCAAGTTTCCCGTATTTCCTTTGATGCCTTCCCTGTCATCGGATTTGCCGTATCAGACGAAAAACGTTCGTTGTCCGATTTAACCAAACTGGTTGAAAGTGAACTCCAACCGAAACTCGAAGGAATTGAAGGGGCGCAGACAGTACAAATTGCGGGTCAAGAAATTCGCCGGATCGAGATTCAGTTTGATGAAAAGAAATTACAACAGTATGGATTGACGGAAGAGAACGTCAAACAACTGATTCAAGCAAATGATTCCCGCTTGGCGCTCGGCTTGTATGAGTTGGGAGATCAAGAGCAGGCGGTTGTATTGGATGGAAAAGCGACAACCGTCAATGAATTGAAAAATCTGCGTTTACCGTACACGCCACAGCCGTCAGCGGAAACAGGCCAGGCTTCATCTGGAGCAGGAGCACAAGCACCAACTGGAGCGCCAACACAAGCAACGGAGGCACCCGCTTCAAACCCAGCGGCACCCGCAACGGCTGCTCCGACCCAAGTACCGACCGTCAAATTGTCGCAACTGGCGACAATCGAGGATAAAGGGATCGAAGAATCGATTTCCCGGTCGAACGGAGAACGATCGATTGGTGTTCAAGTGACGAAATCACAGGATGCGAATACCGTCGAAGTCGTGAATGCCGTCAAAGAGACGATTCAAGCCTTTGAGAAAGATAACAGCACCGTAAAAACATCCGTCACCCTGGATCAAGGGAAACCGATCGAAGAGTCGGTCTCGACGATGGTCAGCAAGGCCTTGATTGGTGCCTTGTTCGCGGTCATCATCATTCTCTTGTTCCTGCGTAACATAAAATCAACGATCATTGCCGTCATTTCGATTCCACTCTCTCTGTTGATGGCGATTCTCGTCTTGAAACAGCTGGATATCTCACTCAATATCATGACGCTTGGTGCGATGACCGTTGCGATTGGTCGGGTCGTCGATGATTCCATCGTCGTCATTGAGAACATCTACCGGCGATTGACGGATCCGACTGAACCGTTAAAAGGAAAAGCCCTGATCATCGATGCAACACGTGAAGTGTTCATTCCGGTTGCTTCGTCAACCATCGTCACGATTGCGGTCTTCTTGCCGCTTGGATTCGTCACTGGATTCGTCGGCGAGTTGTTCCTGCCATTCGCTTTGACGGTCGTCTTTGCCCTGTTTGCTTCGTTGATCGTTGCGGTCACGGTTGTACCGATGTTTGCCGATTCATTATTCAAACGCGGGAAGGCACCAAAACCGGAAAAAGAAGATGGCGGTAAACTCGCGAACTGGTACCGTGGTGTACTCAACTGGTCCTTGAACCATAAACTTGTGGTCTTTGGTCTGGCTGTTCTGATGCTGATCGGCAGCTTTGCACTCGTCCCGGCAATCGGCGTCAACTTCTTGAATCAAGAGAGTGAAAAAACGTTTTATGTCACCTACAATCCAAAACCAGGTCAAACACTGGAAGATTCATTGAAGGCGGCTGACCAGGCAGAAGCTTATTTTGACAAACAAAGCAGTGTCGACAACTTACAGTTTACGGTCGGCGGAGAGAATCCACTGAACCCGGGAAACACGAAACAAGCCGTCTTCATTGCCCAGTATGATCCGGACACAGAAGATTTTGCAGACATTAAACAACAAGCAATTAAACAGTTGAATCAAGATATCCCGACTGGAGAATGGAAAGAACAAGACTTCAGCGGCGGAGCGGCCTCTTCGGGTGTCTCGTATTCAATCTATGCCAACTCGATCGAAGATTTACAAACTATGACACCTAAGTTCGTTGAAGCCATCGAGGGTGAATCGAAATACGTTCGAAAAGTGACGACAGACTTAAAAGAGTCGTACACACAATACACGTTTGAAGTCGATCAACAAAAAGCAGCGGAATTTGGTGTGTCGACTGCACAACTGGCCCAAGGCATCGCAAATGTCCAAGGGGAAGAAAAACCACTTTCTACTATAAAAGTAGACGGAAAAGAATTGGACGTCATCGTACCAAACGAACAGACGACGTATGATTCGATTAATGACTTGGAAGAAACGGATGTCACGACGCCGCTCGGCGTACGGAAATTATCAGAGTTCGTGTCGGTCAAAAAAGGAACGACACCGGATTCACTCAGTGAACGTGATGGAAAACTCGTCGCGACCGTCACGGCAGAACTGAAAACAGATAAAGCAACGGAAGCCTCCCAGGCGATTGACAAAACCGTCAAGAAAATTGACCTTCCGACAGGTGTATCCTATGACGCAGGCGGAGTGACGGAGCAGATTCAAGAATCGTTCACGCAACTTGGACTTGCGATGGCGGCAGCAGTTGCGATCGTCTATCTTGTCCTTGTCGTCACGTTTGGTGGAGCATTGACGCCACTCGTCATCTTGTTCTCGCTTCCATTTGCGATCATCGGTGGTTTACTTGCCCTGTTGATTACAGGTGAAACGATTTCTGTCTCCTCGTTGATTGGTGCCCTGATGTTGATTGGAATCGTCGTCACAAATGCGATCGTTCTGATTGACCGTGTCATTCATAAGGAAAATGAAGGGCTGGATACGCGGGAGGCATTACTTGATGCAGCCGGAACGCGACTACGTCCGATTTTGATGACAGCTCTCGCAACAATCGGTGCGTTATCACCACTCGCGTTAGGTCTTGAGGGCGGCGCACTGATTTCGAAAGGACTTGGTGTAACGGTCATCGGTGGATTAACGAGTTCGACTTTGTTGACACTGTTGATCGTACCGATCGTTTATGAATTCTTTGCCCGTTTTCGGAAAAAGAAATCAACACAGTAACATGATCTGAAACGGTCACAACTATAAAATAAAGGTCATCAAACGGCAGAAACGAGCCGTTTGATGACCTTTTTTAACGTGCATTCACAGCGAGATTCGCGGTTATTCCACTCAAGAGCGTGGTCGGAATTTCGATTTGCGGATGATCGCGCCACGTATCACTGATCGCGATGGAGAAAGCTTCCCGCCCGATTGTCTCATAAGGGACAGCAACGGTCGTCAAGTTCAAGACGACGGCCAAATCACTGCCGTCAAAACCGATCACGGCTAAATCCTCCGGAACGCGGTAGCCCCGTTTCCGCAGTTCCAGGATGATACCGGCCGCAACGTGGTCGCTTGCCGTCAAAAGAGCGGTCGGACGTCGGGGCTGACTTAACCAGTGGCGTGCGATACTTGCACCATCCTCGATTGTCAGCGAATGTTCGTAAATCCATTCTGACGGCGTACATGCCACCGTATCCTGATAGGCTCGTTTTCGGGCAAGACTATTGGTGCTGTCCGGTCGGCCGAGACAAATGCCGATTTCGGTATGTCCGAGGGACTGGAAGGCAGCCAACCCTTTTTGGAACGCTGTATAGTGATCGATATAGACAGCAGAGACATCTGGATGGTGTTCACAAAAAACAATCGGTCCGTATTGTTCATAGTTTAGAATGTCCTCGACGGCAAGACTGTGGGAGACGATGATCAGTCCATCGACTTCACGTTGGGCGAGCGCTTGCAGAACGGTTTGTTCGTGTGACTTGACATAGTTCGTCTGCCAGGTCAAAAACCGGTAGTCCTCTTCGAAAGCACATCGGGCGATTCCTTGGAGGATGGCGGCGTGATACGGATGGTCGACATAAGGGAGCATGACACCAATCGTCTTGGTCTGTCCGGTGGATAACTGGACGGCTGTCTGGTTCCGGATGTAACCCAGTTTGCGGATGGCATCTTGGACGGCTTTTCGTTTATCGTCCGCCACATACGGATGATGGTTAAGGACACGCGAGACCGTCGTCACTGAAACATCTGCTTCACGTGCCAAGTCACGAATGTTGGTCATCAAAGGTTCCTCCTATCGGTTGTTGGATAGTTGCTGGTGGAGATGGATCCAGTCTTGTTTCGTAATCGATCCTTCGATCCAGGTCGAGCGCTCAATCTGTTCGGAAATTTTTTGCAACAGTTCGACCTGATGAGCCGGCGTCAACTCTTTGTACTGGGCGACCAGCGTATGTTTACACAGGTAGTAGCCGGTTGGTGTATACAGTTGTTCAATCGCTAATTCAAATGCCACATTTTTTTGGAAAAGCCGTTGTAAGATTGTTTGCAATGACATGATGAAAGCCTCCCTTGTAGTGTATATCAAGACCATAATCTGTGGAACGCGTTTCACGGCAAGGGAAATGTGGGGCGTCTGTCGAAAGGGTAGAAATCCGAGCTGGAATTGACCAATGGAAAAAAGAGGTCTATGATTGTTTCGAATGAAGATAAAGAGGGGCGAACGTAAAATGGAATCGACAGACTCGAAGCTGGCATTAAAAATGCTCGTTGTTCTATCTCGTACAATGCATGCGGTAACGGAACAAGTAAAGGTGGACATCAAGACACATCAATTGAATTTATCGGAATTTGGTGTACTTGAGTTGTTGTACCACAAAGGAGACACACCGCTTCAACAAATCGGTGATAAGATTTTACTGACAAGCGGCAGTGTGACGTATGTCGTCGATAAATTGGAAAACCGTGGACTTCTTGCCCGACGATCGTGCCCGACAGATCGCCGTGTGACATTCGGGACATTAACCGAAGCCGGTCGGACGTTGATGGAAGAAACTTTCCCGAAACACGAAGCATTTTTAACGGACTTATTCAGCGATCTTTCAATTGAAGAAAAAGAACAGTTGATTGACCAATTGAAACGGATTGGTCATAAAGCAGATCATTATACGCATTCAAAAAAAGCTTAATCGTCATGATTAAGCTTTTTTTGCTGAATTCTTCGAAATCAAACTAATTGACAAAAGAAAACGGTGTTGGTATATTTACTTACAGAAATTACTTTAGATAAAAGGGAGAAATAAAAATGACTAAATTACTTTATGTAACTGTAAACCCGAAATCAACGGAACACTCATTCAGCCTTCAAGCTGGTGCAGCTTTCCTCGAAAGCTACAAAGCAGCTAACCCGAACGCTGAAGTGGAAGTTCTTGACCTATACAACGAAGATGTTCAAGAAATCGATACAGACGTATTAAGCGCATGGGGAAAATTCGCAACAGGCGAAGCGCTCACAGAAGTTGAAATCGCAAAAGTCGGTACGATGACGAAGCACCTTGAGCAGTTCATGGAAGCGGACGAATATGTATTCGTGACGCCAATGTGGAACTTCTCATTCCCAGCACGTCTCAAAATGTACATCGACAGCGTTCTTCTTGCAGGTAAAACGTTTGCTTACACTGCAGAAGGTCCTAAAGGATTGATGGAAGGCAAAAAAGCACTCCACATCCAAGCAACAGGCGGTGTCTACACTGGTTCAGGACTCAACTTCGGAGATGACTACCTCCGTCAAGCACTTGCTTTCACAGGTGTAACAGACTACAACGCATTGTTCATCGAAGGTATGGCAATGAACCCTGAAAAAGCAGAAGAAATCAAAGAAGAAGCGATCGTTAAAGCAACAGAACTCGGTCGTTCATTCTCAACAGTCAACGCATAAGAAACAAAAATACCCGCTGTCCCTTCAAACGGACAGCGGGTATTTTGTGTTTACAGACGTGATTTTTTACGTAAGACGAGTAACACGAACAGCAACAGATCCTTTAATTTCTCGAATCCACGCGGATGGCTGGAAATCCGGTACAGCCACTCGAGCTTGAGTTTACGAAACAGTTTGGGTGCCCGTTTGCTGTGACCGGACCAGACATCAAAAGCACCGCCGACACCGATGAAGATGCCGTGATCCAGTTGATCATAGACGGAAGCAATCCACTGCTCCTGTTTGGGTGCCCCCAGCGCGACGAGGATCAAGTCGGCATCAGCCGAGCGGATGGCGGCGGCGGCTTCCTCTTCTTTCCCAAATCCATGAAACGTACCGACGAACTGGATATCGGGAAAACGGATGGACAGCTGTTTAAGTAAAGCTTTCATGACCTCCGGTCGACCACCGAGTAAAAAAACACGTTTTTTCAAGGCATCTGCCGTCCGAAGAAGTTCACGTGCCGTCTCGATGCCGGGCAAGGTCGCCGTTAAGGGTTCGCCCATCCGTTTACTGGCGGCCGTCACGCCGATTCCGTCGGGTGTAATGTATGTCGCTTGTTGTAAGATATGATTGTAAGCGGGATCGCGCAACGAACGGAGGACCAGTTCGGGATTAGCCGTGACGAGAAAGGCTTTTTCGTTATTGTGTAAAATCGTTTTAATATGGGTATACCATGTCGATGGTGTTGCGTTGACAAAAGGCAAACCAAATAACTGTGTTGTTTGAATCATGTTTATTCCACCTCATTACTCATCATAGCAGAATCAAGCCGAACGAACAGGGGCTTGAGACTGAAAAAGGAGCGAGCCGTATGCATTCAGCCTGGCAGGAAATCTTAAAAGAAGAGAAAGAAAAAGAATATTTTATCTGTTTATGGGATTTCGTTAAAACGGCTTACCGGGAAACAACCGTGTATCCGCCAAAAGATCAAATCTTTCATGCCTTTGATGCTGTGGCACCAGCTGATGTCCGGTGTGTCATTTTAGGTCAGGATCCGTATCACGGACCGAATCAAGCCAACGGATTAAGTTTTTCTGTCAATGACGGTGTCGCGATTCCGCCTTCTTTGCGGAATATGTACAAGGAACTCGTCACCGATCTCGATTGTCCGACGCCGACGACGGGCAATCTCGAGGCATGGTCCAAGCAAGGGGTCTTTTTGCTGAACACGTCTTTGACGGTCGAAGCCGGAAAAGCCGGCTCGCATGCGAAAAAAGGCTGGGAATCGTTTACGGATCGTGTGATTGAAGTATTGGGACAACAGGAGCAACCGATTGTCTTCATTCTGTGGGGGAACCATGCGAAAAGTAAAAAAAGTTTGATTGATACGACGCGTCATCTGGTCTTGGAATCGGTTCATCCCAGTCCGCTTTCGGCCAGTCGCGGCTTTTTTGGCAGCCGTCCGTACTCGCAAGCCAATGAGTGGTTGAATCAACAAGGTCGCCCGACGATTGACTGGTGTATGTCTTAACACAACAAAAAGCATTCGACTCCGAGGACACCGGAATCGAATGCTTTTTTGTCGAAATTGTTAGTCCATCATGAATTTTTCAACGACGAGGGCAATGCCGTCTTCGTCATTCGAGGCGGTCATGTACTGGGCTTTTTCTTTAACGGTATCGGCGGCATTCGCCATGGCGACACCGAGTCCGGCCCATTCGATCATCGATAAATCGTTGTTGCCGTCGCCACACGCGATGACGTCGGCGCGCTTAATGCCGAGGCGGTTGGCAAGCCATTCGAGACTGGTTCCTTTTGTGACACCGGCCTCTGTGAATTCCAAGAAAAATGGTTTGGAACGGGCGACGGCGAGTTCACCGGCCAATTCGAGTTGCAGTTTTTGTTCGACTTCCGCCAACCGGTTTTCTTCTGCGAGCATCAAACATTTCACGACAGGTGCTGTGATGGCTGCTTTAAAATCGGGTACAGTGACGACGTCCATTCCTGTCAATTCCCCTTCGGTCGTCGTGTATGGATTAGGGTGTTGGGTATAGATTTCGTGTCCGACGTACGTATGGATGTCAATGTTTTCCCGTTGACTTAAATCATAGAGACGATGGACAGTCTCCGGAAGAAGGGTACTGGAGAAGAGTGCTTCATCGGTCTTGCAGTCGATGATGGAAGCTCCGTTAAAACTTAAGATGTAACTGCCGTAGCGGGCGAGTTCGAGTTCTTTCGCAAGATCGATCATGGCGTAAGTCGGACGTCCGCTTGCCAAGACAACCTTTTTTCCACGACGCTGTGCATCGAGTAATGCTTGTTTCGTTTTTGGAGAAATCGTGTGATCACTCGTCAATAATGTATCATCCAGATCAAGTACGATCATTTCATAAGCCATAAGTGTAAACTCCTTTCGAATATCTGTTACATCTTAACAAGTTGACTCCTCTTCCACAATTACTCTCTCTCGAAAGAGTGTGATAAAGTTTGAAGAGAGTATGTACGGAAAGGATATTCGTCTGATGAAATATTTTGTTATTTTCTTATCGACCCTATATTTAGCAGGATGTGGTCTCACATTCCCGCACCCTGCCTCGTTATTGGAACATCCGGCTTTACCGGAATGGGAAAAGTCGTTAAAAACAAGAATTGATGCCGATTTACCGGCACAGGCCGAAATCGTGGCGCCCCGCAATCAATCATTTTCCAAACTGTATGAACTGATTGATTTGGATCGGGACGGTCAGGAAGAAGCGGTTACGTTTTACCGGATCAATCAGGACGGAACGTTCCAAATCCACCTGTTGGTCCACGAGCGGATGAAAAAGAAGTGGGTGTTGCGTGTCAGTCAGCCGATTGCGGCAGGTCGTTCGATTGATCAACTCCACGTCCTTGCCAATCCATCAAAAACCCTGAATCAGTTGGTCATCGGCATCACGAGTCTTGAGAAAAATACCGTCTATGTCTTGCAGGATCTGCTGAAGTCTTCGATGCGTGTCACGGAAGTCGATACATACGATCGATTGACGATCGCCGACTTGAATCAAGACAAACGCCAAGACATGCTGTTGCTGAAAACCGGTCAACCGACAGAGCTGGTTTATTACGAGGAAGCGTTGACTCCTTCCGTCCGTCAAGCCATATCCCTGCCGATGCGGGAAGGTGATCTGTTTGCCGATCATGATTTATTTGAGGTCGACATCATCAATGCAGCAAAGGAAAAAGGACTGCTCGTGTCCTTTACGCGTGAAGCGGCGATGCATTTAATGCTCGTTCAGCTTGATCAAGCCAAGCTCAATCAAGTGAATTTTGATCAAATCACAGAAATCATTGAGCCGATGTACACCTTCCCGAAAGATGTGGATCAAGATGGAGTCGTTGAATTCGCCCATCAGTACACACCGGAAGGAAGTGTCGGACGCACTGCGGAAGACAAACCGCGTATCACGGCGTACTATGCCTGGAACGGCGCCAATGTGCAACCGTTTCTCGAAAGCGGATTTGAATTGCGGGAAGAACAATACATCGATCTTGAGTATAACTTCGTCATGCGTTTCCCGGCGAACTGGGCCACACGCGAAACAATCGAGAAAAAAGATAACCGGGTCCGTTTCATCAATCGGGAAACCGGCATGATTGATTTTGAACTCGAAATCATTCCGAAAAATCAGTATATCGCCAGCCAACAAAAGAAAAAAATCAAAGAAGGCATTGATTATGTCTACGTCATCGATGCCAATCAATCGTATGACGAATATGCAGCAAACGTAGCCCTTGTGGAATAAAGCGAAAGCAGGAGGAAATCAAGATGACGAAAATATTAGTGGCTGAGGATGAACATGCGATTCGCAGTTTCATCGTCATTAATTTAAAGCGAGCGGGATATGAAGTAATTGAAGCAGAAAACGGACGGGAGGCATTGGACCAGTTTGAGCAGCAGACGTTTGATATTTTGTTGCTCGATATCATGATGCCGGAAGTCGATGGATTTGCCGTTTGCGAACAAGCCCGCTCTAAAGATGAAGTCGTCGGCATCATCATGTTGACGGCACGGACGCGTGAAGAAGATAAAGTCATGGGCTTAAGTGTCGGAGCCGATGATTACATCGCGAAGCCGTTCAGCCCCGCGGAGCTGCTCGCACGGATTCAATCGTTACTTCGTCGCGTCGAGACGTTACGTCGCCGTAAACAACCGCGTGAATTGCTGTCCGGACCGTTTCGAATCGATCTTGGGGCGAAACGTGTCCAAAAAGCAGGTGTGGATGTGGAAGTGACACCGACCGAATACGATTTATTGTGTCACTTCATCAAAAACGAAGATCAAGTCATGTCGCGTGATGAACTGTTGGATGCCGTCTGGGGCGAAAATTACTTTGGCGATCGCAAGACGGTCGATGTCAACATCCGTCGCCTGCGTCAAAAGATTGAAGAAAATCCAGCCGAACCCGAGTTCATTGAAACGTTATGGGGTCATGGATACAAATGGCGTAACGAAAAATGAAACGACAGATTCTGATGCGTTTCATGACGATCATTACCGTGACGGTGTTACTTGTCATCGGCATCTTATCGTTCGTGACGTACAACTATTATTATGTGACGGCAACGGATGTCCTGAAACGGCACGCCAATGCCAGCGCCGTTTTATTCGCCAACAGCGGACTGGCGTATGATTTTCAGGATTCTGAGGCGACGATTCATGAAGTCCTCGATTCGTATGCGTATACGGACGCTGAAATCGAAGTGTTGGACGTCAAGGGAGTCCCCCGTTACTCGTCGACCGGCTTCGTATCCAAGCGGAACCTGACAAAAGAGGAAGCAACCCGTCTGTTGGCAGGCGACACCATTACGAAACGGTATGACGACCCGAGTACGGACGAACATTTGTTGGAAGTGACGGAACCGGTCGTATCGTTTGGTCAAACGACAGGAGCTCTTCGGTATACGACCTCACTCGCCAAAATTGATCAGCGGGTTGTCGAGATCTGTTTGGCGATTCTTGTCTTAGGGATCATGATTTGGGGACTGGCTTACATTTATTCGTCACGCCTCGTCTCATCCATCGTCCGTCCGATCCAGGAAGTCATCGGTGCGTCCGATCAGATTGCGAAACAACATTATGATGTCAAAGTGAATGAGGAATATACATTTGAATTAGGCGAGTTGGCCCGGACGATCAACTATATGGGACAACAGATCAAACAACAGGAAACACTGAAAGACGAGTTCATCTCGGGGATCTCGCATGAACTGCGAACGCCGCTGACCTCAATCAAAGGCTGGAGCGAAACCTTACTGGCAGAACCGGAACGCTTGCCGGAAGAAGCCTCGCTTGGCATGGGAATCATCCATTCGGAAACGGAACGGTTGATTTCACTGGTCGAACAACTGCTGGACTTTTCCAAGCTTGAAACGAGCCGCCTCGTTTTATACCGTCAAGAAGTCAACCTCACGGAAATCATTGAGGCGGTGACGGCACAGCTGCGTCAAAAACTGGAGGAGAAAGACATCCGGATCGTCCGGAAACTGCCGGCACAGGTGATTGGTCTATACGACGAGAATCGATTGAAACAAGTTTTCCTGAACCTGCTCGATAATGCGATTCGATTTTCACCGACAGGCGGCGAAATCACGATCCGTCTGGTCCGTTCGGAACGGGTCTTGTTCCTGTCCTTCAGCGATGAAGGACCCGGGATTCCGAAAAATCACCTCCGTCACGTAACGGAGAAGTTTTATCAGGTCCAGAAAGGGAAAGGTGGAACGGGGCTCGGACTGGCCATCTGCCGCGAACTCGTCGAAGCGCATGAAGGAAAACTGTTCATCGATAACCAGCCGGAAGGGGGCGCCATCGCGACGATTCTCCTGCCGGTCACAAAAGCATAACGAAAAAGTCAAATGAGAAGCGCTTTCGAAACCGAACTGGTAAAGTAAAATGGGAATAGAGATTTACTGTAAGACGAAACGAATGGAGGAATCAGTCATGGCACTTGGCGTATCGAACGGAACATTAAGTCCGCTGACCGGGAAACCGAATGCGGTATCGACACAAACGGACAAAGAAGCGTTGAAAATGGCACCTTTACCGTTTAAAGGCAATCTGACAGAATCAAAGTTTCAAATCATGCGGATTCTCCAAAGTTTGGACCGGGTGGACGTCGTGAAAGAAGATGCCCAGTACATTCATGCGGTGTTCTCAAGCAAACTTCTACGTTTCAAAGATGATGTCGAATTTTATTTTGATCCATCGGCTCAGCTCGTCCATTTCCGCTCGGCTTCACGCGTCGGATATTCGGACTGGGGTGTCAACCGGAAACGGATGGAAGAGATTGCAACACGATATAAGGAGGTTTCCCGATGAAAAGTTATCAGTTGGTCGTAATCGGCGGGGGCGCAGCCGGAATGACGATTGCTGCGGGTGCAGCAAGTCTCGGTGCCCACGTTGCATTGATTGAACGGCATACGCATTTAGGGGGAGACTGCCTGCATTACGGATGTGTACCTTCGAAAGCGTTGATCGAAGCCGCCCATGATGTCCATGTCATGAAGCAGACGGCAGCTAAATATAACATCACACTGAACGGGGACGCCGTTTATGCGAAGACGAAAGCAAGTGTCGATCGGGCACGTAACATCATCCAATCGCATGACGGGACAAAACGTTTTGAAGATCTGGGTGTAGATGTTTATATCGGGGAAGCGAGTTTCTTAAGTGCCAATGAAGTTGAAGTGGCGGGACAACTGGTTGTTGGTGAAAAATTCGTCATTTCGACCGGGTCACAGCCGATCGTCCCACCAATCGACGGACTGGATACGATTTCTTATTTAACCAATGAGACGATTTTTGAACAGACCGAACGTCCTGAACGATTACTCGTCATTGGCGGCGGAGCAATCGGACTCGAACTTTCACAAGCTTATGCGCATCTCGGAACCGAGGTGACGGTCATCGAAGGCGCAGATTCCTTGATGCCGAAGGAAGACAGAAGCATGGTCACCGTGTTGCAACGCCAAATCGAACAAGAGTTGACGCTGCATCTCGCCACGACGGTCACGAGTGTCCGGAAAGCGGCGAACGGGATTGAAGTGACGGTCAAAACGGGAGACGAATCACGTGTCATCGAGACGGATGCGGTACTCGTCGCAGTTGGACGGAAACCACGGATCGAAGCATTGCGTCTTGACCGGGCCGGTGTTCAAGTCGAAAAAGGATATGTTCAAGTTGATGCGTCGCTTCGGACGAACCAACGTCACATCTTTGCCGTCGGTGACACGATTCAATCGTTACCGTTCACGCACGTTGCGGGTCTTGAAGGAAAAACGGTCGTCACGAATGCCTTGTTCGGTTTACGGACAAAACCGGATTACCGTGCGGTGCCATGGGTGACATTCACGACGCCCGAGCTCTTCCATCTCGGATTGACGGAAGCAGAGGCGCGTCAAAAGTATGACGACATCAAAGTCTACGAAACAGGACTCGATGAAGTCGATCGTTTTGTCATTAACGGTCGGACGGAAGGGCGTGTCAAACTGATTGCGGATAAGCGGGGGAAATTGATTGGTGCCCACGCGATTGGCGAACAGGCGGGCGAATGGATGCAGGAAGTCGTCTATGCGATGGCCCGTAAAGATAAGGTTGGTCAACTGTCGCGTGTCGTCCATCCGTATCCAATCCGAGGAGCAGCCGTCCAGCGTGCAGCCGATCTGTACTGGCGTGAACGGTTGTTTGATGGTCCATTACCAAAATGGTTAAAACGATACTTTGATTGGAAACAAGGAGAATAATTCATGCAACAATCCGCAAAAAAACGTAATTTTGTTCCACTCGTCATTATCCTGACGCTCGTTATCAATTTGTTGGTCGCACTGTTATTTTTTGCGCCGCCGTTACAAGTCGGTGACGGGTTTGACTGGACGATCCTTCCGTTCTTGAATGCGATTTTTAACAGCTTCACATTCATGTTATTACTCGGAGCCTGGATTTCGATCCGCCGTGGAAATCGTATCAACCACCGTCGTTTTATCGGTGGTGCGATGACGACGACGACGCTGTTCCTGATTTCGTACGTCACTTATCACGCGGTCAGTGAGTCAACGAAGTTCGGAGGAGAAGGGGTTGTCCGTCCGTTGTACTTCTTTATTTTGATTTCACACATCATCTTAGCGGCAGTCATCGTCCCATTGGTTCTGATGTCGCTTGCCCATGCGTTAAATCAAAATTTCGAAAAACATAAGAAGTGGACACGGTTTACGATGCCGCTTTGGTTGTACGTCAGTCTTACGGGTGTCATCGTCTACTTGATGATTCGTCCGTATTATTAAAACAGCAAACAGGTCCATCCCGGAATAGTCGAGGATGGACCTGTTTGCGTTTCTTTTATGATGGCGTGACTTTCGTCTCGTCGAGAACATTTTGTGCTTTAATATCAATCAACGGACGAATCAATACTTCGACACGGCGGTTTTGACTCCGACCGCTTTCCGTCTGGTTGGAAGCGATCGGTTGATATTCACCGTATCCACTGACGGTAAACCGTTTAGGAGCAAGCTGCGGATTACGTTGGAGCGCCCGCATGAAGCTGATTGCCCGCTCGGTGCTCAGCTCCCAGTTGGACGGATATTGTGCCGTGTTGATCGGAATATTGTCCGTATGACCGGACACCTGAATCTGACGCTGACCGGCTTTGACGAGTAAATTACTCATCCCCTGGGCAATCTGAACGGCATTGCCACGCACTTCGGCCTGGGCAGGGGAGAAGAGCGCACGGTCACGGATTGTAAAGACCAGTCCTTCATTCGTCACTTCGACTTTGATGTCTTTTTCGAGCTTCTGTTGTTTGATGTAGTCATTTGCTTCTTCCTTGATTTTTTCAAGTTCGGCGATTTCATAACTTTGCGCCTTTGTCCGGGCATCCGTCTTTTTGGAGTCCTCTTCTTCCTGTGAGGTCGACAACGAACTGTTCGTGATCATCCCGGAACCGCCGTTAAAGACGGAACTGAACGATTGGGACATCGCTTTAAGCTTGACGGCATCGACATTACTCGAAGCGAACAGAACGATGAACAAGGCAAGCAACAACGTCAGAAGATCGGCATAAGGAATCAGCCAACCTTCGGAGATATGTTCGTCATGCGGCTTCTTTTTCCGTTTCATACGTCGCACGCTCCTTCGGTGTCAGATACACAAGTAGCTTATCCTCCAGATTTTTAGGGGACTCTCCATTCTGAATCGATAAAATCCCTTCGATCATCATTTCATACAGTTGGATTTCATTGGCTGATTTTTGCTTGAGTTTGGTAGCGAACGGGAACCAGAGGACATATCCCGTGAAAATCCCGAACAGGGTTGCGATGAACGCACCGGAAATCGCATGGCCCAATTTTTCGATATCCGACAGATCGGACAAGGCAGCGACGAGTCCGATGACGGCTCCGAGTACACCAAGAGTCGGTGCATATGTACCAGCTTGCGTAAAGATGTTGGCGTTGGCATGATGCCGTTCCGTCATGTTTTCGAGATCGCGGGTCATGACATCTTCGACATATTCAGACGGTTGTCCGTCGATGACCATCATGACACCACGGCGCATGAAGGCATTATCCACTTCTTCGAGTGCTGTTTCGAGTGATAACAATCCTTCTTTTCGAGCTTGTGTCGAAAGTGTTAAAAACTGTTGCAACAGCGTTTGTTTCGTCATCAGTTTTTGCTCAAAGAAGATGACCTTAAATAAAGCGGGAACGATTTTGAGTCGCTCTTTCGGAAATGAGATCATGATGGCCGCAATCGTTCCGGCAAAGATGATGACAAGTGCCGCCGGGTTCAAGAGGGCGACCGGCGAAGCCCCTTTTAAAATCATTCCTCCGACTAGGGTGATGAGGCCTAGTATAATACCAATAATCGACACGATATCCATTTGTTTGTGCCACCTTTCCCCATGTTGTCTGATCGTGAACGAAAAATAAAAAGAGCAGAAGAGGCGTCTTCTGCTCGGAAATCCAAAAACCGAGTATCAAGCGCCGTTTTCGTCGATAAGCAATTGAATGCTTTCGTTTCGTTCGTCACGCTCTATATCGGTTAATACATCGTATTTTTTTAATGCAATATACAATTCATTCAGAATTGATTGATCCACATGTAGTGATAATAACTCCTCGAACTGATAATACAACTGTGCGGGCATCCATTGTGATTGGCGTTCCAGCCTTCGCGAGACATCTTCAATCGAATGTTCAGCCGTCCTAGGGTCCACTGTTTCCCTCAACCTCCTTTTATGATTAAACGTCGACTTTTATCTATTTTACCAAAAAAAAACGAAAAGGTTTAGCAGATTGTACAATTAGATAGAACTAATGTTTTGGAGAGAGTATGATAGATGCAATTGGGTCATTTCACATAGGAGGAGTACGAACATGTTTTCACATAAAAGACGTTCGCGATTGGCCAAGTTTGGACGGCTCGGGGAACTGATTTATCATCAATTTGATAAGCCGGCCCGGTTCATTGCGATGGGGTTTACCCTGACCATTCTGTTAGGGGGATTTTTACTCTGGTTGCCGGTCTCACAGCAAGCAGGACAAGATGTTTCCTTTATTGATTGTTTGTTTGTTGCGACGTCTGCCGGTACCGTAACCGGATTATCGCCGATCAATATCGCGGAAGCCTACAATCTGTTCGGGCAAATCATTTTAATGCTGTTGATTCAGGTCGGCGGACTTGGCTTCATGACGATTGCGCTTGTCTTATTGAGTGTAACCGGTCGGAAAATCGGGATTCGTCAACGGATCATCATTCAAGAGATGTTTAATCTCGACAGTCCGGGCGGAACGATTCGTCTGGTGCGGAATATCATCGTCACGACCGTCGTCGTCGAATTGATCGGTATGGTCCTGATTGCGCTCGACTTGTTTATTCAGTATAAGTACACATTCGGGAAATCGTTGTACTATGGATTGTTCCACGCCATTTCGGCCTTCAACAATGCCGGCTTTGCGTTATGGGGCGACAACTTGATCGGTTTCCAGCAGGATACGACCTTTATCCTGACGATTGCCGCGTTATTGATGATTGGTGGACTTGGGTTTACAGTCATCGCCGACTTATCAGCGAAGCGCAGTTGGAAAAAAATTTCGCTCCATTCGAAATTAATGGTCATGTCGCTGCTCGTCATCAATGGTCTTGGGGTCATTGCAATGATGATCTACGAATGGGTATCGAATCTCGGTTCACTCAAAGAGTATTCGTTTTTTGAGGCGCTCCATATTGTATTCTTCCAAGTCGTCACGACACGGACGGCAGGTTTTCAGACGATTGATCTGACGACGATGGTGCCGCTCTCGATCGGGCTCATGATGGTCCTGATGTACATTGGGGCAGGTTCGGCCTCAACGGGGTCGGGGATTAAGGTCACGACGGCTGCCGTCATTCTAAAGAATGTCTGGACCTATTTGCGGGGGCAACGGGAAACGGTGTTGATGCGTCGGACCGTTCGGCCACAAGCGATTCAAAAAGCTTATGCGATTGCCGTGTTCAGTCTGTTGTTCATCGCCTTGATCACGACGCTGCTTGCTTTATCGCAACCAAACGTGCCGTTCATCGGATTGTTTTTCGAAACGGTTTCAGCGTTCGGAACAGTTGGATTGTCCTTGAATGTCACAGCAGAATTAAATGATTTCGGAAAATCCTTGATCATGTTCATGATGTTGGTTGGACGGGTCGGGTCCTTGACGATTCTCTTCACCTTTGCGATGCAACACGACCGGACGATTCGTTATCCAAAAGAAAACATGTTGATTGGTTGAGTTTCTATAACAGTCAAAAAAAGTGTCCTTCCGCCCGTATTGATTGGGACGGAGGACACTTTTTTAATGGACGAAGGACAGGCGTTCTGAAATCGGTCGGATGGCGACGCGTGCGTCCGTCATCCGGTCATCGCGTGTCATGCGGTTGTCCTCTAGAATCTGCCACTTTGCACCGTGCAGAGTGTTCAAGGCTGTCACGATCTCAAAAAACGAATGATTGGAATTCCCGTTCGCCAGATAAAGACCGGGCGTATACGTCGTAACAATCGTGTACAGCGTCTGTGCCGTATCTTCTAAAAAGGCGCAGGAAGGATACCACTGTGTGCTGGCAGGAATCGGACCGGTGACCGCGTGGCGTTCCAGATAATCAATCATATTATTGGATCCGGCTGCTTGTCCGATCTGCCAACCGATCCGGACGATGTACGCATCGGGGTTGACCGCTTGAATCAGACGTTCGCACGTTCGTTTGTATGCGCCGTATTCATCCGTTGCTGCCGGTGCGACGGTAGGATCATGCGGTCCTATTTGGTCGTCGGCATAGACGGAAGCAGTACTTGTAAACAGAAACGGAATGTTTCGTTCAAACGACAGCCGCGCAAGCGTTTCGGCGAATTCGGCCGGACCCATCCCGATATGGAGCAACAGGTCGGGTTGGACCCGATCGATGAACGCTTCCATGATAGCAGGGTCAGTCGTTGAGACGACGGACCGGTCCCAGGCGGTGATGTCGTAATGGTGGGAACGGAAGACGTCTGCAAGGACAGGAGCGACCGTTCCGTTCATCCCGGTGATTAAAACGTTCATAAGGGTTCTCCAATCTGTGAATGTTTTGTTTTGTAATAGGTGACGAGGCGGGGAATCAGTTCTGCCAAATCAGGGCAGATGATGCCTGTCCCGTCGAGGTCACGTAATGTGTTGCTCGTATCATAACGGACCGGGTGAACGAAGTAATCGAGCGTCTGGCGCTGCATCTGTAATCGTTTGGCAACACGCGGCGTCAATAGCGATGTGACGAGACGAAACGGGACGACCCCGCGGGGATAGGAACCGTAATAGACGACATGCAGCATTTCGTAAATCGCCCGTGCGCCGTGCGGGAAGGGATCCGTCAAATGATAGGTCGTCCGGATTCCGGCTGGCGCATGACTCAAGTAAGTAGTCGCCGCAACGACATAATCATACGGAACGAGATTGACGAGTGCGTTTGCCCGACCGGCGTACGGCAAGGGGGCAAACGTGTCCAGCAGGCGAAGGGCGTTCAAGATAAAGTAGACGCCGTCCCATTTCGGTGTTTCGCCGGTTTGTGAATGTCCGACGACGATACCGGGACGGATGATGGTATACGGAAGCGTACCGATTTCGTCGCGGAACCGGACTTCCGCTAAATATTTGGTTTCCTCATACGCATTTTTAAAATCAGCGTGATGAAGCAGTTCCTGTTCGGATACCGTCCCTGTTCGTAAGCCGGACACGTAAGCCGTGCTGAAGTAAACATATCGTTCCAGATGGACGCATGTATGCGCCAGTCGTGTCACGTTGGATGTTCCGATGACGTTAATCCGAAACGCCAGGTCATACGAAGTCGCTAAATCATAACGGGCGGCGAGATGAAAAAGGTGGGTGACACGGGACGCAAGCTCTTGCTGCATTGCTTCCGATAAGCCGAGTCCTTCTTTTGTAATATCCCCTTCTATTAAAATCAACTGTTCTTCTTGTAAGGCAGTCGTCTTCAAAAAATGATTTTTCTGATCCTCGGCGCCGGCCTGCTCCTGCTTAAGATAAAGCAGATAAAAGCAGTCAATTTGTTCCGGTACAAGTGCGAGTCGCTCGACGAGCTTCGTTGCCAAAAAACCCGGGAAACCGGTCATCAAGTAAGTTCGTTTCATAGTTTCTCAAATTCCTTTCGTGGATCGAGATCCAGTACGATCGTGAACGTCGATCCTTGATTCAGTTCCGATTCGACGGAAATCGCACCACCGTGGGATTCAATGATCTCCTTGCAGATGGCAAGTCCCAGCCCTGTGCCGCCTATCTTGCGGATGGCTGAGTTATCGACCCGGTAAAATTTCGTGAAGAGCTTATCAAACGCATTTTGTGGAATCCCGAGTCCATAATCGATGACGGTCAAACTGGCTTGATCCGCCGTTTTCTTCAAGCGAACATCGATGTGGTCACAGGAAGGAGAATATTTGATGGCATTCGATAACAGATTGATGATGACTTGTTTGATCTTGTTTTCGTCGGCAAAGATCATGATCGGGTCATCCTCCAAATGAACCTGAATCGTATGGGTTTCGGCATGTTCGCCAAACGTCTCGATCGTTTCGAGCAAAAGTTGACGTAAGGAGAACGGCTTGAAGACGTAATCTTGTTTACCGCCTTCCATCCGTTGAATATCCAAAAAGTCGTCTAACAGTGTCGTCAGCCGTTTGGCTTCCTCATGGACGATTTGGATGTATCGTGTCGTTTTCTCCTGTGTCGGTTGCCGGTAGCGCAGCAGTTCCATGAAGCCGAGAATCGAGGCAAGTGGTGTGCGTAATTCGTGCGATACGGTGCTGACAAGTTCATCTTTGACTTGATCCATTTTTTGTTCCTCTGTCCGGTCACGGAAGACAAACAAAAAACCATGCCGGGAAAAGCGGCTGCGTTCTTTTTTGATTGATGTCGCATAAAATTCAAAGTAATGATTACTGGATTCATCCGGCTGCTGTAACATGAACCGGAAAGAAATTTCGGAATGTTTTCCGGCCAGTAACTCTTCAACTTGCTGCAACATGGCGTAGCGGGTTGCTAAATCCAGATTTGGGATCATGCTGATCCGTTCCTGAATCTTACTTGGGGCGATGCCCGGGACATCCAGTAATTTTCGCGCTTTGACGTTCATGTAGATAAAGCTGCCGTCTTCCTCCGTCAGTAAAAAGCCTTCATTGGAAGCTTGAAGAATGGACTGGGTGATGTCCCGCTGACGCATGATGGCATTTTTTTCACGCTCCAACATTTTTTCGATTTTTTTCCGTTCACTGATATCCCGAACGACAGCGACACGCATCCGTGTTTTATCGTAGGTGATTTCACGCGGGAAAACCTCAATTTCGACAGATGTTCCATCCGCCCGCTGTCCGATGACTTCATACGGTTCCTCATAGTGGGCGGCGATGCGTCGCATGACAGACTCTTGAAATTCAGGTTGAATGAAATCGAGAATCTGATGTCCTTTCATCAGTTCGAGTTTCGTCCGAAAGATGATTTCAGCAGCACGATTGGCATCGAGAATCACACCTTGATCATGGAAGATGACCGCTTCAAGAACGGACTCGGCAATCAGCCGGAAACGGCGTTCACTTTTGGCAAGATGCGTTTCGACTTGTTTTTGTGAACTGATGTCCGTGATGAATAAGAAAAATCCGCCGCTTTCGAGTCGTGTCATATAGAGACGTCCCTGAAAACGTGAGCCGTCTTTTCGATGGTAGGTCCATTCGTTTTCCGTATCCCGACCGTGAAGTAAAAGAATGTCTTCATCCGCCAGATTTTTTAGATTCAACTGCTCCAGGTGCTGTTTTCGAAGCTGAAATTCGTCTGCATCATGCAATGCGATGGGTGTGACGTGATCGAGCGGATGCGTCAAATCAAATCCGAACAGTGTACTCGCCGCTTCATTCATCGAGGTGATGAAGAAATCCGAGTCGGTCACAAGCAAAGCGGCATCAATCGTTGAGTTCAACAGCTGTCTTAAGTCGAGTGATTTGATGGTCACGAGATAAAAATCAGTCTGCTCCACCGGTGAAAATGTTAACGCATAGGGGGGAGAGACGATCCGGACCTGACGAGAGAGCGGGAAAAGTGTTTCTTCTATTGAAAAAAATGAAGTAAGCGAAACATCAGCTGACGCTGTCAGGAACTGTTTATGAAATGCAGGATTCGCAAAGTCGATCATACCTAGTCGATCAACCAACACGACAGGTTCTTCGAGAGCGCGTAACGTTGCATGGATGACTCTGCTTGAAGAAGGAGATGAATGTTCTGCCATGAGCTGCCTCCTTAAAAGAAATAAAACGACCCAATTGCCGTTAATGATGCGTAGTGCTGTTCACTACGTACTCTTTGTCTTTATTCTCCACTTGGACATGACGTTCCTCTTTGAGAAACAAGGGAGCGATAAATTTTAGTATGATGAAAAAGAAACGAAAATCGAACGATACGAAAAAGGAGTAAAAATGACGATGCAGAAACGGACGAAACGAAGGCTGATTGCCTTGCTATTCGCATTTATCGGAATAATTGGATCTTATTTTATTTCGAGTTCATGGGAACCTTTAATCTTGATTATCAGTATAGTAGGGTGTATACTCTTTTTAATCCTTTCTTTCCTGACACCATCGCTTGAAAATCGACTGGATCGGATGGAAGGCAGAGAGTTTGAAGAATGGTTGGTCGAGCTTTTTGAAACAGCCGGGTATCGTGTCGAGTTGACACCGGCCTCACGTGATTTCGGAGCAGATTTGTTGATTGAAGACGCACAAGGGTATAGGATTGCGATTCAAGCGAAACGATACAGTTCAGCAGTTGGTTTGGAAGCCGTGCAGCAAGTGGCTGCGGCTGTCCCGTTTTACGACATGGATGAAGGATGGGTCGTTACGAATTCGACTTATACGGAAGCCGCTTATCAGTTGGCGGAACCGAACCGGATTCGATTGATTGACCGAAAAGAATTACTGGAATTTGCCCATGAGATTGGCTTTCGCTAAGGTTGTCGAATGATTGTCGACAAAAGGGGGTTGTCAATTTGTTCAAACGGTGCAATAATCATTTTCGTTAACGAAATATCAGTCAGATAAAGAAAATCAAATTATTAGGAATGTCTAAATATACTGGGGACGAAATACCAGCACTTTTTAGCAGTGAGAGGAGAATTTCTGTTGCGCAAAGTTGTCTATGTGCAGGGTTGCGTTTTTTCGCAAGGTCATGCCGCGATTTATGATGAATCGCACCAAATGATTGGTGCAGTTCAACACGACGAAACGGGTCGTGTCCAAGTAATGAATGGTGAAGGTAGAGGGGTAGCGTTTGGTAAGTTCATCCCGACATGTAAAAAATGGGTCGTGATGAACCACGATGGTCAAGAAGTAGGTCAAATGCGTGAGAAATTTTCACTCTTCTCGAAGAAATGTGAGTATAACGTGTATGAACGTGGCACGTATACGATTTCCTTCGACCTGACAAAAGGAAAATTCTCAGTTCGGAGTTCAGCAGGCGAAGTCGTCGCAGAATTATTGCAGGACGGTGATGAGTACCGCCTTGTCAAAGATGCGGATAAACTGTCGATGTATGAATTGCTCTCTGTCTTAAAAAGTCTGACGAATAACGTCAACTACAAATCGCTTACAGCGGTCTAACCCAAAAGATGTCCCCCGATTCATCGGGCGGACATCTTTTTTTTTGTTAAGTGTGTAAGACATGTTGCAGGCGTTGCTTCGCTTCGTGCGTCAGATGCGATATACGGCGTGCATAGAGACAAAGCTGAAGGACATGGACCGTTTCAGGGCGGTAGGCGTTGATGCGTTCTAATGAGCGTCTCAGACGTTTTTCCGTCAATTCAATCGGACCACTGGTTTCGGCATGTTGTGTATAAACAAGATAAAAATCGAGGGGACTGATCAAGTCATCCTCATCGATATTCGGGTTTTTAAAGACAATCGTCAATAACTCCCGTGTTTCTTCTAATGAAAAGAGGTGCTTCAAATCATCGAGCAAGTAGATGATGGCAGCTTGGTTGATTGAATATTTTTTACCACGGTGCGGGACACCAATGATGTCTCGGACTTCTCGTTTCGTCCAGTTTTGAATCGTCGTTGCCGACATATGTTCCCCGATCAATGCATTGGCAAGATGGACGATTTCATTAATGGACAACCCATTTTTTGTTGGGTCGAACTGTTTGAGACGTGTCATTACTTTTGGAAGCTCAGCTTCCTCTTCAGAAACGAGTGTACCGATTCCTTTGCCTTCTTTTAAACGAAGCAGGCAGCCAGATAACGTTTGAACTGCTTGAGCATCATACATTCAGAATACTTCCTCTCTAGAACGTCATTTGACCTTATGTTAACAAATGGAGGTTCGAAAGAGCAAACGCCAATCGAACGAAGTACAATGGAACTATCAGAAAAAGGGGGATTCGTATGGAGTGGATTGCTGCAATTGGAACAATCGTCATCGTCGGAATCGTCTTAGCCGGATTGGAGTGGACAGGACGGAAAATACAGGCACAACCCGAAACGGTTCGGAAATGGATTCATATCGCGGTCGGACATTGGGTCTTTCTGGCGCTTGCCTGGATCGATCAGTGGTACATTGCAATCGTCCCGTTGCTGTTCTTCACGGTTGTGAATCTCATCACCTTAAAACGAGGTGACGGACAGATGAATCAAGTCGAGCGAGTATCATACGGGACGGTGTATTACCCAGTCGCCTTGGCCTTATTAGTCATGTTATTTTTCGAACAGGAACCGATGGCTCTCGTCGCGGGAAGCATGGTTCTGGCCTGGGGAGACGGATTGGCCGCTCTCGTCGGGAAACGTTTTGGAAAAACATTTTATACCCGCGGAAACATAAAGCGATCGTTTGAGGGAAGCATCGCAATGTTCCTCGCCTCGTTCCTTGTCCTGACGGTAACATTTTTGTTTTATGAATTACCGTCTTGGCTCGCCGTCAGCTACGGATTTTTACTGGCCAATATCGCCACGTTGATTGAAGCCGTTTCGTACCGGGACACCGACAACTTGTTGATTCCATTGACGATTGGTGCCCTCGTCGCCTTTGCGCTTTAAGTCATCCGCGGTGCTGCAGGCGATTCATCCAGTACCGCGACCGGATGGACAGATACAACGGAACGGATCGCAGTCCGGCATGACGAAACGTCAAGTCGCGGCACATATCGGTGAAAATCTTGCGGTACATCCGTTCGTCGGATTGATCATGGATGGCTGCCCACATACTATGTTCGACCATCAAAGACAGAAGCGAATCGAGCCGCGCAGTGGTTGCTTCGTCCGGTTCACCGTCAAGTGTCTTACAAAAGGCGTCATACCGCATTTCAGCGTTATTAGCGGCAATGGCATGAAACACCATATCGTGCCGATGCTCAGGGATTTCGAGCAGTATTGCGTAGAGCGATTCCAAGACATAGTCGTCATGATCCGGCATCGACTGCATCATATCGACCATCATCAGTGTCCCTTCTCTGTCAGGACCGATCTTTTTCAAATACTGGAGAGCGTGATGCGCAGCCTCCCCATGAAATGTACGGTCATAATAATGAACGGCAAGGTAACGATGGACGATCGGTTCGCCCGGGAAAAGCTTGAGGGCAGTCAAGAAATGTTGTTCTGCCTCATGTTGAAATTGCTCCATTTCGCTCATCAAACCGAGAAGCAGATGAGCCCGGACATGATCTCCTGTCTTGTCTCGCGCTAGCTCGATTTGTTGACGTGCCGCTGAAAATTCTTTCGCATGAAACAAAGTATAGGCATGTGCGATGCCGAGAAGGGGATGGGTCGGTGCTAACTTCTGGAGGTATTGGATTTTTTCATGCAGTCCGTCCATCTCGTTTTCAGAAGTCAGGTGATTTAAGAGATCAAGTTCCGCAAAGGGAATCGTGATGTCGTTTGAATGTGCGTGTAACGTATGTGTCATATCTAGTCCACCTTATGTCATGTTATCTTTTCATCATAATCATATAGGATATCTGACATAAGAAACAGTCCGTTGCGCGAAGCAACGGACTGTTTCTTATTTGCATATGATGCGATTAAGCGTGCAAGTGCAGAACATCCTCAACGGATTTATACGTGTAACCTAAGTCGCGTGCAACAGCTTCGTACGTGACGAACCCTTGCGCGACATTCAGACCTTTTTCAAGAGCCGGATTCTCAGCGAGTGCGCGGTGTGTGCCTTTGTTTGCGAGTTCCAGAACATAAGGAAGTGTCGCATTCGTCAAAGCGAGTGTCGATGTGCGGGGAACAGCACCCGGCATGTTGGCAACAGCATAATGGACGACACCGAATTTCTCATATGTCGGATCATCATGTGTTGAAATCCGATCGACGGTTTCAAAGATACCACCTTGATCGATGGCAACGTCCACGATGACAGAGCCCGGTTTCATCCGCTCGACCATCTCAGCCGTGACGAGTTTTGGCGCTTTTGCTCCCGGAATCAAGACGGCACCGACGACGAGGTCACTTTCAGCGACTGCTTCCGCAATCGTGTACGGATTTGAGATCAGTGTATTGATTGAATTCCCGAAAATGTCATCGAGCTGACGGAGACGTTCCGGACTGACATCGATGATGGTGACATCTGCACCAAGACCAACCGCAAGCTTCGCAGCGTTTGTTCCGACGACACCGCCACCGATGACCGTGACTTTACCACGACGGACACCAGGAACACCTGCTAACAGGATGCCCATGCCGCCATGCGGTTTTTCCAGGAACTGGGCTCCGATTTGTGACGCCATCCGACCAGCCACTTCACTCATCGGTGTTAAGAGTGGTAACGTCCGGTTTTTCTCAACTGTTTCGTAAGCGATGGCTGTAATGTTTGAATCAACGAGTGCGCGTGTCAACTCAGGTTCTGCTGCGAGGTGCAAGTACGTGAACAATGTCAGTTCCGGACGGAAATATTGGTATTCCGAAGCAACCGGTTCTTTTACTTTAAGTGCAAGCTCAGCGGTTGCCCAAACTTCAGCAGCTGTTTCGATGATTTGTGCACCGGCCTGCGTATATTCTTCGTTCGTAAAGCCACTCCCCATACCGGCAGTTGTTTCGACGATGACCGTATGTCCTTGACCCGTTAAGGCTGCTACCCCAGCAGGCGTTAACGCAACACGGTTTTCGTTATTTTTAATTTCCTTTAATACTCCGATGATCATAAATGCGATCCCCTTTCGCGAATAAACAAACAGTGTTTCACTTCCCCTTCAGTATACGAGAAATGAAAGCGTTCTACTTTATCGGCGATTTCAAAAATACAGACAATCCTTTGTGAAAAATCACAAAGGATAACGGTCTGCTTTTAAATACAAGTAAAGGAGCGCACGTTCCGGGAGTGACTCCATCCGAATGCCGGCTTCTTCTTCGATCCGGCGCATCCGGTACAGGATTGTATTCGGATGGACGTGCAGATGGGAAGCCACCTGCTTGACGTTCCCGTCATAGTGAAGGAACCATTCCAACGTTTCACATAAGGAGGCAGCATGTTTGCCGTCGTACGCACGCAACCGCTCAATCTCTTCAAGCCGGACGGTCCGTCGGCGCAAGCGTTCGGAAAAGATCGGCAACAGTTGGAATAACCCGAGCCGTTCATACCGGGTCACCGCGTCCAGCTCAAAGGGAAAGGCATCCTTTAACCGTAAGACGATTCCCGTCTCTTCGTAACGGTCCGGAATGGATTGGACACCGGTGAACACTTCGCTGCTGGCAGAAATGAAGTTCGTATAATTGAACCGCTCCGCGAGCATTTGTCGAAACGATTGGATGAAGGCATCAAATTGAAGCCGTTCGTGTTGGGCATCTTGATCGTTTGTGCTGATCCACAAAATAAAATCCGTTTCATCATACGCATACAGGAGCGGACGAACGGTTTGCTGAATCGTCAGCAAGTAACGCAACCGATCCGCAAGACGGGGTGTGATGGCCTCCGAGAAGCGGATCACCATCAACCGACTGATGCCGGGTGGAGCCAAGTGGAGTTTCGAAAAGGTCTTCAGGATTTCCGATTCGGGCATGTCTTCATGAAGCAATTCAAAAAAGAACTGTTCCGATTTTTCTTCCTGCCGTTTCTTTTGCATATCAATTGCGAGCAACTGACGTTGGGCGAGCAGGGCACCTTTTTTTAAATCTGCCAATTCCGTTGTTGAAAAAGGCGTGGTCCGGGCGATCGACCAAATGTAGCCGAGAATTTCCGTATCTTGTTTAATGGCGATTGCCACCCGATCATTCAGACCGACACCGGTCCGAGCCGAAATGATGAGAGGTTCATCTTGGGCAGCCAGATTTTGAATGACTTCATCTTTCCAAAGTTGATCGATGACGGATTCCGGAACCCGTCGACCGATGATGGTTGCAATCCGGGCCGGGTCCGTATCGGCAGTATGGGTACTGTAAGCCAGTAATCGATGATTTCGATCCTCAATCGTGATCGGTGCGTTTAAGGCAATTCCGATGGCTTCCGCCAAATCATCGAGCGAATGGTAGGTCGCTTCTAACATAAAGACATTCCTTCTTTCTCTCTGAACATGCTGATGTTCTCAGTATATCTTGGTTTGTGTAAAATCACAAAAAGTTTCGTAATGGATTGTAAGATTAAACAAACTTGTGCTAAGGTGGGCGACAGAGTGTAGGTTAAAGAGAGAGAGGATCAACGAATATGGATGTGTTACAACTAATTTCTTCATGGATCTGGGGAATTCCCAGCATGGTCTTGTTGGTCGGGACAGGACTGTACTTTACGATTCGTTTACGCGGCTTACAATTTCGGCGCTTAAAACAGGCGTTTCGTCTGGCATTGACGAAATCCGAGCATGGTAAAGGGGAAATCAGCAGTTTTCAAATGCTGATGACATCACTTGCTGCGACAATCGGAAACGGCAACATCGCGGGTATTGCCGTCGCTTTGACGATGGGTGGACCGGGTGCTGTCTTTTGGATGTGGATCATCGGATTGATTGGAATGGCGACCAAATATGCCGAAAGTTTACTTGCGATTCTTTACCGCGAACGAAATGATCGCGGGGAAGTAGTCAGTGGACCAATGTATTATATTGAAAAAGGGCTTGGAAAAGGATTTAAACCACTCGCGGTTGCCTTTGCGATTTTCGGTTTAATCGCGTCGTTTGGTGTCGGGAATACGGTTCAAGCCAACGCGATGTCGACAGTATTAAATCAGACGTTCCACGTTCCGTTGCTTGCATTCGGGATCCTCTTGGCGATTGCGGTCTACTTTTCAATCCGAGGCGGATTGGAACGGATCAGCTCGATCTCGACGATTTTTGTACCCTTGATGAGTCTGCTCTACATTTGTGCTGCACTTTTGATTTTAGTCATTCAGGCGGATCAAGTGTTACCGGCACTTGGACTGATTGTGCAATATGCGTTTGAACCGCTTGCGCCGGCGGGAGCGTTCACGGGTATTTCGATCATGGTTGCGATGCAAGTTGGGGTCGCGCGCGGAATCTTCACGAACGAAGCAGGGCTTGGAACGGCTGCCTTGATTGCAGGTTCGGCTAAAAGTGAACGTCCGGCGGAACAAGGGTTGATTTCGATGACCAGTACGTTCATCGTGACCATCATCGTTTGTACGATGACGGCGCTCGTGTTGATGACGACCGGTTTTTGGGATCCAACGGGCGGGGAGTTATCGGGTGTTGCCCACGATGCGTCGCTGTCTGGCGCAGCATTGACTTCAGCCGCCTTTACAAGTGTCCTTGGATCAAGCGGAGCCTGGATTGTTGCTTTTTCGGTGTTCTTCTTCGGCTATTCGACGATTATCGGATGGTACGTCTACGGAGAAAAATGTTTGGAGTATTTAAGTGGTGCAACACGTTTTAATGAAGCGTACCGGATCGTTTTTGCGGTTGCTGCATGTTACGGTGCGGTGGCGAATCTGGAGCCGCTTTGGCTGGTTGCGGATATCGCGAATGGGCTGATGATGATACCGAACTTGATCGGTATGTTGTTGCTGTCGAAAATCGTCATCGATCATACGAAACAATATGAGGCGGGAACGATTCGACGGGTAGCATGATGAAATCAGATGAAACGAGAAACGAGGATGGCAGATTTACAATCTGCCATCCTCGTTTTTTTTTTGCAATTGATGTTGTGTGCAGACTGCTGCACGTAAGAAAAATAAGTTACCGTTTCGCAGAACGTCTCCGACCATAGACGACCAGGGTCAATAAAAAGACGAGGCTGAGGGCAATCAGCACAATCAAGGAAGCAACGTTGAAATGAAGCACTTCTAGAAGCACACTCAATGCAACCGTCAAATAGAAGATGCCCAAATATTTTTTGACGAAGGCACTCTCAAAATGGGCCAACTGTTTGGCACCGATCGGCGCACCGAGCAAGGCGCCGATGATCAGCATGATACCGACGAGGAGGTCAACATCGGTACTCGCGACCGTGTAGTTGACGAGACCGGATAACACAATCAATAACGCAGAGGCGATACTTGTTCCGACGGCACGTTTGAGTTCATAACCGGCAATCCCGACCAGTAACGGTGTAATGATGAATCCACCGCTGACCCCGAGTAAAGACGAGATGAAACCAGCGAACAAGCCGATGAAAGCAAGGGCAAGATAGCGGTTTTTCCAACCTGTCTGAGGACCGGTCGTTGATTTGGGGCGCAAGAATTTATTGGCGAAGTATAATAACAGACCGATGTAGACGATCGAGATGACCATATGCGCCCCGTTCACTTCTTCCAATCGAAGAACGATGGGAGTAGCGATGGTAGAGCCGATGATACCGACTAAACCGACTACCAGACTGTCACGCCAAACGACGTTTTTTAAACGGAGATGGGACAGCGTACCGGAGACCGTTGAGCCCAATGTCAGCATTAAACTCGTCGCGATGGCGACACTTGGTGCAAAACCGAGAATCAACAATAACGGAGTCAGAATGATTCCGCCGCCGATTCCGAAAAAACCAGAGATGATGCCAATGAAAAATCCGAGAGGTAAAAAATAATAAAAGTCCATCTATGCCATTCCTTTCACGATCTATAATACGGTAAGTATGGCAATCTACCTGCAAAATGTAAAAGGGAACGGCTCCTTCAAGGGGGTTGAAGGAGCCGTCGAGGGGATTATTCTTTGGATGCAGCCACTTCCGTCGCTGTATCGATGCCGGTATTGGCTTTGACGAGAATCCGTTCGAAGTTACCGGCAACCTCGTCGGATTTTGTAACAAGCGTCCCGATGATCGCACCTAGAAAACCAAGTGGAATCGAGACGATTCCTGGATTCGCCAGCGGGAATAGAGCTTCCCCGACGAACAAGGCTGAACCGTCGACTGCCCAGATATTCGGACTGAGCGCAACGAGAATCAGAGAAGAAAAAAGTCCGACCATCATTCCGGTGACGGCTCCGCCAGTACTGAAACGGCGCCAGAAAATCGTAAGCAGAATGACGGGTAAATTGGCACTTGCCGCAACAGCAAAGGCAAGCGACACCAAGAAGGCGACGTTCATGGATTGGGCAAACAGTGCCAAGACCATTGAAACGAGCGCGACGGCAATCGATGCCAGCCGAGCAGCCGTCATTTGTTCTTTTTCCGTCGCTTGTCCTTTACGTAAGATGTGACTGTAGAAGTCATGGGCAAAGGCGGAAGCGGCAGACAGGACCAGTCCGGCAACTACGGCGAGGATCGTCGCAAAGGCGACGGCAGCTACGAAGGCAAAGAGTAAGTCGCCGCCGAGTGCTTGAGCAAGCAGAGGGGCTGCCATGTTTCCGGCAGCGTTTGCGGCAATGATATCTTCCGAACCGACAAACGCGGCAGCTCCAAAACCAAGGAAAATCGTTAAGATATAAAACGCACCGATGATCCATGTTGCATACACAACGGATTTACGGGCAGTTGGTGCATCCTTGACGGTGAAAAAACGAATTAAGATATGCGGCAGTCCGGCTGTTCCGAGGACAAGCGCCAAGTTCAACGAAATCGTATCAAGCGGCAGCTTAAACTTATTCCCTGGATTCAAGAACGAATCGCCGAGTGGTGTCGCTTGTTTGACTTCGGAAAACATCTTCATGATTGAAAAATCAAACTTCGCAAATACCATAAAGGAGATGACGGCTGTTCCGGCCATCAAAAGCACGGCCTTGATAATTTGCACCCACGACGTCGCGGTCATACCGCCAAAGACGACGTAGACCGTCATCAGGATACCGACGATGATGACACTCGTTGTGTACGGGATACCTAGCAACAGTTCAATCAAGGCACCGGCTCCGACGAGCTGGGCGATCATATAGAAAATCGAGATGACGATCGAGTTCATCGCGGCGACACCCCGGACTTTGGAAGCGTTGAAACGGGCCGCGATCATATCCGCCATTGTATATTTTCCTAAATTTCGCAACGGTTCAGCGACGAGATAGAGCACCACGAGATAAGCGACGAGGAAACCAATCGAATAAAAAAATCCGTCAAAACCGGCTAAGGCGATCATACCGGCAATTCCTAAAAAGGAAGCAGCCGACATGTAATCTCCAGCGATGGCCATTCCGTTTTGGGCTCCGGTCAGTCCGCCGTCCGCTGTATAAAAGTCATTGGCTGTTTTGGTTTTGCGTGCGGCAAAATATGTAATGACGAGTGTCAAACCGACAATCGCCGAAAACAGGGCGACAGCTGTATAATTCATCGGGACTCCTCCTTGATCTGTTCGACCAATCGGTCAAACGAACGGGCTTTTTTGTTATAGAGGGTACAGAACGTCCACGTCATGATGAATTGAAGGAAAGCAAATAGCCAAGCACCTGTGATATCTCCGATCAGCGGTTGATTTAAAAATGTAAAATAGCTCGTCATGACAGGGAGGGTAAAATAAAAGACAAGACAAAACAGAATCGCAGGAATGATAAAGCTGTTTTTTTCGTGCATCAGTTGTCGAAATGAAGCACTTTCGACAATCGTCTGTGCGGAGCGTGTCGTCTCCGTCTTCGTCGATTCCGATACTTGGTGCATAGGGACGCCTCCTTTAAAAATGAATTTAAATTCATTATAGAGACAGTCCGGTTGGAAAATCTATCCTAATTTAATGAAGGAAAAACATGAAATTATACTAATATTGGTCTTACCAATTTAATGTAAGCGTTTCCAATGTTGGACAAAATGTGAACGATATTCAAGTATAATAATAGTGTGAGAAAATGATCCAAAAGTCCTGTGTCTAAATGGACGCAAAACCTGACCGTTCAATCACTTAAAAGCGACAGATCTCTTTGAGGATAAAAGAGATCTGTCGCTTTAGCGGGTAAGTTATTTGTTATTGTGTTCGATGTCTTGCTCAATTTCGCGGAGCACTTTCGAACGACGGGCGAGGGCACGCCGTTTGATGATTTCTTCCACTCCGCGGCTGACTCCCCAGATGGCGAGTAAAATCAGGAACAGGAAAACAAGTCGAATCGGTCGTTCTAAAAAAGTCGACCATTCTTTACCGATTAAGGAAAAGATGATGACGACAATCAATCGACCGGCTCCGGCCGCAATCAAGTACGTCCGAAGCGACAGCTGAATCATCGCCGAAATGGATGTAATGATGAATGCCGGCATGAACGGGAGTGAGAAGAAAAACCCGAGTGAAATCGGACTCATATGCCGGACACGTTCAATCCATTGTTGTGCGCCTTTATGTTGTTCAAGCCACCGTGTGACGGGGCGGCGAAATAAATAACGAATACAAGCGAAAACGACAAGTGAACCAAGCATACTTCCGACCCACGAGACTAACACACCCATCCAAAAACCATATGTTGCTGCGTTAGCAGAAATGATCAAGACTAACGGAAGGAATGGAAACAAGGATTCAAGAAACGGGGCAATTAATCCAGTCGAAGCTCCGCCTGGAAGATCCTGAAGAAACGTAATCATCTGTTCAATCCACTGACGGACGGTTTGGAGCATTCGAAATCCTCCTTACAAAATAAACTGCTATCTTCTATTTTAACTCTTTCGTCGTCAGAAAGGGAGAGACATTATGTAATCGTGATCCGTAACATAGCAATTGTACAATTCAAACGAAGTTGGTATCATACTTAAATGGGTGCGTTTTGCAGGCGTTCCCAGCTAGCTAATAGCTATGACGCTTCGTTCGCCAACGTTCGTTTTACTGCAAAAAACTGACATGGGGGCCAATGAGGATTATGAAACCTTATCGCGTACTATTATTTTATAAGTATGTTCCAATCGACAATGCGGAACAAGTAACAAAGGAGCATCTTGCCTATTGCAAAGAGCTCGGCATCAAAGGAAGAATCTTGATCGCACCGGAAGGAATCAACGGAACGTTGTCCGGAACGGTCGAACAGACAGAACAGTACATGCAAGACTTGCTTGCGGACCCACGGTTTAGTGACATCGAGTTCAAAATCGATGAGGTCGACGAGCATGCCTTCAAAAAAATCTTTGTCCGTTACAAGAGTGAGCTCGTGACATGGCGTTTTGAAGATGAATTCAACGTGCCGGAAGAACATGCAGCCTATCTCGAACCGGCTGAGTGGAAAAACATGATGCAAAATGAAGATGTCGTCATCTTGGATGTCCGGAACAACTATGAATACGATCTCGGGCATTTTAAAAATGCCGTCAAAGTCGACGTGGACGCATCACGGGAATTCCCACAATGGCTCGATGAAAATGAGCACCTGTTTGAAGGGAAAAAAGTCCTGACGTATTGCACGGGCGGTGTCCGCTGTGAAAAATTCACGGCCTACTTCCGGAAACGTCAAAACAGTGATGACATCTTCCACCTTAAGGGCGGCGTCGTCATGTATGGAAAAGATGAAGCGACACGTGGAGAAGACTGGGAAGGCGAATTGTATGTGTTTGATGAACGTGTACAAGTACCTGTCAATGAAGTCAATCCGACCGTCGTCTCGACATGTTACTACTGCGGGAAAGACGAGACACGTTATGTGAATTGTGCGAACCCGGAATGTAATCGTCAACACTTCTGTTGCGAGGACTGCGAACCGAAAGTGATGCGGTCTTGTTCAGATGAATGCCGTGAGCATCCGCGGAATCGTTATATCAAAGAACAGGCGGAAGCACTCGTCAAGTAAACACAACCAATCAGAACAGGCTGACGGCATCCTCACGGGGAATGCCGTCAGCCTGTTTTTTTACGATGAAAACAAGAAGCGGAGAATATCCGGCATCCGTTTGGCCCATTCCGTTTCGTGGTGAACGGCATTTGGAATGACAGTATAGGTCGCACTGTCGACTTTTTTCTGTACCGCTTTGGCGAGCACATCATTCGTGTGCAAATAGTCATTTTCGGTCATCGGTCCACTGACTTCTTTGGTGCCGACATCCATGTAGCAACGATGCTGTTCCGATAGACGGGGGCTGCGTTCGATGAACTCCAGTAAGGAGGAGAAGTTGGCCCAGCCGGCGGTCGATAAGGCGGCGACACGTGTGATGATTTCAGGATAGGCGAACAATCCATAAAGTGAAATCACGCCGCCCATCGAACTCCCGATCATGGTCGTGTCGGTCGGAATCGTCGCGTAATGTGTGTCGATATGCGGTTTTAATTCGTGGACGATCCAGTCCATATACTGCTTGCCGTTTCCGCCAATCGCTGTCCGGTGGGAAGGATAGGCAGTGCGCATGAGCAAAGCTTCATCCGTCCAAGGGGCATATTCGTCATATCGATCCATCCCGTCGTCCGGGCTGTCGATGGCGACAATCATCGCATGTAACTTGACCGCGTGCAACGCATGATGGACTTCCCATCCTTTTCCGAAGGACGCGGTTTCGCCACTGAACACATTTTGCCCGTCGTGCATATAGATGACAGGGAGTGCTTCTTCGGCTGACAGTTCCGTCGGGCGATAAATCCGGATGGTACGAGGTGATTTCAGCATCGGGATGGTGTGTTCGATTTCAATAATGGACAAAGTAGTCACGACCTTTCAAAGATTAGCGTAATGGGCGGTACAGTTTCGACCGTTATGTTTGCCGCCGACATAAAGGGCATGATCGGCTTGACGAAGCGACTCTTCAAAGGTCCGTTCACCCGGATGCTCGACCGTATCGACGCCGAGACTGATTGTAATCGATAAGCGGTGTCCGTCGACCAAAAAAGGGCGGTCAAGAACAGCATGACGAATGATCTCTGCGAAATCAATCGCCTGCTTCTGCGGACACTGATGGAGCAAGAGGACAAACTCTTCTCCACCGTAACGGGCGGCAAAGACATCCTGCCGTGTTTGCTGCAAGGACCGGATACGGCGTCCGAGTTCACGAAGAACGAGATCACCGACTTTATGACCATACGTGTCATTAACATACTTAAAGTGATCGATGTCGAACAGAATAATCGACAACGGATAACGGTCGGAGTTGAATTGATAGGCGCCCTCTTCATAAAAAGCACGGCTGTTGGACAGTTCCGTCAACGCATCGGTTCGACTTTCAGCATAGAGCTGATGCGTTTCCTGAGAGCGATGCAGCGAACGACAGAAAATCCGGAGTAAACGCGACAACTCATCCGCCTTTGCCTCATCGTAGGCATCGGCTATTTGATGAAACAATACAATCGAGACATCGACGTCTTCGTTCGTAATCGAAGGAATGGCGAGCATCGAATGCCGGTCGACCGGCAAATCAATTTGGATGTCTTGCCCCCAATCAAACCGGAGACCGTGGATGATTGGCGTCTGAAGTTGCTCGGCCGACAACGAATGAAACAAGGGAAGGACATCGATGACCGTCTTTGTCCGGATGTTATAGATGATTTGTTTCCGTTGCTGTTGAATCGAAATCCAGCCTTCCGAGAAGTCGATCAGACGAGGCAAATCAATCAATAACGAGTCAATCGTCTCGCGTTCGAAACGGGAAATCAAGAGGTGCTCTTTCGCATCGTCAAACCGTTTGGCATTTTCGTTGGCTTCGATCGTCACGCCCCGTTGCTGAAGCAACCGTTTGAACAAAAGCAAGATGAGGGCCGAGACGGAAGCAGCGATGAGCGGATTTTCATCATAAAACCAGATGCCGAGAAACGCACACAGCATGCTCGTCCCGTAAACCAGCGTCTGCAAACGGACAAGACGGATCCAATCATACTTCAGATACAGGACACGATTGACGAAACGGCATTGCACGTAAGAGACGAGCATGACCGCCGTCAAGTACCCTAAAAAGGGAATAATGGCTTCCGAGTACGTGAATCCGGTACCGATCGGGCCGCCGAGCGCCAAGTAAACGAGTGATGGACAAGCGAGATAAAACAAATCAAACAAGACGTTGATTGGATACAAGTATAAAAATCGTTTGAGACGGATTTCTTTTTTATGAGAGAAAACTTGAAAGATGATGATGCCGATTTGGCTGAGCAGGATCGACGGCAACAAACCATAGTTGAGGAAGATAAATAAGATGATGCCTTCTTGAAAGGTATAATAAATCCCGCCACGACGGACGTTATCGAATTGGAATAAAATGATGAGTGCCAGAAGATAGACGGCATTACCAAAAGAAAGTGGAAAGTCCATCAGCGTCGGACGTGCGAGTAAAGCAAAGGTGAGCAGACCGGCAACGAGATACAACACAAGCCAACTCGTCCGTGCCACTTTTTGATAGTAGACCACAATGCGTCCCCTCCTTTAACAGTCCTTCCCTACTTATACCCGTTTTGTGGAAATTATGATGAGGGATTTACAAAAAAATAAGGTTGAGAGAATGAAGCGGATTGCGTATAATGTGGAAGATATCAAACAATCAATGACGAAGAAAGTAACGGGATCATTTGATCGACCAGCGAATCAGGGAATGGTGGAAGCCTGAATGGATTGAAAAACCGTGAAACGCACTTCCGAGATGCTATCCGAATCAACCTGATCAGGCGTAGCCGGGGGCCCCCCGTTATCCCCAGTTAAAGTGGGTGTCGCACCGTCGACACCAAGAAGAGTGGTACCGCGGTCATTCCGTCTCTTTGCGTGTTGCGCAAAGGGCGTTTTTTATTGGAAAAAATAAACTGTTGGAGGGAATAACATGAGTTATAAGCAACAATATGCGGAAGTATTACACAGCGTAATCGGTGATGCTTTGTCGCAACAAGAGATTGAACAACTGATCGAACAACCGAAACATGAGGACCACGGAGATTTGGCCTTCCCTTGTTTCCAACTCGCGAAAGCATTCCGGAAAGCACCGATGATGATTGCGACGGAACTGGCTGAAAAAATCGATAATCCACTTTTTTCAAATGTTCAGGCTGCCGGACCATACGTCAACGTCTTCTTGAACCGGGAAATCGTTTCGCGTGAAATCGTCAAACGTGTGTTAGACGAGCAACAGGCATACGGTTCAAGTGAGCCGACCGGGAAAACAATCGTCACCGACTTCTCGTCTCCGAACATCGCGAAGCCGTTTTCAATGGGGCACCTCCGTTCAACGGTCATCGGAAACGCATTGAACCAGATTTCACGGAAAAAAGGATACGAAGTCGTCGGCATCAATCACCTCGGAGACTGGGGAACACAGTTCGGCAAGCTGATGGTTGCTTACAACATGTGGGGCAAGGAAGAAGATGTCCGCGCTGAGCCAATTAAAGAATTGCTCAAACTGTACGTTCGTTTCCACGAAGAGGCGGAAGAAAACCCGGGCTTAGAAGATGAAGGTCGTGCCTGGTTCAAAAAACTCGAACAAGGTGACGAGCAAGCGACGGCACTTTGGACATGGTTCCGCGAAGTGTCACTTGTTGAATTCAACCGTGTGTATGAAATGCTGGGTGTCAGCTTCGACAGCTTGAACGGGGAAGCATTCTACAATGACAAGATGCAACATGTCATCGATTTGCTCGAAGAAAAAGAGTTGCTGGTCGAGTCGGAAGGTGCGATGGTCGTCGACCTCGAAGCAGAAGGAATGCCTCCTGCCTTGATCAAGAAAAAAGACGGAGCGACGTTGTATGCGACACGTGATTTGGCGGCTGCCGTGTATCGTCTTGAGACATACGGTTTTGAGCAAGCCTTTTATGTTGTCGGCGGTGAACAAGCGTTGCACTTCAAGCAATTGTTCGCAGTCTTGAAAAAACTTGGCTTTGAAAATGTCGACGGCATGCATCATGTACCGTTTGGTCTGATCATGAAAGACGGCAAAAAGATGTCGACACGTAAGGGGCGGATCGTTCTCTTAGAAGAAGTCCTTCAAGATGCGATTAATGTCGCAAAACAGAACATCGCCGAGAAAAATCCTAACCTGGCGAATGCGGAGCAGACGGCACGTGAAGTGGGTGTCGGCGCTGTTATTTTCCATGATCTTAAAAATGAGCGGATGAACAACATTGAATTTGATCTCGAACAAATGCTGAAGTTTGAAGGAGAAACGGGTCCGTACGTCCAATATACGAATGCACGGGCAAATTCATTATTGCGTAAAGGTGAATACGACGGTTCAGCGTTTGCCGGAAGTGCGGACGATTACTCATGGGGCGTCGTGTCGATGCTGAACCAGTTCTCGACCGTGATTGACCGTGCGTTTACACGTCGCGAGCCTTCAATCATCAGCCGGTACGTGCTTGACTTAGCACAAAGTTTCAACAAATATTACGGACAAGTCCGTGTTTTAGAAGACGACGCAGAAAAACAATCTCGCCTTGCACTCGTAAAATCGGTTACGATTGTATTGACGGAAGGATTACGCCTGCTTGGTGTAGGTGCTCCAGAAGAAATGTAAGTAAATCAGATTAAAGATGGGGTTATTATATGAACAAAGAGACAATGGAACGGTTGCAGCACGCTTCTACACAAATGAACCAGGAAGATTTGGCAGCATCAGTTGCTTTCATTGCAGACTTCCATGGAAAAGTCGCAGCATGGCTTCCGGGAGAATCGGTCGATTTCGTATTTGATTTCGTGACAGCACCCGGAGCGGATCAAATTGCGCCGATCAGCGGTGATGCACTCGAAACAAAAGGAAATTTCGAATTCTTCATGGTGAAAAAACAGACACGTAAAAAACTAGGTGAGCTGTTGGCACTTTGGAAAGCACCACGCACAAAAGAAACATTAAACCAAATCGATGCGATTGGTCTGAAGAAATGGTTGGCACGTAATGAATTCCGCTCGGAAGACAAGCCGTGGGATTACTTGAACCGCCTGCATGTCTTGTTATTCCTCGATCAAATGACGACGGTCATCGATGATCATCAATTGACGACGTTGTATGAGCAAATCGTCCGGAAAACACCGGTGCCGACTAGCTTCGTCCGTCGCCAAGGTGAAGTCCGTCGTGTCGTGAACCAGTTTGCGGATAAAACGGAGTTCACACAAGTCGATTTAGTCCGTGCGTCACTCGTCCGTTACTTGTAAAACATATGAAAACGCAGAACCCCCCGTCTCCTCACGGTACAGTGAATGGAGGCGGGGGGTTGTTTGGTTAGCGGACCCGATGGAATGTGATCGTCTCGGCAGTCGTATCATAGAGCAACCATTCACGTTCGACGAGAACGGGTCCGACGTTGATCGCGTAACGTCCACGCTTGATCGAAATCGGAATGCCGGGATGGATGACCAATCGTTTTCCGTCTTTGAACAATCCCCGGACATGACTGTGTCCAAAAAACAACAGCCGGTCCGGATATTCGGATGTGTCGGGCGTTAAGTCGTAACTCCATTTCAGCTGGTCGCCGTGGATGAAGCGGGCGGACGCCAGTTGTTTTGTCCGATCGGATAAGCGGAGTTGGTCGAGAACACGCGACACTCCGACCGGAATCAAGGAAAACAACCGCTCTTCCTGATTTCCGAGTAAGGTTTCAAAAAAAACCAGCTTCAAAAAATCCGGATCAAGTGTCACGACATGTTCGATTTCTTCAAACACATACCGTTTCGCACGTTTTTTTCCGATATGACATTCATGGACATCGCCGAGTGAAAAAACGACCGCTTTTGGCGCGGTCGTCTGAATGTCTTTTAGGACAGCCCGGGTGTCGGGCAATGAACTGTGCAAATCCGTGATGAGTGCATACTGCATGTGGCATCGCTCCCTTGTACTAAGAGTATACCCTGCGTCGCATGCGGCTCATCCTCTTTTAATTAAGCCGGATCAACGGTAACGCCACGTTCGGCAAAGACGACTTTGGCGACTTCGAGTGCATTCAGGACACGTGGGAATCCTGTGTAGGGAACGAGGTGCATGATGGCTTCAACGATCTCGTTGCCTGTTAATCCAGCTGTCAGACCGGTATTGATATGAAGGGCAAGCTGTGGTTCCGTCCCTTGGGTGACAAGGGACGCAATCGTGACGATTGCCCGGTCGCGGTTAACAAGTCCGTTCCGGCTGTAAACTTCACCGTAAGCAAAATCCGTGATCCATTCACCGACAGCGGGTGCGATATCTTTTAATGATTCAGCAATTTTTTCATGTGTCGACTGCGCCGAATTGACATCCGTGAACTCGTTTAATTTTTTAAGACCTACTTCATGTCGTGTATCTAAGTTTGTTGCCATGAGTAATAACTTCCTTTCTGTTGTGAACGATACAACTTATCTTAAAGGAAGAATATTCATGCTACAAATACATGGTTTTTATACATATCATTCATTTTTAGAATGGATTTCTTGAACGAATCGGATCCATTCGCGCGTCACGTACGATTGGTAACGTCCCGTCGGAACCGCAACACCGAGTTGCCAAGGGACACGTGTATCCAGTGGAATGGTTTTGACCCCGTTGATCGTCATCTGTTTCGCAAGAGAGCGCGGAAGCAGCGTGACGGCATTTCCTTCCGCGACAAGGAGACAAAGGAAGTCCCACTGGGAACTGACATGATTGACGGTCGGATGAAAACCGGCTGCGTCACATGCCTGCAAAACGACATCATGAAGCGAAAACGTTTCGTTGAATAGAACAAACGGCATTTCGGCGACCTCTTCGAGCGCAATCGATGTGCGCGTAGCGAGCGGATGGTGTTCCGGTAAAAACAGATGAAGTTCTTCCTCGATGAACGGAAAGACCGTCAAGTGTTCATCGGCCGGAAAGACCGTCGCAATCAAATCAACTTCGCCCGCAACCACGGCTTTTTCAAGCGCATGTCCGCCGGCTTCCGTGATTTCAATCGTGATCATCGGATAGCGTTCGCGGAACAGTCGGAGCAGGCGGGGGAAAAATAAGGAACCGATCAATGGCGGGACACCGATCCGGATGGTTCCTTTCGTCAGATGCATGACGTCATAAAGATGCGACGGCAGGTCCGCCAATTGATTTAAAATCTTTTCGCCTTCTTCGAGTAACGTCACGCCGGCATCGGTCAAGACGATTTGCCGCTTGCTCCGGTCAAACAATTCGATATCGAGTTCTTCTTCTAAATGGCGCACCATCTTACTGAGAGTCGGTTGTGTGACATGCAGGTGATCGGCTGCCCGGGTAAAGCTCTTAAAGCGTGCTACTTCTGTAAAGTACTCCAATTGGCGGAAATCCATCGGCTCCACTCCTATTCTTTTAGGTTATATATATCATAACAAGTATTCATTTTTATTATTCGTTTTCTAAGCGTACAGTAAAAGAAACGAATCAGTAAAGAAGGAGCAGATCATCATGAAACAACTCGAAGGAAAAGTAGCATTAATCACTGGAGCAGCAAGCGGAATCGGTCTTGAAATCGCGGAAGAATTTGCACAGGAAGGTGCGAAAGTCGTCATCGTCGATTTACAGGAAGTGGCGGCAAAACAAGCGGCGGAAACACTTCAAGGAAAAGGGTTCGAAGCTTTTGCAGTAGCAGGAGACGTCACGAGTGAGGCGGCCATCAAGTCGAGCATCGAACAGACGATGTCGCATTACGGACGGATTGATATCGTCATCAACAATGCCGGTATGCAGCACGTCTCACCGATTGAAGAATTCTCGACTGAAAAATTCGATTTATTGCAAAGCATCATGTTACGGGCACCGTTCCTGTATACAAAATATGTTTTCCCGATCATGAAAGAACAAGGATTCGGCCGTATTTTGAACATGTCATCGATCAACGGACTCATCGGCTTTGCCGGTAAAGCTGCGTACAACAGTGCGAAACACGGCGTCATCGGTTTGACGAAAGTTGCAGCCCTTGAAGGGGCGACATCCGGTATTACCGTCAATGCGATTTGCCCGGGGTATGTCGATACACCACTCGTTCAAAAACAATTGTCTTCGCTTGCTGAAACACGGAATGTCCCGCTGGACCGTGTGCTGGAAGAAGTCATTTATCCGCTCGTCCCGCAACACCGTTTACTTCAAGTAAAAGAAATTGCCGACTACGCGATTTTCTTGGCGAGTGATAAAGCGGCGGGCGTCACAGGTCAAGCCGTTGTGCTCGATGGCGGCTATACAGCGCAATGACGATAAAAAAGTCCCTTCCTCCGACCGGAGAAAGGGATTTTTTTGTGCTTAACGGAAATTGATGAACTGAACGTCGACGGATAGTGGCAATTCACGTACGATTTGCATGACTTGTTGCAGGTCGTCGCGTGATTTTGCCGTGACACGGATTTGATCATCTTGAATCTGTGTTTTTACTTTGAGTTTCGATTCCTTGACGGCCGTGTTGATTTTTTTCGCATCATCACGGTCGATTCCGCTTTTCAGGATGACGCGTTGACGCACTGTGTTACCAGCCGCCTGCTCGACCTTTTCATATTGCAGGTTTTTTGTCGGGACTTCACGTTTGATCAGTTTTGCCGTCAATACGTCTTTGACTTGGTCCAGTTTGAAGTCGTCATCAGAAATGAGGATCAAGTCCTCTTTCTCCAATTTCATATCACTTTTTGAACCTTTGAAGTCAAATCGGTTCGTGATTTCCTTTAACGCAACCTGCATTGCGTTTTTAACTTCCTCGATGTTGATCTGTGACACGATGTCGAATGAATTATCTTTTGCTGCCATTTAAAATCTCTCCTTTCGTTCCTTCATCATTTTAGCATATTTGTCCGAAAATGCCCTGACTTCTCAACGAAGTGGAAAGAAAAGAACGAGAAAGGTGAACAGTCGAAACGTTCACGGTTCTGAAATTTTGCTATAATGAAAACCATGAAATGAAAGGGGTGCATGGCTTTGAAACAAACAGCAGATATGTTGACGCTCACACCAGAAGAGCTGGATGAGCGGTATGCCTATAAAGGATCGGATTTAGGAGCGACGTTTGATGAGACGACGATACAAGTTCGGTTATGGGCACCGACAGCCGAACGTGTCGCCATTCGATTGTACCGAACATTACGAGCGAGGAAAGTCGAAGAACTCGAAATGACAGCAGATCAGCAGGGGACATTTGTCGTCACACTGGATCGTGCTGTGTATGAAGGGTACTTTTATACGTTTCAAGCCAGCATCGCTGGACAGAAAATCGAAGCGGTGGATCCATACGCCAAAGCCGTCGGGACGAATGGCAAGCGGGGGGCATTGATTGATCCATCGACGATTCAACCGGAGCGTTGGATTGAAGAGCGTCCGATGTTCCACTCGTCACAAGAAGCGGTCATCTATGAATTACACGTGCGAGATGCGACGAGCCATCCGGCGAGTGGGGTCATCGAGCGTGGAACTTTCCGTGGTCTGACGGAAGCCGGAACACGGACACCGTCCGGCGGATTGACAGGTCTTGATTATCTGTCTGATTTAGGTGTGACGCACGTCCAGCTTCTGCCGATCTATGATTTTGGTTCGGTGAATGAAACGGCGCCTCAAGATCCGGATAACTACAACTGGGGCTATGACCCGGTCAATTACTTTGCGCCGGAAGGATCATACGCGTCGAATGCCGATGATCCGGCTGTACGGATTTTAGAGCTCAAAGCGTTGATTCAGGCGCTGCACGACCGGGGAATCCGTGTCGTGATGGATGTCGTCTTTAATCATGTCTATGACGCGGAAACGGCACCGCTCGGACAATTCGTGCCCGGTTATTTTTACCGCCACGAAGCAGACGGTACGCTGTCGAACGGCAGTTTTTGCGGAAATGATACCGCGTCAGAACGACTGATGATGCGTAAGTTCATTCTCGATTGCGTGACGTACTGGGCAAAAGAATACCACCTCGACGGATTCCGGTTTGATTTGATGGGGTTACACGACGTGGAGACGATGAACCAAGTCCGTCATGCGCTTGACCGGATTGATCCATCGATTTTAATCATCGGAGAAGGATGGGATCTCGATACACCGTTGCCACTCGAGGATAAAGCCAATTACTTTAATGCACCGCAGATGCCGGGTATCGCACACTTCAACAATGGGTTGCGGGACGGCGTCAAGGGAGATGTCCAAACCCCGACCGATCGTGGTTTCATCAGTGGAGCGTTTGAACGGACGAATGAGGTTAAACGGGGAATCGCCGGGAACGTTTCATCGCAAGGATTTGCGGATGAACCAAATCAGGTCGTGTCTTATGTCGAAGCACATGACGATTTAACGATCTGGGATAAGTTATCCGTGTCGCGTCCGGAAGATACGGATGAAATCCGCCGGAAACGACAAATGCTTGCGAATGCCATCATTTTGACCGGGCAGGGAATTCCCTTTCTACATGCGGGACAAGAATTCTTCCGGACGAAAGATGGGATTCGGGACAGTTTTAACGCAGGTGAAGTCGTGAATCAACTGGATTACGAACGGGCTGACGAGTTCCGTTACAGCGTCGAATATGTCAAAGGATTGATTGCGTTACGCCGTCAATATCCGATGTTCCGCCTCGAAAACACGGCGATGATCCGGAAACATCTTCGTTTCCTGGAAGAAGGAGAAGGCATCATTGCGTATGAATTGAAGCGGACGTATGAAGGATATGTCGAACGGCAACGTGTGTATCACAACGCGACAGAGCACGATGTGACAATCGAGTTACCGAGCGGTGAGTTTGAAGTTCTCGTTGAAGAAGGAGCAGTAAAAATCCACGCACCCCGTCTTCATGAAGAAAAAGAAATCGTCGTCAAGGCCTTATCGACGACCGTGATTGCAGAGCGTAAGGCAGACTATAAAAAGTACGCGGTAGCAGGCGGAGCCGCATTGACGATTCTTGGTTTGTTATATGCAGCGAGCAAACGACGCAATAAAAACAAATAATGATGGTTTGGTGTTTCTTTTAAAAGAGGCGTATTTGGAGAAATCGGAGTTCACGAACGTGGACTTCGATTTTTTGGCGTGGACATACATCGAATCCATCCGGATGACAGTCCTGTTGCGGTGTCATCAGAATGACTTAATGATTTTGAGCCTTTTCTGTTTTAATTCAAACCTTTCGGGAACATACTATAAGTAGTATTTAGAGTGCTGGTTTTTGAGAGGATGTAATCTATGTTTGGCTTCAACGATATTTGGAAATTTTTCTTTTCGTTCTTTTTGCTGTTACCGATTGTTACGTTAATTCACGAAATGGGTCATTACTTTTTTGCCCGTCTGTTTGGCGGGAATATGGAGATCAATATCGGATCCGGGAAATCCTTGTTACGGGTGGGACCGATTCGGTTAAACCGTGTCTATTTCTGGGACGGCTGGTGTCAATATGAGGCACTGCGTCATGAAAATAAATTTACGAACATCATGGTCTATGCTGGAGGGGCATTATTCAATCTGGCGAGTATTCTGATTGTAAACGGTCTGATTTACGCCGGTGTGTTCGAGACATCGATTTTTACGTACCAATTTGCGTACTTCTCGTTTTACTTCATCTTTTTCTCATTGTTCCCGATTGACCATCCGAATGGTTATCCGAGCGACGGGAAAGCGATCGTCAATGTATTCCGTTATGGAAAGTCCAAATACAATCCGCAGGCCTGATCCATCGGGTCGGATGGATGAAACGAATGCCCTTCTTTTAGCGAATAGCGCATAAAAGAAGGGCATTTTGAAAAGAATTAATCTGCTGACGGCGGCGTGTCATCTTTTGATGCAGCATCCGACTGTTCACTTTCAAGCTCAACCAGTTTTTGAATCAAAATGTGTCGCGGCATGTGCATCAATTGTTCGAGCGGCACATTGAGACGTTTCGAAAGTTCAACAGCTGTTTCTGCTGACAGTTGTAGGGGTTTCATCGTAAATATTCCTCCTTTTCGTATAACTTCAGTATACAGGAGGTGCTCGCAGAGCGCATCGACAGTAGCTAGAAACAGAGAAGGTTGATACCGTAGGAAGTAGGAAGTGATGCGTATGTATAAACCAGCTGCTGAGCTGTTGCTCCATGAGTCTGTATCTCTTTTTGACCGGTTCGGTGATGATCTGATTTTATATCGGGATCAGTACGGATTTACAAAGTGTGACGCAGACTTAAGAATACGATGGGAAACAGCGTGTGCATATGTTCCGTTCACCTGGTATTTTGAACCAGAAGGACATCGGGTATTCATCGTTTTTAACGAAACATCGACCTTTGGTTTGTTGGATTTAGAAGACGGACGTCTTCAATATATGAAACGGCCGGCACTCTTTTCGGATGCTTGGTTCAGTAATCTGTATTATTGGCAAGGTGAAGAAATTTTTATGTATTCAGCCGAAACGGATGTTGTCCGTTATTGTTTTGAAACCGAGCAAGGAACATTTTCAGACTATGCCGAAGCCCCTTTATTTGGACGTCTCATTGAACGCGGGTACGATCCGGAGTTCGCATTTGAACGTTTGATTGCTCCGGCAACAATCATTTCGTATGATATGACCCAAACGCGTTATGTGATTTGGGACGCTATGACCGAGGAGGAACACGTCATTCCTTTCTCGGAGTATGAAGAATATCTGCTTGTAGATCGCCATCAGAATCTATTTTCGATTACCGATGCGACACGCTTTTATTTATATGAAGAAGATAAATTGAAGTTTAAGTTTGATGGTTGTCAGTCCTCCGTTTTACTTAAGACGGTATTGTTGGACGGAGCGGCACAACGTCTTGCCATCGTTTCAACCTCTTCCAATTTCGGCACGACGTGGCTGCAGATTTTTCAAAAGACGTAAGCACATCCTTTGTCCTATCAGGCGAAGGATGTGTTTCTTGTATACGAAAAGAGGGGGATGACAGATGGAACGATTTGGTCAATACGTAGTCCGATTTCGAAAAACGATCAGTTTGCTGTGGTTGATTCTTTTGATTGTCCTTGGTTATTTTGCGGTGCAGCTTCCGGACCAATTAAAAGGGAACGGCTTCACCCGGGACGGCGAGTTTCAGCAGGTCGAACGGATCTTGGAACAAGAATTTAAGCAGGATCCGCATCAAATCATCGTCTTGTTTGAAGGGGACGACGAAATCATCGAACAAGAGATGAACCGTCATGTCAGCGCGTTTCGGACGATTGAGGGAGTCGGACAAGTCGTCGGAAGCGAGGAAAATCCGGAAGCTTTGAAGGACGGCAAGGGATACGTGTCGGTCGGGATACCCGACATCGAACCGTCTTGGGTGAAGGCGGTTCAAGACAAACTCGATCCGCAGGAAGGCAGTACGATTCGATTGACGGGTGAGCCGTTGATTGTCGACGACTTGAATACAGCATCGAAAAACGATTTGGTACGGGCCGAGTTGATTGGTGTGCCGGCTGCCATGCTCGTGTTACTCCTCGTCTTTGGCACACCTCTGGCTGCCGTCCTGCCGCTCATCATGGGACTCGTGACCTTCATTTTCGGGGCAGGGACCTTGTATTTCATTGCGGGTCAACAAGAGTTATCGATTTTTGTCTTGAATGCCGTGGCGATGATTTCACTGGCACTCGGCATCGATTTTTCCTTGCTGTACGTCAATCGTTTTCGGGAAGAACGGACAGCCGGACGGTCGATTACAGCAGCGGCTGAAGTGTCAGTCGCAACAGCCGGACGATCGATTTTATTCTCCGGGATTTGTGTGTTCGTCGGTTTAGCCGGACTGCTCGTAATTGACGTCGACGTCTTTCAAGCAGTCGCCATCGGCACGTTGGTATCAGTGCTCGGAGCAGTCATCAGCGCCGTCACGTTACTGCCGGCTTTGCTTGCACTGCTGGGTTCCGGGCTGGAAAAAGGCCGGATTTTTAAAGCCGACTCAGAGCAAGGCGAAGTCCGATGGCGCAAGCTGGCGCGTTTCGTCATGAAGCGTCCCGTTGCGATCACGTTATTTTCTTTACTGTTGCTGTTGCCGTGCTTAATTCCGCTGCGCGATCTGGAACTGAACATTCCGCAAGCGAGCGCCTTACCGGAAGACTATGAATCACGTCTGGCATTTGAAGCATGGGAAAAAACCTTCGGGGATGATGGCATGGATGCCATCGTTTTACTGAAAGCTGATTTTCAGACGGAACAGGGGCTGGAGCAACTCGAGGCACTGACGACACGCCTCGAAGCGGACGAAGGCGTCCGGGGAGTGGTTTCCGCAAGCTCGCTCGCTGAAGCGAACGGACTCGAGGTCACGCAGGTCGCAGCAACGGAGCAGGGGAAACAACAACTGGCCTCCTTGATTGCGTTTGAGAACGGGATTGCCCGGGTGAATGTGAATTTGACGGGAGATCCCGGTGACAAGGCGTCACAAGAATGGGTCCGTGAAATTCGGGAGCAAGGGTACCAAGTCGGAGGACCGGCTGCGTTTAACCAGGAAATCTACGATGAAATTTATTCGAAGATGCCGCTTGCTTTGGGACTCGTCCTGCTTGCGACATTCATCATTTTATTGTTTGCCTTCCGATCCATTCTGATTCCGATCAAAGCCATCTTGATGAACCTGCTCAGCCTTGGCGCAACGTTTGGTTTGCTCGTCATCTTGTTTGAATCGGGCTGGGTCTTCCCGGCAGAGACAATCGGCATTTTGACGCCGGTCTTCATCTTTTCACTTGTGTTTGGGCTGTCGATGGACTACGAAGTATTCCTTGTTTCACGGATGGAAGAATACTATGAGGAAACAGGCGACAATGATATTGCGACAGAGATGGGTCTCGCGAAGACCAGTAAAATCATTACATCGGCCGCCTTGATCATGATCGTCGTCACGGGTGCCTTCGCCTTCACCGGGGTGAGCCCGATCAAGCAGCTGGGCGTCGGGATTGCCTTGGCGATTTTCATTGATGCGACTATCATTCGGATGTTTTTAGTCCCGGCACTGATGAAGCTGTTTGGACACTGGAACTGGTGGTGGCCGGGCGGACGGACAAAACGAAAAATCAAAGTCCATTAAGCGGACCGAACATCGGCTAGGCACATCATTGGTCATTTGACGGAACACGGGCGTATACTGACGATATTCAAGTTAAGATTTCAGAGGAGGATATGCTTCAATGGCTAATGAAAAGATGTTTGATACGTTTACACTTCCAAACGGAGTAACATTAAAAAACCGGATTATGATGGCGCCGATGACAAACTACGCGGCAGAAGAAAACGGTGAAGTGTCGGAAGCAGAACTTGCTTATTACGCAGAACGTTCGGGTGGGGTTGGTGCAGTCATCACGGCCTGTGCCAACGTCACAGCTGACGGGCAAGGATTCCCGAATGAGTTCGGAGCAGAGCGCGACGAATTGGTACCAAGCTTAAAGCGTCTTGCAACAACGATTCAAGATCAAGGCGCAAAAGCAATTCTGCAGATTTTCCACGCGGGTCGTATGGCGCCGCCGGAACTCGTCGGCGGACAAACTGTCAGTGCGAGCGCAGTAGCTCCAGAACGTGAAGGTGCAATGACACCACGCGCCCTCGAGGCAGAAGAAGTCGACGCAATCATCGAAGCGTTTGGTCAAGCAACACGCCGGGCGATGGAAGCTGGATTTGATGGAGTAGAGATTCACGGTGCGAACACGTACTTAATTCAACAGTTCGTCTCGCCACACTCAAACCGTCGTGACGACAAATGGGGCGGCAGTCTCGAAAAACGTCTTGCGTTCCCGCTTGCGGTCGTTGATGCGGTCGAAGCAGTCGCAAAACAAGACCCGTCGTTCATCGTCGGTTACCGCTTCTCACCGGAAGAAGTCGAAAACCCGGGAATCACTCTCGATGATACGATGCAACTCGTCGACGCTCTTGCGAAAAAAGACCTCGACTACTTGCACGTTTCCGTCATGGACTTCTTTGCAGGATCGATTCGTGATCAAAACGAAACACGTTCGCCGATCAGTTTGGTGCAAGAACGTGTTGGACAACACGTTCCGGTCATCGGTGTCGGATCACTCCACACACCGGAAGAAGTCGAGCGTTCGCTTGAAGTGGTTCCACTCGTCGCGCTTGGTCGTGAACTGATCATGGAACCGAAATGGGTCGAAAAAGTTGAAGCAGGCGACACGGCTTCGATTCGGACTGAACTTGATCCGTCGGCACAAGCAGAACTTGTTGTACCGGATGCTTTATGGCAAGGAATCACAAGCCGTCCGGGCTGGTTCCCAATCAAACAAACAACGAAATAAGCAACAAACAGATAGAAAAGGAGCGGCTCACATTCTGAGCTGCTCCTTTTTCAGATGAAGGGAATTAATAAGCGACTTCACCCATCCGGACACCACAAAAACGGTGCAGTTCGACCGGATGTTCGATGTTCGTCCGGTCCAACATATCCTGCAGCAACAAGGCACAGATATAGGCATCTTCTTTCGCATCGTGGTGTTTAAAGGAAACCCCCAAAAATTCTGCCATCGTATTTAACTTGTGGTTCGGCAACCAGGGGTAGAGTTTCCGTGACAACTTGACCGTACAGCCATACTGAAAAGACGGCATTTGATACAAATCATATTTTTGAATCGCTTTTTGAAGTGCGCCCATATCGAAAGAAGCGTTGTGGGCGACAATGAGTTCCGCGTTTTCAATCAGCTCGAATAAGCCGTGTGTTGCCATCGCTTCGGGTAGCGCCGGCGCATCCCAGACGTCGCTCGGACGAATGCCGTGGACACGAATGTTGCCGGCATCAAAGTCTTCCTCCGGATTGATCAAAACTTGTTGGTTTGTGATGACTTTCCCCTCGGATAAAACCGACCATCCGAAGGCACAGATGCTGCGACTGTTCCGGTTGGCCGTTTCAAAATCAATCGCCAGTGTGTAAGGTGACATATCAGCACTCCTTTTTTTAACAGCATACCGTATTTTGATTTAGAATGCATGTTCGTCTTTTCTTTTCATGAAAAAAGCCCGTCTGCCGAGCGGCAGGACGGACTGTCGGTTATTTGGCCTGTGCGGCTTTTGTTTCCGGTTCGGCGTACTCATTTGGTTTAAAGAGCATGATCCGGTCCCGGTAGGCAAAGACGATGGCTGTCAAGACGGCCATCAAATCGGCGATCGGAAAGGCGAACCAGACCCCCTGGACTCCGAAGAAGACCGGCAAAATCAGGACGAGCGGAATCGTATACAACGTTTGCCGTGACAAAGACAGGAACAAGGCGATCCGCGCCTTTGCCAGTGATTGATACATCCCGTTGATGATCATCTGAATGCCGTAGACAAATGAGATCGCAAACAGAATCCGCATCGCCGTGGAACCATCATCCAGTAAGGTGGCGTCTTCGGTAAACATCCCGACCCAGAAACGAGGGAACAGTTGAATCAACAGCCAGAGCGTGATGGATAACGTCAAACCATAACGAATCGCCAGTTTGATGGCTTGCGACATCCGGTCAAATTGTTTTGAACCGAAATTGTAGCCGACAATCGGTTGCATCCCTTGGACGATTCCCATGATCGGCATCCCGACGAGCGCCATGAATTTGTTGATGACGGCAAATGTCGCCAGTTCCGTCGTCCCGCCGTACCGGACGAGCATGTGGTTGACGGTAATGAACAAAACGGATTGCGAGACTTGCATGATGAAGGAGGAAGATCCGATTTGTCCCATCCGGACAACGAGTTTCGGATCAAAACGGAACGCTTCCCGATTAAGTACTAAACTCGTTTTTTTGGCTTTCGTGAAAAAGAACCGGAAAATCAGGATTGAACCGACGATTTGAGCGACGACCGTTCCGAGTGCCGCTCCTTGAATTCCCCAATCGAGTCCGAAAATGAACAACGGAGTTAAGACAATGTTGATCGCGACCGTCGTCAGCATGACACGCATCTGGTAGCTTGCACGGCCTTCCGCCCGCAACATGGCACTCGAGGCCATTGTCAGCATGAAGAACGGGGAACCGAGCAGCAGGACACGTAAGAAATCAATGCTGTACGGCATGATTTCCGGTGTCGCCCCGAATACGCGCAATAACGGTTCAACAAAAATGAACGCTGCCACGATGGCGAGCATACTGACGACGAAGACGACCATTAAAACATTCGCATACGCCCGGCTGGCCCCGTCAAGATTTTTCTGACCGAGCCGTTGGGAAGCAATCGCTGCCCCGCCGATCCCAACGGAGTTGGAGATTGCCATCAAGACGAGTTGGACGGGAAACGCAATTCCGACGGCAGCAACAGCCGCCGTCCCGATGCCTTGCGCAACAAAAATCGTGTCGACGATATTGTAAAGCGCAGTCACGAGCATACCGATCATTGCCGGAAGTGACAGACCGATCAGGAGTTTATTGATGGGTGCTTCTCCCAATCGAGCCGTATTTTTATTCATCATCAGGAGAGCCTCCTTTTTTTAAAAACAGGTGGATTGATTTTCATTCAGATTAGTCGCTTCTCCGGACGGATGCAAGCAATCCATCCAGGCAATGTGCAAAATGAGATGTTCTCATCACAAAAGGCATCCCGCAGGTGAACAGCGGAATGCCTTTTTTCTGCTTATGGGTTAAGACGGGGTCGGAAGATATCCTTTGGAATATTCAAAGGCGATAAAGAGAATCGCACCAAGTGCCAAGTAGGCAAACAGCGTAATCGTCTGTTGTTTTTTCGGCATCTGATGGTACTCGACCGACTTTTCCGCTTCGATCAACGGTTCGATCCGCTGGTCCAACCGGCGTAATAACGCATCATAGTCATTGGCGGAGTCATATTGATAACGCAACATGTCGTCCGCATCTTTTTTGGCATCTTCCGGGCTGGCACTGCGTAAATCTTGGAGATCTTGACGGAGTGACCAAGCAATCGGATCATACGTCGCAACCGGTGTGTCATCGGCATCGACGGCTTCGTCGCTTGTCGATGGAACGGTCTCTGCTGCCGCCAGCTGCTCCTGCTCGAGTTTCGCCTGAAGCACACGGCTTCGGGCTGCCCGGTAAAACATCAGGACGGATTTATTGTCCTCATATTGTTTCGCGAACCGGTATCGTTTCCAAACGGCACTGCCGCCGAGGAATGCGATCAATAACAAGATGATGCTGAAATGCGTGATGCCGTATGCAATCAAGGCAGCAAGACCGGCGACCCAGACGACAATCGGCAGACCGGCTAAAATTCGTCCGCCGTCCAGCGGACTGACCGGCAGCAAGTTGAACAGGTTCAACAAAGCACCCAAGTGGAAAATGACGAGCCAAAAATCATTTCCGGTCACGGCGTATCCGATCAAAAGCGGGATGAGGGAGAACAGTCCGGCGAGCGGACCCCCGTAAGCTAAAATCGCTTCTTGTTTCGGCGTCCGGAATGTATCCTTAATCCCGATGACAGCCCCCATGAACGGCACAAAAATCGCCGGTCCCGTTTTAAAGCCAAGTCGTTTGGCAGCCGCTAAATGACCCATCTCATGAATGAATAAGAGGTAAAGCAAACCGACGCCAAACCAGACACCGAAAATTTGTGCGTAAAACAATAACGAAATGCCGAATGAGATTAACGTCCCGCCGAATTTAGAGAACTTTAAGAGAGCAAGCAGGACTTTACCTTTTGAGAGTAAAAATGCTCCGGCGACGGCTAAGCCTCCCCAACGTTTTTTATCCATCGTTCATAACCTTCCTTCATCATCTGACTACTGTCTCTAGTGTACGCTAAAAGACGATGGAAGGTTTCGTTTCAGGTGTCAGCCGAACGTGATGAAAAAGCAACTTCCGCCACCGGGACGGGCTTCACTGCCGACGGACAGATGATGATGTTCCGCCAACGCGGCAGCGATGGAAAGACCCAGCCCGCTGCCGGACCGGTCGCGTGCTTCGTCGAGCCGGTAAAACCGATCGAACAGACGGGCGCGCTGCTCCGCCGATAAGCTGGTTCCGTGATCGAGAACTTCGAGCCGGTCCGGTCGAAGTCGGATTTCCGGATCTTTGGCGTATTTGATCGCATTATCGATGAAAATCGTCAAAATCCGGACAAGTGCTTCATGATTGGCTGTGACGGTACCGGTGGCGTCCACCGGAATCAGGACATTGTAGGCATGATGCATCCGGTCCGCAACTTCTGTGCCGAGCTGCTTTAGGTCGATCGTCTCTGTCGTCGTCTCGCCATATCCGAGACGGGATAATTCAAGCATCGGTTCAATCAGTCCACTCCGCATCGTGTGCGTTTCATTCAGGATATTACTGATGGATTCTTCGAGGACATCAGGGTTCGTCTTACCCCAACGCTTCAGCAGTTTTGCATACCCTTCGATGACGGTCAGCGGCGTCTTCATCTCATGCGAGACATCGGCGACGAACTGCCGTTGCTGTTCCATTGTTTGATCGACACGTCCGATCATCCGGTTAAAGACTTTTCCGAGCTGTCCGATTTCATCATTTTGCTGTTCCGGAACGGTCTCGAGTGTGCCGGAGTCGGAAATCCGTTCCATCGTCTGACTGAGTTGACGAAGCGGACGTAACGTTTGATAGGCGATGAAGAAACTGCTGAGGAAGGCGATGATGACCGCGATGATCAAGACGATCGAGAAGGCGAAGATCAAGGTCGAAATCGTATCATCGACGGTGTCGTCTTCAAACAGATAGGCTTGATCCTCATGAACGATGCCAAACCAATTGCCGGATTTGAACGGTTCGTCCCGTGTCGTCGGAATGCCGGGGAGATCGCGTGCCCGCACATCGCCGTTGACGGTGGCGGAATCATCATCCTCTTCATCGTTCGCGATGACCCAGCGTCCGTCGTCACGGGACAGGACGACGGAATCTTCATGCAACGTCAACAAGGCTCGGGTCGAGGAATCATCTTCCATCAGCTCCTCGGCTTGCTCGAGTTGGGTGAAACGGGATTCAATCAAATGATCGCGTACGACATAGGTGACGACTAAAAAAGATAAGAGCAACAAGAGTGTCGTGAACAACGTCACCGATAACGCCAGTTTGGTTCGTAACTTCATCCTTTCTCCTCCCTTAAGACATAGCCGATGCCGCGAACCGTCTGAATGAGGGGAGACTGGCTGCGGTCCATTTTTTTGCGTAAATACCGAATGTAGACATCGACGATATTCGTTTCGCCGAAGTAGTCATACCCCCAAACCCGATTGAGGATTTGCTCACGGGTCAAGACGTGTTCCTTGTTTTCCATCAGATAGGACAACAAATCGAATTCGCGTGGCGTCAGATCAAGCGGGACGTCGTTGCGAAACGCTTCATGCCGGTCCAAATCCAGCAAGACATCGGCATAATGAAGCTGATTGGTTTCGACGGCGGCACGTGTCGTCAAGCGGAGTAAGGCCCGGATCCGGGCCAACAATTCTTCGATTTCAAACGGTTTCGTCACATAATCATTGGCACCGAGATCAAGACCGGCAACCTTGTCATACACTTCGCCTCGTGCCGTCAATAAGATGACGGGAACCGGATTACCTTTTCCGCGAAGCCGTCGAAGCACCTCGAAGCCGCTGAGCTCCGGCATCATCACGTCAAGTAAGACGAGATCGATGTCGTTCTCAGCAGCTACTAAGCCATCTTTACCGTTGAAGGCGACCTGCGTCGCGTATCCAGCGTGGTTTAATTCCAATTCAAGTAGGCGGGCGATTTTCGAATCGTCCTCGACGATTAAGATGGTCGGTGCCATAGACTTCCTCCTTACGACTGTTCGTCGATTTCTGTCACTTGCTTCGATCCGTTCAACTCAAGTTCGACTTGTGAACCAACCTGTACATCATTATCCTGTTCCATGTTTTGTGCCCGTTCAAACGTCACGTTTTTACCGTTTTGTTCAATGACGACTTGTGTGTCCGTCACACGAACCAATGCACCACGGATGTCTTGGTCTTCCGTTGCATCGTCTTCTTGGCGGTCATCGTTCCGGTCGTCCCGATCACTTGCATCTTCACGGTCGAGCTCCCGGACGAGACCGGCTGCTGTCAGTTCAAGTTTGACGGTATCACCGGCTTGCGCTTGGTCGATCTCTGCCCGATCGCTGAAGCGGTACGTTTGATCCGAACCATTTTGAGTCAAGACGATTTGTTCATTGGACAGCTCTTTGACGACACCGGTGACTTCATTGCGGTCATCGTCGGATGAATCGTCCTCTCGACCATCCCGGTCATCGTTCCGATCATCTTCCCGTTCGAGTTCCCGGACAAGACCGTCCTGATTGAGTTCAAGTTTAATCCAATCGCCGGCCGCAGCTTGTTCGATTTCAGCAGATGAGGCAAACGAATACGATTGATCCGAACCATTTTGCGTCAGTGTCACCGATGTGTCGGATACTTCTTTTAACGTTCCTTCTATGTCTTGATCATCATCCCGGAATGCGCTCGGAAGCGACTGCTTGACGTTGCTTGAAACTTTTGTGGAAGCTGCTTCAACTTTTTGTTCAACTTGTTCTGAAGTCGTGACCGTTGAATTGACGAGAGAATGTCCCGGACCGGTGAAAAGTAAGAAGGCGCCCGCCCCCGTCAAAACGGTTCCTGTGATGGCGATTGAAGCGAGACCGCGTTTTACAAAATTCTTTTTTGGCTTATCCGTACGTTTTTCGTTTGTCATGATGATTTCCTCCTCAGTAGTGGTAGCTGCTTTTCTTATTCTTAGAATAGCGCCCGCAAGTGAGAGGAGACTGAGGATTAGATTAAAATTTGATGAGAAATCAAATCGATTTGATGAAACGGGCAGGATTGCCGCCGACGACAGTGTTTGGGGCGACATCTTTGACGACGACACTTCCGGCCGCGATGACGGCATTGTCCCCGATCGTCACACCGGGAGTGATGACGGCACGTCCACCGATCCAGACGTTGTCCCCGATGACAACCGGCTTCCCGAATTCATAACCGCTGTTGCGTTCGACAGGATCTAACGGATGCGTCGCTGTATAAATGTGAACGCCCGGAGCGAGCATACAGTTGTCGCCGATCGTAATCGGACAAATATCGAGCAGGACACAATCGTAATTGGCATAAAACCGGGCACCAAGCGTGATGTTGTAGCCATAATCACATTTAAAAGACGGTTCGATGTAAAAATCCGTTTGTTCGGTCCGTAAAAGTTGTTGCAGGAGAGATTTTCGGGCAGGCAGCTCTTCGATGCTGAGTTGGTTAAATTGATGACAAAGCATCTGCGCCCGTTTCCGGTCCGCCACGAGCTCCGCATCCCCGGCTAAATACAGCTGACCTTGAATCATCTTTTCTTTTTCTGTCACATGAATCATCTCCTAGTGGTATGTATATCTTCATTAGACTAAATCGGACGGGGAGAAGCAACTGATACCAAAAAAAGCGATTTTGATGTCGCCATCAAAACCGCTTTTTACTCTAGTATTCAATTAAGCGAGTTCAATTCCGCCTGTGACACCATAAATTTGTGCCGTGACATAACTGGCATCATCTGAAGCGAGGAAGACATAGACGCTCGAAAGTTCGACCGGTTGACCACTCCGTTTAAGCGGTGTTTCTTGTCCGAATTCCGGAATGTTTTCGCTTGGTTGACCACCTGAGATTTGCAACGGCGTCCAGATTGGACCCGGTGCAACAGAATTGACGCGGATGCCTTTTGGCGCGACTTGTTTCGCAAGTCCCCGTGTAAAACCGTTGATGGCAAATTTTGTTGACGCGTAATCGAGCAGGTTCGCACTTGGGTTGTAGCCTTGAACCGAAGTCGTCGTGATAATCGAAGCCCCTTCTTTTAACAACGGGAGGGCAGCTTTAACGACCCAGAACAGAGAAAAAACATTGATTTCATATGTTTTGCGAAGTTGTTCCGTCGACAGGTCCATGATGTCCTCGACGGCTTGCTGTTTGCCGGCGACAAGTGCCAAAATATCGATTCCGCCAAGTGATTCGTGTGCTTCTTTGACGAGTTGTTGACAGAACGTTTCATCACTGAGGTCGCCCGCCAGTAAGTACGCTTTTTGACCGGCAGCTTCAACAAGTGCTTTAACTTCTTCAGCGTCCTGTTGTTCTTCCGGTAGATAGTTGAGGAAAACATCTGCACCTTCACGTGCATAAGCAATGGCAGCAGCACGACCGATTCCAGAATCGCCCCCTGTGATCAAGGCTTTTTTCCCGATCAATTTACCGGAACCTTTATAACTTTCTTCGCCACAATCAGGGATTGGCTCCATTTTTGCCTGGACAGCCGGTGCATCCTGATATTGTTTTGGGAAGTCATCATTAAAATATTGTGTAAGTGGATTGTTAGACTGGGACATGAATTGATTCCTCCTAGGTAGTGGTTTGATTTGCATAAGAAGTATGTTCCCTGTCACTTCACGTCTAAACGTCAATTGATTAATCAAGTGAAGTTTTTGTCAAGTCGAAAAGGACGCTCAGTAAGGCTGTAGCAACAAATAACCGGAGGCGGACAAAGGACAAATAAAAAAATCGAAGTCCACAGATGTGAACTCCGATTTTGATTAAAGATAGGGTGGATGACCGATCAGACGCGTTCCGATGTCAGTTCTTTCATTCCTTGTAAAGCGGCTTGATTCAGTAAGTTCCACGGTTTGTTGTAGTGCGGTTGGAAGAAGAAGTCGACGAAAGCCAGTTCTTCAAGCGTCATCTCATTTTGAATCGCCACTGACAAGGTGTTCATCGCCTGAGTGAGGTCAACTTTTGAGATGATTTGCGCACCGACGAGTCGGTGTGTCGCAGTTTCGTAGACAAGTTTCAACTGGACGTTTTCAGCTGTCGGCATGAACTCGGGACGGTAAGCATCTTGAACCGTCGTACTTGTCACTTCTAAACCGAAGAACGGGGCAGCATCTTCTGTCAGACCGGTCGAAGCAATGTTCAAGTCATACAACCGGAGACCGGACGTTCCTTGTGTGCCTTGGTAGCGGATCGTCGGAGCGAGTAAGTTTTTCCCGACGAGTGTTCCCATTCGGACAGCATTTGTCGCGAGCGGAATATACGCGTGTGTCCGGGCCGGATTGTAGTAGACGGCACAGCTGTCACCGGCAGCAAAGATGTTCGGATTACTGGTCCGCATATAGTCGTCGACGATGATCGCTCCGTTCGGTAACATGTCGATTTGTCCTTTTAACAATTCCGTACTTGGTCGGAAACCGACACAGAGAATGACGAGATCCGTCTCAAACGTTCCTTTGTCTGTGACGACTTGTGTGACATTACCGTCCACGCCGGTAAAGCTTTGAACGGTCTGGTTCAACTCGAGGTGAATCCCGCGGTCTGTCAATTCACTTTCAATGATATCCGTGAATGAACGATCCAAGTATTTATTTAAAATCCGGTCGGCACTGTCGATGAACGTGACATCTTTGCCGTATGCTTCGAATGCTTCAACCAATTCAGCACCGATATAACCGGCACCGACAACAGTAATCCGCTGGGCATCCGTTGCTTTTTTGATGATGGTTTGCGCGTGGTGATAGTTTTTGCAGAGTTCAATTTGATTCAGTTCAATCCCGGGAAGCATCGGGATGATCGGCCATGAACCAGTCGTCATAATCAATTTATCGTACGTATCCTGAACGGTTTCACCCGTTAAAAGATTTTTTGCAAGAATCGTTTGGTTCGTGCTGTCGATTTCCAGGACATCATGTTTTAAGCGCATCTCGGCACCGAGTTCAGTCAGTTCATCCGGTGAAGAATAAAACAGCGACTCCGCATGCTCGACGACGCCACCGACATGAAGCGCGATGCCGCAAGAAAGGAATGAGACGTTATCGTTTCGTTCGTAAACGGTGATATCCAGTTGTTCGTGTTGTGAAGCCAACTCTTTAACTGCTGCTGTTCCTGCGTGTGTACAACCGATGACTGCTACTTTCATGAGTAAAGTCCCCTTTTCGTTTTTGTTTGTGATAAAAATCACATTCATTTGATATCCTTAGTGTATTACTTCACAATGTTGTTTTCAAGTACTTTGTTCACCATTGAGCATAATAATGTCTAAATTGTGAATGAGTGAGCAAAATTGGGTATCGGGATCGAAGTATCCGTTCATCTGTATCGTTTCTGTTAAAAACGTGTAAAACTGTTTTAGTTTCTGAAGTTCAGGTTATAATGAAGAAGACAACAAAACGAAAGGGTGGAAACCGATGGATACCGAGAGGATCGATCATCTATTCAGCTTACCTGATTTTTAGCAGTGCCAATCTTCATTGAACAGGAAGGTATTGGCTTGAAAAAAATCAGGGAGAGCGAAAATAGATGAATACCCAAACGGGACAACTACACCCTCTCCCATGGAAGATACGGGAGAGGACAACAACACATGAAACGAATTATAACCATCTTGGCCGGAACGCTCATTATGGCGTTTGGCTATTACACCTTGAATGAACAATTTGGATTGGCAGAAGGCGGATTTATCGGTCTGTCTTTACTCGGACGTTACTTTTTTGATATTAATCCATCGATTTCGATGATCGTACTCGACATTCCGTTTTTTATCGGAGCGTTATATTTTAAAGGAAAACGTTTTGTCAGTGAAGCACTCGTATCGGCAGGCGCATTGTCGCTGTTTTACGAAATGTGGTACCGACTGGATCTGTTTCATTTTCCGGAACAGGCATGGCCGGCAACACTGATTGCTGCTGTCGCCAGTGGAATCGTGACCGGCTATGGTCTCGGTCTCGTTCTGAAAAGTGGCGGGGCAACAGGAGGAGACGATTTGTTGTCGATGGGTCTCAGTAAACTGACCGGCTTATCAATCGGGACGATTTTATTTGGTCTTGATGCCATCGTCCTCGTCATCTCACTCGTCTATCTGCCGTTGAGTCTAACGTTGTATACGTTGCTCGCAGTCGCGATTGCGGGACGTGTCGTCTCGGTCATGACACGCGAACCGATCGTTGCACCGATTCCGGTAGCTGAACTGAAATGAACAAATCCCTCCTGACATCAGGAGGGATTTTGTTTTACGATAAAAGAGAGTAGAAGAAAGGGGACACATAAATGATTAGACAAGCAACTGCCAATGACGCGGATCAAATCGCACCGTTGATTGAACAGGCGATTCATGAAATTGCCGAGACCCTGACCGGAACACAGGAGAAGGAATTGATTTTGGAGCGGCTCGCGCTGTTTGTCACGCAAACGGGAAACCGGTTAAGTCACGAGAACATTCTCGTCAAGGAACTCGACGGACGTGTCGTCGGCATCGTCATCGCATACGCAGGAGTGGATGCGGCACAATTGGATGAACCGATTAAACGTCAACTGCTCGAATGGACAGGACAAGAGGTGCAGATCGATCAAGAGACGGAAGGAAACGTCTTTTATCTGGATACATTGTCGGTGGATGCGGCATATGGTGGAAAAGGAATTGGGTCTGAGCTGTTGCAGGCAGCGGCGGACGAAGGGGAGCGGCGTGGATTACGGGCGTTTACGTTAAATGCGGATCAGACGAATGCTGGTGCGCAACGCCTGTATCGGCGTCTTGGATTCGTCCCGGTCAAGACGATTGAAATCAGTGGCGGACAATTTGATTATATGGAACGACCGTATGCAACTTGAATGACGAAGCAAGTACTTCGAATTCGGTTCAAGATTCGTTGATACGCAGACAAGACTTCGCTTTCTATTTTTCCCGCAGGAGTCTTCGTCTTGTCTGCTTCTCCACGATGTTTTGTTAAGCTGGTAAGATCGATACACTAAGAACCTGGATTCAAAAAAATCACTCGCTTCACGCGACTCCTACAGGAAAACGCGTGAAGCGAGTGATTTTTTATGTTCAGCTTAATTAGGTGGCGATGATTTATGATTCGACCGGATTAATCACTTTAAAAAACGTTGTAACAGAACGGATTCGACAGGTGTAATCTGTTCTTTCAAGCGGGAAACCGCACACAACCTCAAACAAGCCTTAAATCCGATGACTTTTCTGATGTGCTTAAAGTAACAGACACGGTACAAATGACTGAGAACGAAGCGGGAAACGCGTTCTGCCGGATTTCGTAAAGAGCTTCTTCCCCCATAACGGAACAATAAAAAAGTACGGGCGACGTCCATCAGTGGATTGCCGATGGAGGCATCCATCCAATCGATGACATAGACGTCTTCTTTGACCAGCAACAGATTATACGGGTGAAAATCACCATGACATAAAGTATGTCCCGCTACAAGTGCAGTGTGAGCAGGATATCGTTTTTGAAGAAGGGGTAATCCGTCGACGGATAACGTATGAAGATACCTTTGTAAGGCGACCATGGTCGTCATGTAGCGGAGAATCCGAACGGGATGACATTTCATCAAATCTCCGAGCGATTCCCCTTTCAAGTACTCCATGCGAATGGAATGATCAACTTGATTATAGACACGAGGTGTCATCGGAAAGTGGTTCTGGATGGACAGATGATTTTGAAATTCCTGCTGGACCGCTGCATGCGGAACATGTGCGTGAAACTGCTTTCGAACAGTCGTCGCAGTTTCTTGTTGAATCGTTGCCGTGTTGCCGGTTCCGATGATATTCATCCAAATCCGCTCCTTATCGTAAGATCATCCGGTACAACCGCGCTTCCGCATCTTCCGGTTCGAACCGGGGATCACTCGTAAAGCGGAAAACTTCCGTCACTTCGATTGGTACATCTGCCGCCCGTAACCGTTCGAGCAGTCGGCCGGTCAGGTAGACTTCCTGTGATTTTGGTTCCGCCCGCCATTTGCTGACGGATCCAATCGGGACAATCGTAGCGTCAGGACGTGCCATCAAAAACTGACGTTCTTCTTCATCCGTAAAGATGGTCGCGGACGCCGGTAAACCGGTAATGGCTTCCGCCAGCTGAATCGTAGCCGGTTTACTAGTCGCTTGTTGATACAAGGCGATACTTCCAATCAGCAATTGAATACATAAAAACGGAACGAGCCAACGGACCGACAGACGGCGGACGAGTAAAATCATAAGCAGTAAGACGAGTGGTAAGATATGCCGCGGTTTATCGATGTTTTGGGCAAACCAGACCCAGAGAAAATAACCGGTTCCGGTAACACTCCACCAGAGAGGGAGGGAACGGAAACGTTGGCAAAACAAGAACAGTCCCGATCCGAGACCAATCCAAGTAGCAAATCCAAGACCATGCCAAATCATTTGTTTGATTGTCAACCCCAGTCGTTCCAGCAGGGTGGCGTCATCCGTTTGCGCCGTGCCTCCCCAGTCCGAGAAATGACCCGTCACGAAGCTGAGTGACAACTGGGCAAAGGAAGCCGGTCCACCGACAGAGAAGGCGACCGGTAACAGCCAGGCGAGTTGGGCGAGGAGCAGAACCGCCATCTCTGACACGACTTGCCACGCATCACGCCGTGCTTGCCACAGTAAAAATAAGAGGACGATTCCAAACGGTGCATAGGATAACCGGGTCGCCATCAACAGACCAAACAAGAGGTACGGCAAAAGACGAAACTGATCCTGCCGTGCGCGTTCGACACTCCAGACGAACCAACAAAGAACACCAAGGGCTAGACCATCCGACATCCCGGTTGCGGACAAGACGACAAGGGAAGCCGTCGACACGACCGTAAAAGCAGCCAGCAGACGAACCGCATCGTATCGTCGGCGTTTGAACAGCAGGTACAGCGGAACCAGTCCGCTCGTGAAGCCAAGCATCGAGACGATTCCAAGGGCACGGACAGGTTCAAGCCCGAGTCGTGCGAGGCCGGTCGCTAGTAAGATGAAAAACGGATACCCGGGGAAATGTGGCTGTAAATTCGCCAAGTCATACTGTCCGACCGCTAACGTGAAGTTGGCGATATCGTAGCTTGCGACAAACGGGCTGACCAGATAAAGGCGTCCGGCGGTGCACACGAAGATCAGAACGACAACCATGAAAAAAAGCGATCGTCCACGTTGTTGTGGATGACCGCTTCGAACCGTCACGAGACCTCCTTCAGTTTCTTGACGGTTTTTGGCACGCGATTTTGACGCATCAACATGAAGCCGGCGAAAGCGAAGTATCCCCACCAAGCGAAAACTTGTTCGATGGACGGATTATGGCTGTAGCCGAACATCGCCCCCATGAACGTTCCGATTTGACCGCTGATCAATGTCGTATTGCCCGTATCACGTAAATATTGAATCTGATCGATATAGTGTTCCGGCATGAAAGCCACGATGTTATAAAGGGCGGCCGGTGTACCGTCTGCATTCGTCAACAGACTGCCGAGCAATCCAAGATCCTGGAATCGGCCAATCGTTTGGACGAGCATGCCGGCAGCGATGAACAAGATCAAGACGCCGGTCACTTGGAAAAAGCGTTTGACGGGAATCTTCATCGTTCCGGAAACGAATAAGTAGCCGAAGATCAAGGCAAGCAGAAGACCGGAGACAGCACCGTAGCTGGTCAGAACCTTCTCGATTTCACCACCCGAAATCGCGGCGAAGAAGAAGACCGTTTCGATCCCTTCCCGGACGATAACGAGGAACGAATGAACGATCATCGTAATCGCACTGCCGGTCGAGACCGCGGCAGCGACTTTCGCTTGCGAGGCCTGCTGATTTTCCTTTGCCTCTTTGCCCATCCAAAGCACCATGTGGGTTAAGAGGAAAACAGAGATGATCATGATCCCGAGACGTAAATACGTGTCGCTGCCGAAGCTTGCGAAACTCGTAAAGACGACTTGGAACAAGAAGGCGACACCTAAACTCGCGAGTAAGGCAAGTCCAACACCGGCGTAGACCCATTTTTTATATTGTGGTGCATTGAGCCGATCGAGATAACCGAGAATCAAGCCGACGATCAAGACGGCTTCGAGACATTCGCGAAGGGTGATTAAAAACGCCTGAAAATCCATGTGTCTTCCTCCTTATTGAGCGCGTCGTTTCTTACGCTGACCGATGATGACGATGACGATTAAGATGATGACAAGACTGATGGCGACCGTTTTCCAAATGTCGTCTGTCCCAAAGGATTGACCGAAAATCGAGTCTTCTTCATCAAAGACACCGGTCTTCTCTTCACCCGGCAAAACGAACAGCGGGGTGACGGTATCTTCAATCTGTTTAATGTTTTGATCAAATGTTTTTCGATCGCTTGCTTTTTTCCCGACTCCAAACAAACCGGGGTTTCCAAGCGCCGCAAGTGAATCATCAAAAGCAGTATACAATGAATCACTTGTCTTTGCACCCTCACTTTCTTTGACGTAAGGAGCGAGCACATCGTACGTGCCGCGTGCTTTAGCGAGCAACAACTTGGCCTGTCCGAAATCATCGAATTGTTCCTGTGCAAAGTGCAGACGACGTTCGATGTTTTGACGCAAAGCGACCCGGTAGGCTTGCTTGGCAGCATCGGCATCTTCCTTTTCTAACGACGCATCGATTTTTTCTTTTGCTTCCGGGAAGTAGAGCGTAAATTCCTTATCGTAGGCATCGATGGTTTCTTTGGCTAACGTGTAATCGTTTTGGTCAAGCTGTTCCTCAAACTGTTTGTAAGCTTCCGCAAAAGCTTCTTTTCCTGGATCCCCGTAGCTGTAGGCGAATGCCGGCAACGGTGTAGTGAGCAGGAACAAGAAGGCGATGACGGTGATGAAAAGCGGTTTTCTCATCCGAGATGCTCCTTTCGTTCAAAACGTTCTTCAGACGACAGTGGGACGATCGGGCGACGCCATTCCCGGTAAATCGCAGGGAGGACGCGCTGGATATAGTTAAAGCGAATAAAGGACTTTCCGGCTTCCCGCACACGGTAACGAATCGGGACTTCCTGCAGCCGGAACCCTTTTCGAACAAGATTCAGTGTCAGCACTTGGGCATAGTTATAGTCGTGGATGATTTCCGCGTGTTTACACGCCGCACGGGAAAAGGCCCGCATGCCGCTTTGTCCATCGTGAATCCGACGTTTTAATAAGATGCACTGTAACCAGGTAAAGACATGATTGCCGATATACCGGTACAAACGCATCCCGTCGACGGTTCCGAGAAAACGGGAACCAAACACATAGTCGGCCTCGTCGAGAAGAATCGGTCGGACGACGTCGGGAATCTGATCCGCCGGGTATTCGTTATCGGCGTCAATCATGACGGCGACGGTCGCACCATGGGCATAGGACCGGAGCAGTCCTTCCCGAACGGCAGCTCCGAGCCCGCGATTTTTAGGAAAACGATAGACATGGGCTCCGTGTTGCCGGGCAATCTCGGACGTCGCATCAGTGGATCCGTCGTCGATGACGATCGTTTCGACAGGCAGTCCATCGATTTCAGCCGGAATGCGTTTTAAGACAAGCGGCAAGGAGACTTCTTCATTGTGGGCCGGAAGAAAGACGACGATTTTTTTCATGAGGATTCCTCCTTAAAGGCTTCCGTCAGTAAGACACCGCGGCTGTCGTGCGGGATAGCAGCACCAAGCAACTTCGTAATCGTTGGTCCAAGTGACAGGATATGCCGGTGTGTATCAACTTTCAGACCGGCATGGACGTGTTTACCGTACATCCAAAACGGAACAAACCGTTCTCCTTCATCGAGATGACCATGACCGCCGATCCCGTCGGCTTGTCCGTGATCCGCCATGACAATCAGTGTTGCATCGTCGAGCTTACCGAGCCGGTCCAGTTCTTCGCAAAATTCAGCCAGTAAGGCATCGGCCTCTTCGATTTTCTGGACGTATTCGGAATACAGGGTGCCGCGGCTGTGACCGGTCTGATCGGTGCCGATCAATTGAATCGCCAGTAAGTCCGGATCTTCTTGCTGGACGATTTGTTTGGCGCGATCGATGATGTTGCGGTCCGCGACATCATTATGCATGACGGCTGTCACGGTATGAACGTCTTTGGCACCGAAAGCATCGACGAGATGAGCGATTCCAAGAATCTTACCGGTTTTCCCGACGTCGCGCAACCGGTCAAAGACCGTATCGGTTTTGACCCCTGTCGTATTCCAGACCATGTTCGAATGGATACCGTGTTCTTCCGGACGGGCTCCGGTGAACATAGAACTGAAACAGACGACCGTTCGAGCTGGATAGACGGTCTCCATGTTCGTATACTCCGTTCCTTCTTGGCGGAGACGCTCGAGAAACGGCGTGTTCGCCGCCATGTAGCGATCTTTCCGCATGCCGTCGACGATCAGGACATAGACTTTTTGTGATGTCGGAATCGGTGCATCGACGGTTGACTCGGTCGGCAGTTTTGGCTTCCAGTCGAACAGGTAGTGATGCAGGATCCAGGCGAATAGGAACAGCCCAAGCGGAAACCAAAGATAGGACCAATCCAGTGTCTGTTCGATTGAAGCGGTTTGCCAATACGCGAGTAAAAGTCCGACTTTCGGCAGTTGTTCTTGGGCATTTCCGCTCGTCGAGTCACTGTTTTTAAGGACCAGTTTCCAAAAACGTGTGAAGTTGAGCCAGTTGGTCCCGATCCGGAGGTGATAATAAATCGTTCCCCAGAAAAAGACGGTGAAGAAGAAATAAAGACCGGCTCCATACGCAAACAGCGGCAGGAGACGCGTGTCCGTTCCTTCGATGAACAACCAGATGATCAACGGAAGCCAAAGATAATTCCGTAAGAACAACGGAAAATCAAACTTCCAATATAAGACGAGCAGCGGCAGGGTCATCAGGAATCCGAAGCCGACACCGCTGAGTGAGCCTTGCGTCAAAATCAGATAGCTGAGAAACACACCGATCGTAAAAATCGGTGTGAAGGGTTTGCCTTCATTCAATAAGTTCCACATCCGTGCGGCAACTTTTTCAAAACGGGAAGCACTTTTCATGCAGGTCATCCTTTCGTATCGTGCTTCTTAAACTGGGTGAACAGTAATGTAACAATCGGGAAATGGCGGATGAGCACATAAACCGGCGCTAAAAATGCAAACGCATATTTAAAGAGATGCGTCATCAAGGCGAGCTCGTACGGGTTGGGCACACCCGCAAGTTGCAGGACCGTTCCCATCGCAAGTTCATACGTTCCGAGTCCACCCGGGGTAAACTGGGCGATTCCGGACAAGACTCCGGCACTCATCGCGATAAGGACAAGCGGAAAGGCGATGTCGGCATCGGCACCTTGCAAGAGACAAAAAACAGCCACTGCTTCAAACAGCCACGCCGCTGCCCCGTATCCAATCAAGGGATAGATCGTCTTGATCCATCGCCGGACCAGCAACAAGGCGAGCAGACCACCGGCAAACACAAGCCCGGCGACCCACATCGTCTGTCCTAATAATAACCCGGCAGCGACAAAAAGACCGAGTACGGATAGGTCGATGCCGCGTTGGGCGACAAAAATCGCCGTCGTCCGCTTCATCGGACTGCCAATCGCTCGCGCCGTCAGAAGACGAACCGCTTCTCCTACCTTGACAGGGGAGAGGTGATTGATTGCCAGACCAAGATACAGACTCGTCAGGTAAACCGCGGTAGACGCATTTTTTTCGTCCGCCGTCCGCCAAGCGCGTGCGCGTAAATAAAAAGCGAAAGCGTAGGTGACGGTAGCGGCCACTGTCCAGTAAGACGTCAACAGGGTTTGGAGATAGTCATACACAACAGGCAGTTCGAGACCAAAACGGACGAGTAAAAAAAGAGCTGCCAACGTCAGAACGACGCCCGCAGCTCCACGTATCACAGACGATCGCGATGCCATGTGATCATCCGTTCCATTCCATCAGCGAGCGTGACGGAGGGAACATAACCGAACGTCTGCCTTGCCGCATCGGTGTTACTCCATGTCATTGAGACATCTCCCGCCCGGGCGGGAGCAAATGCCACCGGCACGTCAAACCGTTCCCCGAGCATCGCCGCAGCGTCGCGCACCGATTCCGGACGGTTGGCACCAAGATTGAAAACACCGGTTGCCTGTGCTTGCAGGGCTTGCTCCATTCCCCGTGTGATGTCGTCGATATAAGTGAAATCCCGAATCGGGTCACCGAAAACGGTCAACGGTTGACCGCGTAGCGCCTGTTCAATAAAACGATACAATGCCATATCAGGTCGTCCGGCAGGGCCGTAGACAGTAAAGAAGCGAAAGATCCCGATTTGTAGACCATACAGATTCTGATAAGCCTGGCAAAAGGTTTCCGCACTGTACTTGGCTGCGGCATAGGGACTCATCACCTGTCCGGTTGCTTGATGTTCCAACAGGGCACCCGTTTGTTCCCCGTAGACGGAGGAAGAAGAAGCGAAGAACAGATGCGGAATGGCATATGTGCGCGCTGCTTCGAGGACGGTCACCGTCATCGCGATATCATCCTCGATGTACCGATGCGGTTCCTGTAACGAACCGGGAACGCCGGGCAAAGCGGCGAGATGAAATACAGCGGCAAAGGAGTGACTGCCGAGCCAAGTCGGTAAATCCTCATGCACGTTTCCTTCAAACACCTCAATCCCGTTCTGTTGCAAAAGATGAGCCCGCTCCAGTTTCAGTTCGACGTCATAATAATCTGTGAAGGCATCGATGACACTTACAGTATGACCGCTGGCGTGAAGCCGAAGTGCAAGAGCAGATCCAATGAAACCCGCGCCTCCTGTAATTCCGATCTGCATGTCGCGTTCCTCCGATTCCAATCGATTATTAGTTGAGTGGCTCTAAGGCGTCAACGATTTTATCACCTGTCGTTTCGGCTTTCAGGTCGCCTTTTTCGACAAGGGCATACCAAGCGTTGGCGTCCGACAAGACCGTGCTGGCTTGTTCTTTACCGAGACGGCTCTCAAGTGTCGGTTTCATTGCGATGACGAACATGTTTGCTTCCATCGCCTCGACCCGTGCCGTATCGACGTCTTTTTTCTCGAGTGCTTCTTGTGTTTCTTCGTGGTAGCCGTCGATCTTTTCCGTTAATGCTTTGGCGAATAAGCTTTCCACTTCTTTGAACTTGACACCCTCTGGTTGTGTTTTTGAGAAGTCATAGAGGTCTTTTAATTTCGCAACCGCTTCTTCATCTCCACCGGCCAGTGATTCCTCGATGGCAAGTAAGAAACCGTATCCTTCCGCTTGCTCCATCTGTAATTCTTTTTCATCCGTTCCGGCTTTGACGCCATCCTCGATTTTTTGAGCGTATCCGAGAGCGGCAAGGTAGAACGAACGGTAGATGGATTTATCCGTCAACTGTTTCGCGACGTTAAAGTCCGCGACGTTTTTTGCAGCGATCGCTTCTTCTTGTGCCGTTAAGCCGGATGAGATTGCTTGAGCAATCGCTTCTTCATTTTTAAAGCCGTAACTCGCGTCACGCTTTTCTGCAGTTGGGATGAAGACTGTCTCGGACATGTCCTTGATATCGTTTAATGCAGCAGTCGCTTCGTCGGTTTTACCGGCAGCAACGGCTTCTTCTGCTGTCGCTTGTGTCGATTTTTGGAGTTTATAGAAGTAAGACTGAATGCCTTTGTCCACGAGTTGACGGGCAACGTTCTCATCCAGTTCTTTTGATTCGACACCCGCTAATGCGGAACTGATGACTTCTTCAATTTCAGGAGCAGCCGTCGTGACGCCGCCTTTTAATTTCGATTCATAACTCGTCGTGACCATTTTCCAATCGATGGCTTGACCTTCTTTTGCTTTGTCGAGCTCCGCCTTGATGGAACTGTAGATTGTCAGTTCATCCTTCAGGGTTGTCGCTGCGATCCCCGCATCTGTTTTTGTTTCAGACGTTTGCTCCGTTTTTTCTTTTTTCGGAGCCGTTGTTGTTTCTTCCGCGTTGCCACAAGCCGCAAGAAGTCCTGCTGTAATGAAAAGTGAAGCTACTTTTAACCGTTTTTTCATGATTGATTCCCCCAGAATATAATAAATATCGATAAATGATGTCGTTTTCACAAATCTAACTATAGCGAGAATAATTCTCATTGTCAATTGAACTTAAAGATGAAAAAAATGGCTTCCGAGGTATCCCGGAAGCCATTTTAAGGTGATATTTTACTGAACTTGGTCATACAGTTTCGTGAGGTAGCTGAAGACTTCATCCGATGCTTGGAACATCATGACCGAGTGTCCGAAAATTGCTGCCGGATTAAAGCCGTGATCCAAATCGATCGTTGAAGCGATTGTGACGTCACGATCGCTGTCGAGGACAACGCGGAAGTATTTGAATTCTTGGTTAAAGTCGTTGATGGCATTTAAGATTGGAAGATCCTCAACACCGTCTGGTACGTGTGTAATCGTCCGCGCAAACAGTTCAACGTCGGTCGCTGTTTTACTGAAGACGATCATCATCATCGGTTCAGCACCCGCCGGCGTTTTTTCCTGTGTCATGAAGAAGACGTGTGTTTCATTCTCACGTGCTTCCATCGGGATACCTTTTTCGACTAAGAACGCTTGGAACTCTTCCAGATATTGTTGTTGCACAGCCGTTACCCCGTTTTCATTTGTTTCCGGCTGACTGTTTTGGTTGATCGGTGTGACTTTGTTATCGTTCGTGTCTTTTGAGTTACGATCCTGGTCCATGATTAAATCCCCCTTATAAATACTGTAATCTCAGTTTCAAGCATTTTAGATGGAATTGCAACTAATGTCCGTTATCCTCAAAGGAACATTTTCATTTTAAGGTAAGACATCTTTGTGAATGAACGAACAGATAACTTGAAAAGGTATACCTGAATGGGTATATTGGTACACATAGACCATAATGGATTCTACTCAAGGAGGAAGACGGAATGAAAACGATCATTGTAGGTGGAGTAGCTGGTGGGGCGACGGCGGCAGCACGGTTGCGCCGATTGGATGAAACGGCGGAAATTATCCTGTTGGAACGGGGAAAGGAAATTTCTTTTGCGAACTGCGGTCTACCCTATTATATCGGTGACATCATTAAAGACCGAAATAAACTGTTGGTTCAGACTCCGGAAGGAATGAACGCACGGTTTAATCTGGATGTCCGAAATCTGTCTGAAGCAATTCAAATCAATCGTGAACAAAAAACCTTGATCATTCGGAAAGTCGATACCGGAGAAGAATATGAAGAAACATACGACCAGTTGATTTTGTCACCGGGAGCAAAACCAATCCGACCGGGCATTCCGGGGCTGGAGGAAGCGGAAAACGTCTTTACGCTACGGAACATTCCGGATACCGACAAGATGCGTCAGTATGTCGACGAAGCCCGTCCGTCTCATGCAACCGTCATCGGCGGAGGATTTATCGGTCTTGAGATGGCGGAAAACTTAGTCGAGCGTGGGGCACGAGTGACACTGATTGAGATGGCGGACCAAGTCATGGCACCGGTGGATCCGGAAATGGCAGCAATCGTTCATGAGCACCTCCGGGCGAAAGGGGTCGACTTGATCTTATCGGACGGCGTGGCCCGCTTCGAAGAGGCCGGTACACGTGTCGTGTTGACGAGTGGAAAAGTGATTCAGACGGACATGAATATCTTGTCGATCGGCGTCATGCCGGAAAGTAATCTAGCGGCAGATGCCGGACTTGAGCTCGGAATCAAACAAACGATCCAAGTCGATGAAACACTGCGGACATCCGATCCTTCAATCTTTGCGATCGGGGATGCGATCGAGGTCAAAGACTATATTACAGGCGAACCGGTCCACGTTCCGCTTGCTTGGCCGGCCAACCGTCAAGGGCGCCTCGTCGCCGATATCATCAATGGGCGAGACGTCCGGTATACAGGAACACTTGGCACGGCAGTCGCAAAAGTCTTTGATTTGACGGTCGCTTCAACCGGCGTCAATGAAAAACGTCTTCGTCAGTCCGGACGCCGGTATGAAGCGGTTCATCTGCATCCCGGTTCGCACGCCGGATATTATCCGGGCGCCAGTCCGATTTCGATGAAGCTGTTGTTTGATCCGGTCGACGGAACGATTTTCGGCGCACAGGCGATCGGGATGACCGGAGTCGAAAAACGAATCGATGTCTTGGCGACAGCGATCAAAGGTGGTCTGACGGTTCTCGATCTCCCGGATTTGGAACTGTCCTACGCTCCTCCATACAGTTCAGCCAAAGATCCCGTCAATATGGCCGGTTACATTGCCTCGAATATCGTACTTGGCGACAGTGAAAACGTCCATTGGCACGAGATTGATCAGATTGTCGCGAACGGTGGTTTATTGCTGGACGTCCGGGAACCGTCTGAGAATGAACTCGGTTCGATTCCGGGATCCGTTAACATTTCCTTGCCGACATTACGTCAGTCGCTGGAGGAACTGCCGAAAGATCAACCGATTTACGTGACGTGCCAAGTCGGATTACGCGGATATGTCGCGAGTCAGTTACTCAAACAACATGGTTTTGATGTCAAAAATCTAAGTGGCGGTTACAAGACATGGGCAACGGTCAACCGTGACCGTGAAGCGAGAAGCCAAGTACGGGAGGAAACAGCAGTGACGATTACGAAAAGTGAGCCGAAACGAGCAACAAAAGAGCAGATTACGTTACTGGATACATGCGGTCTCCAATGCCCGGGTCCGATTGTGGAATTAAAAACGAAGATGGATCAACTTCAGGATGGCGATCAAGTGTTCATCAAAGCATCGGATCCCGGATTCCTGCCGGATGTTCAAGCGTGGGCACATAAGCTCGGTCATACCGTCCATACGGCGGAAATGAACAAGGGAATCGTCGAAGTCTTGCTTGAAAAAGGAACGGCAACGGCCGCGCCGGTCCAGTCTGACGTCACGAAAGCGGACGATGCGACGATGGTCGTCTTCAGCGGAGACCTCGATAAAGCACTGGCATCGTTCGTCATCGCGCAAGGTGCTCAGGCGATGGGCAAACAAGTGACGATGTTCTTTACGTTCTGGGGACTGAATGTCATTCGGAAACCGGACGCACCATCCGTTGAGAAAGCACCGATGGAACGGATGATGGGCATGATGATGCCGAAACATGCCGGTGATCTACCGCTCTCGAACATGAATATGGGCGGGGCTGGTCAAAAAATGATGAAAAAAGTCATGAAGGACAAACAAGTGGATGCGCTTGAGACGATGATGGCGAAAGCACAGGCGGCAGGAGTTCGGATGATCGCCTGCACGATGTCGATGGACATCATGGGAATCAAAAAAGAAGAATTGTTGGATGACATCGATTATGGCGGTGTCGCAAGTTATCTTGGTGCGACAGATGACGCCAACCTCAACCTGTTCATCTGATGTACTCAATTGTTAAATAAGAGAGATATCCTCAACAAGCCTCCCCTCTGCGGAGGCTTGTTTTTTACGTCAAACCTCACATTGGATGTGAGGTTTTGTGATTTTTTGTGCGCTTGAACGACTTAAAAGAAGAAAATGAATTTGATTTTCTGAAATTATTTTCGTATCATAGAACACATGTGAAAAAAGGTTACATGATGGAACGTTTAATGAGGAGGAAGACACGTGGAAAAACAATTCATGGAGTTAGTCAGTAATATCAACGATGTATTATGGTCGAGCGTTCTCATCATTCTATTAGTCGGGTTAGGCATTTATTTTACGATTCGGATGGGATTCGTCCAATTTCGGATGATTCCGGAAATGCTTCGCCTGTTGTTCCAAGGAACAGATAAAGGAAAAGACGGTGTTTCGCCGTTCCAAGCGTTCGCCATCAGTACGGCAGCACGCGTCGGAACCGGAAACATTGCCGGTGTCGCGACAGCGATCGCGCTGGGTGGGCCCGGTGCCGTCTTCTGGATGTGGTTGATCGCTTTAATTGGATCGGCCTCTGCCTTCGTCGAAAGTACGTTGGCGCAGATCTATAAAGTGCGCGATGATAAAGCATGGCGTGGTGGTCCGGCCTATTACATGGAAAAAGCACTCGGACAACGTTGGCTCGGAGTGGTCTTCAGCGTCTTGATCACAATCGCTTTTGGGTTTGTCTTTAACTCGGTGCAGTCGAATACGATCTCATTGTCACTTCAAAGTCAGTATGGCATCGATAAGACATGGATCACAGTCGGACTTGTCGTATTGACGGCACTTGTCATCTTCGGTGGTGTCCGCAGTATCGCGACGGTCTCAGCGTTTCTCGTCCCGATCATGGCGGGTGGTTACATTTTAATCGCCCTGTACATCATGGTGACGAACCTTGAAGTTTTACCAAGCGTCTTCGGTTTGATTTTCCAAGAAGGATTGCTTGAATTCAAAACGCTTGCAGGTGGAGCGATCGGAGCAGCGGTCTTAAACGGAATCCGTCGTGGTCTCTTCTCAAACGAAGCAGGGATGGGGTCAGCCCCTAACGCTGCTGCGACGGCAGAAGTATCGCACCCGGTCAAACAGGGTTTGATTCAATCGTTTGCGGTATTCGTCGATACGTTGCTGGTCTGTTCGGCAACCGCAATGATCGTCTTGGTCAGTGGTGTCGCGACAAAAGATGCGAGTGGAGAACCGGTTGCCGGAATCGATTTGGCACAAGGAGCACTTGCTTCACAAGTCGGCTCGCTTGCGACTGGATTCATGGCACTTGCGATTTTCTTGTTTGCATTCAGCTCGATTGTCGGAAACTATTATTACGGTGAGTCGAACATCAGCTTCATCAATGACAACAAAACGTTGATGACGATCTACCGGGTGATTGTTTTAGCGATGGTCGTATTTGGTTCGTTGGTTCAGACAGCCGGACTGGTCTGGGCACTGGCCGATATCTTTATGGGACTGATGGCAATCGTCAATCTGTATGCGATTTTCCGGTTATCGAAAATTGCCAAATTGGCACTGGATGATTACCTCGTTCAACGTCGAAACGGTCAAGATCCTCGTTTCCATAAAGATTCGATTCCGAATCTTCCTGGGAAAGAAACGCTTGAAGCATGGCAAGATGACGATACAAAAGAAAAAGCAATGTAATGAACTGAGGGTCAGAGCAATCTGATCCTCTTTTTTTGTCTTTGGATTTCACGAATCATCATTAAACAGGTGAGAAAATGGGAATACTAAAAAAAACGGTCGGAAGGAGGGGGAGGATGGAAAATGTTCATTATGTCCGAGTCGCAGATGCCGTTTGGGATTCTTTTGGTGATGATCCGCACATCATCATGGACTGGATTTTGTTCATCCATGAAACACAGCCCGACCATGAACAGTTGTTTGCGCTCGAAGAAACAACACCGTTGTACCAATTGATGAGTCAAATCGATATCTTCATTGATCAGGAAACCCATTACAATCTGGGGCGGGCAATCGTCGGGGAAGAATTAATCGTCAATGAAGATCATGCGGCGATCGTCGGCATCCTTCCTTTACCGCTCTTAATCATTTCTTCCGAGGTGATGCGGAATTTTGACCGACAGGCGCTTGAAGTGATTTACCAGGAAGCGGGGCGGCAAGGAGAATTTGATACGGTATGGGAGCAGTTCGGTGACTTGCGCGCTTATTTCCGTCAGGCAGAAGAAGCAGAAGAGACGATTCTTGTCTATTATGTATAGCGCGGTAATGACCACACAAAAAAAAGAATCACGCGTTCTTTCACGCACGTTTCTCAAACGAGATATCGTGTAGGAGCTGCGTGAAGCGAGTGATTCCTGATCAACGAGAAGAGAGGGGTGGCAGATAAGTCTGCCACCCCTCTTCATAAAGCAATCGTTCTAAAGCGTCAGCCTAATGTTAACGGCAGTGCTTAAAAGTCGATTTCATCCGGATCTGGTCCAAGACGGACATCTGTTGCCAAACGATCAATCTTCTCGAGATCATCCGCATCGAGTTGGAAATCAAAGACATCAAAGTTTTCCGCAATCCGTTCAGGCGTGACCGATTTCGGAAGAGCGACGATGCCGTTATCCAAATGCCAACGCAAGACGACTTGTGAAGGAGATTTACCGTGTTTTTCGGCAATTTCCTTAAAGTCATTGATTTCAAGGAATTTCCCTTGCATGAGCGGGCTCCACGCCTCGACTTGGATGCTGTGGTCCTGTAGATATTCATGCAGTTCATGTTGCGGAAGTTGCGGATGAAGTTCCACCTGGTTGATCATCGGTGTCATCAATCCTTCTTCAGCCAGTGTATCGAGGTGATGTTCCTTGAAGTTCGAAACACCAATCGCTTTGATTTTTCCAGCTTCGTAAAGCTCAACCATTGCTTTCCATGCTTCAATGTACCCTTCGACCGGCCAGTGAATCAAATAGAGGTCCAGATAATCGGTCTCTAATCGTTCGAGTGACTCAGCGAAAGCTTCTTTAGTGCGTCCGGCACGAATATCATCGTTCCATACTTTAGACGTTAAGAAGAGATCTTCACGGTTCACGCCGCTTTCTTTGATTCCTTTGGCGACACCACGTTCGTTTTTGTACACGGCAGCCGTATCAATATGACGGTAACCGACACGAATCGCTTCTGCGACGGCAGCCGGTGCTTCCGTCTCTTCGTCGACTTGCCAGACTCCGAATCCGATCTGTGGAATCGTGACACCATTTGAAAGTTTTGCGTATTGCATGTATATACTCCTCCTTCAATGAAACTAGAATATGGAATTGCTCGTTTAGTTTAGCATGAACTCAGAATCACGTCTGTTTAGACGCTCAAAGCAGGAGGTAAGCTGTTAGAGAGCGAACAAAGTGGGTATATCCATACATGAAGTGAGGTGTAAAATCATGGCACGATCCGTTAAAAACGTACCAAAAGGAGTGTGGGCCGGACTGGCGACGCTGTTAGGCGCTCAAGCGGCCTTCCTGTTCCTTGGCGCCCGTAAAACCGGGCGTAACCCGTGGGTATGGGGTGGCGCAGGGCTTGTTCAGTTCCCGCTTCCAGCCATCGCGTATTTCATTCTTAACCGTCAAGAACAGAAGAAAAAATAATCAAAAACAAGTCCGGTCGCGCTGCAGGCGGCCGGACTTGTTTGTTTTACGAAATATTTTCTTTGCGGACAGCAGTGTTTTTCCGGCGCGGGAATCCGAAAAGAATCGCAAGGGATCCGCACACGAATAATAAAAATGGATAAAACAGATACGGAATCAGTTCCGGAGAAGCCGTTTTCGTCAACTCCGCCGCAATCAGCAACTGGGCGCCGTATGGGATGATTCCTTGAACCCCACACGAGAAGATGTCGAGAATGCTGGCTGACTTCTTCCGGTCGATGTCATACGTATCCGCAATCTCCGCTGCGAGTGGTCCAGCCACGAGAATCGAAATCGTATTGTTTGCCGTCGCGAGGTTTGTCGCTCCGACAAGCGCAGCCATGCTGAACTCTGCGCCGCGGCGTTGCGTGATTTTTCGAGTCAATGTTTCTTTCAGGTAGGCGATACCGCCGTTAAAGGTGATCAGACTGACAAGACCACCCATCAGTAATGTCAAAATCGAAATTTCAGCCATGCCCATTAATCCTTCGGACATCGACAGCACGAATCCACTTAAACCGAAGCTGCCGTCGAGCATACCGATGATTCCTGTCAAGGCGGTTCCGCCGATCAAGACGAGGATGACGTTGACACCGAACAGGGCCAAGACGATGACGGACAGATACGGAATCAGTTTATAAAACTCGAAGGCCTTTGCGTCGACGACATCTCCGGTACCTGAAACGAATGCCAAAATGATGACGGTCAAAATTGCTGCCGGAAGCACAATCAGGAAGTTCGTTCGGAATTTATCACGCATATTGGTTTTTTGCGTGCGGACCGCTGCAATCGTCGTATCGGAGATAAACGACAAGTTGTCCCCGAACATCGCGCCCCCAACGACGGCGGCAGCCGCGATGGCGACATTGACACCGGTCGCTTCATGAATACCAAGTGCGATCGGGGCGAGCGCCGCAATCGTACCGGTCGAAGTCCCCATTGCCATCGAGATGAAGGCAGCGATGATGAACAATCCGCTCATTAAGAGAGACGGCGGTAAAAATGTCAGCGAAGCGTTGACGGTCGCTTCGATGGCGCCGATCGCATCCGCTGTTCCGGAAAACGCACCGGCGAGTAAGAAAATAAAGACCATGATCATGATGTCCGGATTTCCGGCACCCGTCGCAATCCGTTCCACGGTTTGATTGATACTGCCTTTGGTCGTCACGGCAGCAAAAATCAAGGCAATCAATGCGGCAATCAGAATCGGGAACTTATAAAAGTCGTCATAAAAGATGCCGGCACCGATAAAGAGGACCAAAAAGACAAGTAATGGTAGAAGGGCCCATTTGTTTGGTGTAATCGTCTCGTTCATAAAATCACTCCATTTCTGCATATACAAAAAAAGACTCCTTCGCAAGAAAGAAGGAGGTCTTTACTGAAAAAGACGCTCTTCTTATCTCTCAAGCCGTAGCTTGCTGGATTTGGCACAGTACGATTCAATCGTCCGCTGCCGAAACATCATTGGGCCAGTCCCTCCGTCTCTCGCGATAAAAAGAAGTCATTTAATTGTCTGAAATACGTTTTCTACCGTAACGTATCTTTTAATGCATGTCAACACTACTTCACTGCAGTGCTTTTTTGAGTGTCGTGACATTTTCATTCATCAAGTCAAAATAAGAAGCGTCTTGTTGTTCTTTTGTGACGGATTCCAAGTTATGAATCGTGATCGCTTCAGCTCCGATTTCTTGTTGGATGACCCGGGCGACTTTTGGGGAAACCGTCTCTTCAAACGCAATATATTTCAAATCGTGCAGCTTGGCTTCTTTGACGAGGGCAGCCAGTTCTTTTTGCGAAGGCTCGTCAGACGGTGAGATGCCGGCGATCGGCAGTTGAGAAAATCCGTAGCGTTCTGCTAAATACCCATAAGCGGCATGTGTCACGAGCAGTTCTTTTTTGGAGCCGTCAGCAACAGCTTGCTGTAAGTTTTGATCGAGCTCATCTGCCTGCGTATCAAATTCAGCCAGATTTTTTTCGAACGTCGCTTTTTTGTCCGGTACTTCTTTTGCCAGCGCCGTCGAAATCGATTGGGCCATCATTTTCGCATTGTTCGGATCAAGCCAGACGTGCGGATCGTACTTGCCATGATCGTGTCCTTCTTCTGCGTGCTCATCTTCTTCGTGCTCGTCTTCATGAGCATGTTCTTCGTCGTGTGCGTCTGCCTCTCCATGAACGTGTACCGTGGCACTCGCTTCAAGCAAATCGATGCCTTTACTTGTCTCGATGAACCGGACATCGTTTCCTTTGAGACTGGCTTTGATTTTTTCTGAATACGGCTCAAGCGTCGTTCCGGTCAAGAGGAACAGATCACCTTGTGCGATTTCTGTCAGTTGTTTAGAGGTCGGCTCATACGAATGGGGATCGGCACCGGGAGGAACGATCATCTTCACATCGACATCAGCGCCGCCGATTTCTTTGGCGATCGCCGCTGTGGCGAACGTTGATGTATAGACGTTGAGTTTTTGGTCGGCGGCATCTTGATTCGAACCTGAATCAGATGATCCGCAGGCAGCGAGGAAAGTGGCGCTCGCGAACGCGACCGTTAAAGCGGGAATTAACTTTTTCATATGTGTAAAACCTCCAAGAAGTATTAAAACGTAATTATTCCGATTTGAACCTTTTCACTATAACGAATCCAAAACAAAGCGTCAAGTACAAGAGCGGGAAGAAGTTCGACTTCTAAAAAAATGGGGTAAAAGACTAATAAGATTAAAAATCGTGAGTATGCCCGGAGGTGATGAGGTGAGACGGGAAACAGCATGGTTGATGGGAGGGGCTGCGCTTTTGACGACGGCTGCTGCCGGTGCGAGCATCTGGAACAATTACGGTGCTCTTTTACGGTGGACGGAACCGGCGCTTCCGCTTGCGGAAACCCAACTGGCTCCAAGGACCGTTTTGTATAAAACGGTCGGCGAGAAGGAGCTTAAACTGGATCTGTACTATCCGGTCGGTGAAGGACCGTTTCCGGTGGCCATTTATGCACATGGTGGAGCGTTTGTCAGAGGAAGCCGTGATGATCTCTTTTGTTTTACACCGATCGTGGAACGTTTTTTAGAGCTTGGCATCGCTGTTTGCAGTATCGATTACCGGTTGTTTGAAGACGGCAGTTACTTCCCGGATAATTTGGAAGACGTACGCGACGCCCTTTGTTTTTTAAATCAGGAAGCAGATAATCTGCGGATTGCACGGGGACGAATGGTCCTTTGGGGGGATTCGGCCGGTGCAGCGTTGATGTTGACGACCGCCTTGGCGCCGATGGAGTTCATCGGTGATCAGAAAGCGGAGCAACTCCCGCTGATCAGCGGCGTCATCGCCTTGTATCCACCAACGAACTTCTTATTATTCAAGTTCATCCAGACCTGGATTGCCCACATCAAATTTTATGGAGGAGGACGGGAAGAATGGCGTGCACTCATGACGCGTGTCTCACCCGCAACTCATTTGACCGCCGATTCACCGCCGATCATGCTGTTGCACGGAAAAAAAGATCCGATTGTTCCCTTTACGCAGGCGCTGCATTTCATTGAAAAAGGAGCCGATGTCGGGGCCGATGTCCGGTTGTTTTCGTTTCCGAACGGAACCCATTCATTGGCCAGTTTTGCGCAGACGGAAAACCCGCTCAAAATTGAACGGTTGCTCGACCGGATTGAAGCCTTCAGTTGCCAAGTCCTAGTCCTGCCACCTCGTGAGACTCTTCACTAAGTAAAGAAACATGATACAATCAGTCATATTTCTTTTTGAAGGAGACGAATGAGATGACAGAAATTTGTTTAGTGCGCCACGGTCAGACCGATTGGAATTTAAACGAACGGATTCAGGGGCGGGAAGATATCCCGCTGAACGAAACAGGGCGGTGGCAAGCCGGCTTGAGTGCGACGTATCTCGCACAGGAGAAATGGGATGTCTTGATTTCCAGTCCGTTGTCCCGGGCGGTCGAAACGGCGGAAATCATCGGCCGTGCCGTAGGACTCGAGCTGACGGAAACGGATGACCGGTTGGTCGAACGCGAATTTGGTTTTGCATCGGGCAAGCCGATCGCCGGAATTTATGAAGCTGTCCAAGCCAATGATACTGACCGTGTCCCGGGTCTTGAGACCGAACAGGAAATTCAGTCCCGTGTCTTCGCAGCTGTCGAAGAGTTGACACAAAAACATCGAGGAAAACGTCTGTTGATCGTCTGTCACTCACACACGATCAAAGCCGCTTTATCCTCGATTGATGACACATTCAGTTACCGGACACCGCTTAAAAATGCGTGTGCCAACTATATTCGTTTTTCCGACCGGTATGAAATCGACCGGATCAATGTTGCCGATCACATCCTGGACTGGACGAAACGTCCTTAACTGATTTTCGGATTTTCTTGTAAGTACTGTTTAAACGTTTCCTTGGCGATACTCGTGATATGGGCACCACGTTTGGAACGGCGGTCTTTATACTCCTGAATCAATGCTTCCCCTGTGAAATGATCTTCGACGACTTCGCGTAAGATCGATTCGGATAAGTCATTTTTCATCATCACCATTTTTCCGGTGAATAAATAAGAGGTGCCTTCGTTTAACGGTGTACACTCGAGTGGTGTGACGATCATGGCAGCCGGATCGTTATCCGGTCGTGAGATTGTGATTTCAATCAAGGCCCGCAGATTTTTTGCGAACAGTTCATCGATGATCGGTTGATCATGTTTTAAGACGACGATTTCAGCCACCCACTGGGCCGTCTGATCGGTACTGACTGTCAATCCGTCTTTGATCGTGACCGGAATCGTTGTATCCCGGCCGGACTCGTCCATCAAGATACGCAGTGTGCACAGTTTAAAGGTTTTCACGAAAACTCCTCCTTGCATGAATGTACGCAGATTTTCTCCAGTATACCGTGACCATACAGATGATGGGAAAGTTTTAACGAGGATTTTCAGGTGAACTATGTTTAAATGAAATTAGAAATCAGAAACAGGAGGACCGTTCATTATGCCGCAAGCACTTATAGGAGTATTAGGAATCATTGGAATCATTTTACTTGCCCATCATATCATTATGTATTGGCATGCTGAGCCAACCGATCGTCCGACGCTTGCTTACCGCATAGCGCTCCTGATTGCCTGTCTGCTTCTCATCAGTGGAAGCGACCACTTGATTAGTATTTTTTATGCCGATTCCTTGGCGGAGTTTGGTCAACGGATTACGTATATCGTCTTCATCGGAGGTGCGCTTGGTTTCGCGTGGTACTTTCGTCAACAAATGGAACAAGCGACAGCCCAAATGACACCGACACCAAACGAAACAGCCCACTTCAGTTGAAGTGGGCTGTTTTTTTTATTTAATACCGCTTGCTGTACGTGTGTCGCGAATCATATCGAGCTTCAACTTCCAGAGGCGGTCGCTGAAGGTGATGGCATAGACTTCCGGCAGGCGGAGGCGTTTATACTCTTCCCACAGACGGCCGATCTGCTGTTCGTGGAAATGACGGCTCTCTTCAATCGTCGGGACGGTATAAATCATGTCGCCTTCCGTGAAGATCGGTGTCAGGAGACGCTCGACGTTGAAGTTTTCGATCCGGTTCCGGAATGACGGGTCCCGGACATCAATCAAATCAACGGAATCAAGATCGGTCGGATCCTCGTCCATCAAAGTGATGTAGTCCCCTTTAAACTTGTTCGTCACCCGGTCGACGATCCGGTACACTTCCTTGATGTGTGGTGTCGTCGTCTTCGCTTTCGAGGAAGAGACCTTGATGACAGGAGCAAGTTCCCCGTTTACTTCACGGGCGACCAACTTATAGACCATTCCCAGTGCCGGTTGTTCGTACGCAGTGATGCCGCGTGTACCGACGAGGAATGTGTTCGCCTGTGCTCCTTGAATCCGTAAATCCTGGATGACATACTCGTCCAAATCACCCGACAAGACGATGTCGACTTCCGGGAAACCGGCTTCGTCAAGCATTGTCCGAGCTCGTTTCGACAGATAAGACAAGTCACCGGAGTCAATCCGGATCCCGCGTAATTTATGTCCTTTTGCCGCGAGCTCTTTCGCGACGATGATTGCATTTGGTAAACCGCTTTTGAGCGTATCATACGTATCGACGAGCAGTGTCGCCTGATCCGGATAATAAGCGGCGAATGTCCGGAATGCAGTCAATTCGTCATCGTGGAACTGGATGTCGGCATGCTCCATCGTCCCGCCTGAAGGGATTCCGAAGTCACGTCCTGCAGAGGCGAGGCTTGTCACGTCAAAGCCGGCCAGGTAAGACGCGCGTGTGCCGAAGTAGGCGGCGTCAATACCTTGTGCCCGGCGTGCTCCAGCTTCTAAGAACTTCGCACCCGGTGCCGATTGGCGGATCCGGGCATATTTCGTCGCGATGAGTGATTCATGGTTCGCGATGTTGAGGATGGCGGTCTGCAGCAGCTTGGCTTCGAAAATCCGTGCTTCGATGCGAAGGAGCGGTTCATTCGGAAAAACGATTTCGCCTTCCTTGACGCTTGAGATCGATCCCGTGAACTTGAAGTTCCGAAGCTCATCTTTGAACTCGTCCGGGAAACCGATCATCTTTTGAAGGTACGTGATGTCTTCTTCCGTGAAATGAAGCGTCTGGACGTACTCGATGATGTTTTCGAGTCCGGCAAAGACGACATATCCGCCTTCAAACGGATTCGTCCGGTAGTAGACATCAAAAACAGCACGTTCATTGTGACGCCCTTCCTGCCAATAAATGTACATCCATCGCGGAAGATAGAGGTCAGTATGAAGTGCAAGGTTACGTTGTAACATGAAGACAGATCCCTTCTTATTCGCCGACGACGTCTGCGCCGAGCGATTGTTTGAAATGTGTAAGAGCCCAGTCGTGTCCGACCGCATTAAAACTCGCGACCGCATCCGCATGGACCACGATTTTATATCCTAGATTGTAGGCGTCGACGGCTGTATGCAACACACAGATGTCCGTGCAGACACCGACGAGGTGAACTTCACGAACTCCACGTTCCCGCAGGCGTAAATCCAGATCCGTTCCGGCAAAGGCGCTGTAACGTGTTTTGTCGATGACATGATCCGCGACCCGTGCCATTTCGGCGACTTGCCCAAACAGATCCCGGCCGTGGGTGCCACGGATGTTATGCGGCGGGAAGAGTAACGTTTCCGGATGGAAGGTATCTCCTTCTTCATGGATGTCGTTTGCGATGACGACGTAGTCTGCGGACGAAAACTCGTCCATTAACGAGGCGATGCGACCTTCGATGGCTTGGCCGGGTTTCCCGCACGTCAATTTCCCTTCGTCAGCGACGAAGTCGAACGTATAATCGATGACAATAAGCGCGCGCATGAGCGTCTGCCCCTTTCTGTATGGAAGATAGTGTTCTCTTTCACATTGTACTCTATCTGCGCCGGAAGACAAAAGGAAGAAATCGGAGGGGGGAGGTATAAGAAAGCGTAAAAGTAGGGTATAAGGTATAGGACGAAAATAATTGTGGAGGAGGAATATGGCATGAAAAGGTTGAATGAGTATGAAGTGGAAGAACGCCTGGAAGGATTGTCTGAATGGCGCGTGGTCGATGACGAAATCGTCCGTGTCTATACATTGGATTCGTTTCCGGCAGCACTGGATTTTGTACAGGAGGTAGGTTCGGTTGCTGAGCACCTGAATCATCACCCCCGCATCATCATCGATTATAAAAAAGTTACGCTGGCGGTTACGACACATGATGCAGGCGGTCTGACCGGCAAAGACTTCGAACTCGCGGAGGCCTGTGATGCCATCTAAACTTTCCATCACATTCGGTAGCGGTAGTTTTGTTGATCAAATTCGTGCGCGTGATCCACACATTCGTGCGGCAAGCGGAAGCGGAGAAGCCCTGTTGTTTATCGAGACAGATGGGAAATCACCTTTCCAAAGTGGAAACACCTATACATTGCTTGAGACGCGCGGTAATTTTCAAGAACAAGGCAGCTTGTTCTATTGGTCGGTTCCGGCCGATCGAAACAGCGGCGACTTGTTCGTCCATCAGGTCATGTCGAATCCGAAAGTCCTTGGCGCTGAATATGACAGCTTTCAGGCTGTCCGGATTGCCCGCGTCGAGCGTGGAGACGATTTGGTGTTGCTGATTCAGTTCGGCAATGACGGGGATGCGACACGATATGCGAAATCAGTTGAACGACTGACGGTCGACCAGTATGCTGAAGAAGCAGGGAAGTCGTTTGCGCCTTCTCCAGTCATGAAACGGTACCAGCTTTTACAACCGCTTTAAGTTACATTAAGACCAGTCTAGGGGGAATAACAGATGAAGAAGAATTACTTTTTAGCAGCAACAGTCGGCGGAGCGCTGATCGGAGCAACGTTATCGATGCTTCATAAAGACACGCGTCAAACACAACTCGCCGCAGTCAAACGGGCGTTTGGTGGAGCCGGGACACAACTTTCTGCCGTCAAACAAGATCCAAAAGGACGTTTTGAAGAGCTTCGTGCGCTGTACACGGACAACCAAGAAACGATCCACAATCTGATTGATGATGTAAAAGACTTGGCGGAATCGTTACGGAAATAAGAAATGAAAAAAGAACGAGCTGCCCTGAATTCCGACTAACGGAGATCAGGGCAGCTCGCTTTTTTTGTAGAGGCGTATTAAGTCTATTAAATGAAACGTGCAAGCAGACCGAAGACGGCGAAGGCGACGATGACATAAAAGATGATGCGTCCCGTCTGACCCGAACCGCTCGTATAGACGACCCGACCGCTTGCTGCCGACCGCTTGCCGACATTAAACGGACGCGTGAACGGAGTGGCACTTTTTCCAAATACGAAACCGGCAAGGAATCCGAGGACGAATCCATACAGGTGACCAAATACGGATACGTTTGATCCGAGCAACGTGAAGATGGCGGTGATGGCACTGAAGATGTAGACAAGGCGTGCGTCATCCGCTGAGATCACTGTCCGTTTAAAACGACCGAGATAGACATAAAATCCGAGCAATCCTAAAATCGCTCCGGACGCCCCGGCTTGACCATAAAAGGGTTCGTTGATTTTCGTGAAGTACGTCAAGACGTTGGCGAGCGTACCGACGAGAAGATAAAACGATGCGAATTTCGCATGACCGATCATCCGCTCCAAGGCAGGGGCGAAGATGACCAAGGCAAACGTGTTGAAGGCAATATGCCAGAAGTCATAGTGCAGGAACGTTGCTGTGACGACCCGCCACCATTCACCGTTGGCGATGAACAGATTGATGGCTGAACCATAATTGAGCGGTGAGAAGCCCAAGTTGAAAAAGGCATTCAACTGTTCGATGACAAACAGAGCGACTTGGATTAAAATGAACAACGAAACGACCGGATAAGAACGTGTGAACGTTTGTAGGTTTTCCGTTCGACTAAACATGACAACACCTCGCTTCCCCTTCATTCTATATGAAGACAGCGAAGAATAGAACTGTGGAGGCGTCAGAAATGATTTTTGGAATAGGACTGGATCTGGTTGAGCTCGAACGGATGCAACAGACACTGTTACGTCAGCCGCGGATTGTACAACGGGTTTTGACCAAACGGGAGCAGGAACGGTTTGAAACGTTGTCCGGCGTCCGGAGCCTCGAATATTTGGCGGGACGATTCGCCGCGAAAGAAGCATTCGTCAAGGCCCTCGGAACCGGGATCGGATCTGACGTATCATGGCTCGATCTCGAAGTGTTGAATGAAGCATCCGGCCGTCCGGTCATGACGGGACCGTTTGAGGGCATCATTCATCTCTCGATCACCCATTCCGATCAATATGCGGCTGCACAAGTCTTACTAGAAAAGAGGAGTTCAGATGTATCGACCAACGTGGATAGAAATTGACCGGGAAGCCATCGCGCATAACGTGCGTGAAATCAAGACGCGCCTCGGTGACCAGTCGATGATGGCTGTCGTCAAGGCGGACGGATACGGGCATGGTGCCGTGACGGTGGCGGAAATCGCTTTGGCGAACGGGGCGGACATGATTGCCGTCGCTTTACTGGAAGAGGCCATCGAATTACGGGAAGCGGGGATTCAGGCGCCGATTCTCATGCTCGAAGCCTTGCTTCCTGAACATGCGCCCGTCGCCTCAAACTATGATGTCGCAGTGCCTGTCTTTTCAGCCGACTGGCTGCGGGAAGCCAAACGACATCTGACTGAAATCGATCATTTACGCATCCATATCAAAGTCGACAGCGGAATGGGGCGGCTCGGCTTACAGACGCTTCAGGAACTGGACGAACTGCTTGCTGAACTGGATTCTGATTTGCTGGAACTTGAAGGGATTTATACGCATTTCGCGACCGCAGACGAATTGACGAGCCGTTTGTTTGACCAACAGCAAACCCGCTTCCTGCAATTCGTCGAGCGTGTGCCGGGTATCCGTTACATTCATGCTGCCAATTCAGCCGGCGCGATTCGACTGGCGGGTCAAGCGCCATACAACATCGTCCGTGTCGGCATTGCGTTATATGGAGCGTTGCCGTCTGACGAAATGAGTGCTTACTATGAGTTCTTAAAACCGGCTTTCTCATTAAAAAGCCGTCTTCTGCAAGTGAAGCAAGTTGAACCGGGGCAAACGATCAGCTACGGAGCGACCTATACGGCACCGACGGATGAATGGATCGGAACGGTCCCGATCGGATACGCCGACGGGTGGTCACGTAAATTTCAAGGGTACTCGTTGATCGTCAATGGATATCCCTGTGAAATCGTCGGCCGTGTCTGTATGGATCGCCTGATGATCCGGTTGCCGGAAGAATACCCGGTCGGAACGGAAGTGACGTTGATTGGAGCAGGTGCACCGATTGACGAGGCTGCTCACTGGTTGGGGACGATCAATTATGAAGTCCTTTGTCAGTTTTCGAAGCGTGTTCCGCGGATTTAGTTTTTGAAATGACATCAATATGATGGCAAAAAAATGTTATTTGTTTGAATTTTGATTGTATTTTCTGAATTTGACTGATATATTGAAGTAGAAAGTGAGTCGTTCGTTAAGGTTTCAGTGAATCTGGAGGTGCCATTATCTTGGTCCAACAACGGGAAAAGCAATTTGTTGAGCGAAATGTAGCGAAGGAGACGATTGGGATGAAGTCGAACCATACGACCGAAGAACGCAAACGTCAGCTACGTGAGGAATTGAAACGTGGTTACGAAGAAATGGCAGCGATCAATTTATCAATCGTTGGCGAAATGTTCCAGATTGAAACGGAGGCGGAGTTCTCGCTCCTACGTCAAGTAAGCGGGGTGTAAGCTTTGATAGTCAAACGTGGCGACGTGTTTTATGCAAATTTGTCACCTGTGGTCGGATCGGAACAAGGAGGCGTTCGTCCTGTCCTTGTCCTACAAAATGATATTGGTAACCGATTCAGCCCAACTGTAATCGTGGCTGCGATCACGGCACAGATCGACAAAGCCAAACTACCGACCCATGTGGAAGTATATCGAGAGCGACACGGATTAGAACGTGATTCGGTCATCCTACTTGAGCAGGTCCGTACAATCGACAAACGCCGTCTAACGGATAAAGTCACGCACCTAGATCCTGACACGATGATGAAAGTAAATAGTGCCGTCGCGATCAGCCTAGGCTTGATTGATTTCTAGGCACTTACATATAACAGCGAGAAGAGTCGATACATCTGTATACGACTTTTTTTGAACATTTTTTTAAATTTTGGTTTAAAGATGTTTGAATGCGGGAATTACATCAGAGTGACCTTTTCTTTAAGAAGGGTTATCCCATATTATTCAAACTATATAGATAGAGAGAACACATAGCAGATTTTCCTTGAGGAGGAACTTGAAGATGGATTTAACAATTAAAACAGAGCAACTAGATGGTCAGACGCATCTCTATATCGCAGGAGAGATTGATACGTATACAGCACCGAAACTTCGTCAAGAACTCGTACCAGCCGTTGAAGCAAATGATGTCGTCGTTCATTTAGATGAGATTCATTATATGGATTCAACAGGTCTTGGCGTGTTTGTCGGCGCCTTAAAAGCTTCAAAGAAAAACGGAACATCGTTTACACTCGTCGGTGTGTCTGAACGCATTCGTCGTTTGTTTGAAATTACGGGTCTTTCTAGCATCATTACAATTGATAGTGGTGTACGAGGTGGAACGCAATGAAAAACGAACAACTTGAAATGACACTTCCGGCAAAACCGGAATATGTTGCCATCGCCCGTTTGACGGTTTCAGGCGTCGCGAACCGAATGGGTTACACATACGATGACATCGAAGACATTAAAATCGCTGTTTCGGAAGCCTGTGCCAACGCGGTTCAGCATGCGTATGAAGGTGAACAGGATGGATCGATGGCGTTGACATGCAATGTCTACCCGGATGATCGTCTTGAAATCATCGTCAAAGATAACGGTGTGACATTTGATAAAGACAGCGTCAAACGCCAAAGTGAACCGATCACCGATTCACACGACTTAGACTCTCTGCATGAGGGGGGACTAGGGATCTTAATGATTGAAGCACTCATGGATCAAGTCACGATCGAGAAAGCAAACGGCGTCACTGTCCATATGACAAAATATATGAATAGAGATGAGGTGGGTCAAAGTGCCAGCAAAGTCTCAACAACGCCATCACAGTGATGACGAAGTCCTTCGACTAATTGACCTATACCAACAAGATGACCAAGATGAGGAAGTTCATGCGGCATTACTTGCACGTTATTCAGACCTCGTCGAGGCACTCGCCCGTAAATTCTCGCGTGGTCGCCCGATCCATGATGACCTTGTTCAAGTCGGGATGATCGGATTGCTTGCTGCACTCCGCCGTTTTGATAAAGAGTTTGGCCGGAGTTTCGAATCGTTTGCTGTTCCGACAATCATCGGAGAAATCAAACGTTTCATCCGTGATAAGACGTGGAGCGTTCACGTGCCGCGTCGAATCAAGGAACTGGGACCGAAAATCAAAAAAGCCGTCGAAGAATTGACGACAGAACTGCAACGTTCACCACGCATTGATGAAATTGCAGCTCGTCTGGAAGTATCGGAAGAGGAAGTTCTCGAGACACTTGAGATGGGGAAAAGTTATCAAGCCCTTTCTGTCGACAGTTCGATCGAAGCCGATCAAGAAGGCAGTACAGTCACGTTGCTTGACCTCGTCGGCAATCAAGAGAACGGCTATGACTCCGTTGACCAAAAGCTGATTCTTGAAAAAGCCTTTGCTGTTTTGACGGATCGGGAACGTTCGATTTTGGAATGTGCGTATTACCGGAACATGAGTCAAAAGGAAACTGGGGAATTACTCGGTATTTCACAGATGCATGTCTCCCGTCTTCAGCGCCGCGCGCTTCAAAAGCTACGCGAAGCAATCAAAGTAGAACCAAACGAAGTATTTTCAAAAGACTGATGCGCTGCATCAGTCTTTTTTTGTGTCCTGTCGATTCTTCGGTATAATGAAAACGAGGTGAGGAAGATGGAAAAGAGAATCGCAACAGAATTGAATTTACGACTAGCACAAGTCAAAGCCGTTTTACAGCTGACGGAAGACGGAGGAACGATTCCGTTTATCGCCAGGTATCGAAAAGAACAAACGGGGGAACTCGATGAGGTCGAAATCAAGGCGATCCTCGACCGCCATAAAAGCATCACACAACTGGAATCAAAACGAGAAGATGTTCTCCGGAAAATCGAAGAACAAGGTGTCATGACAGCAGAATTGAATCAAGCGTTGCGTGAAGCGACGACATTACAGCAGATTGAAGACTTGTACTTACCGTTTCGTCCAAAACGGAGAACAAAAGCAGAAATCGCACGGGAAGCTGGATTGACGCCGTTCGCTGACTTTCTGCGTTCGCCCAAAGCATACGATGAGGACCAATTCAAACAATATGTCGCGGCGCATGGGGAAGGCGAAGCGATTGCCGGGGCACAGGCCATCATCGCGGAAGAATGGGGCGAACAAGCAAGTGTCCGGGAGCATATCCGGAAGACGGCGTATCGGTTTGCTGATATCGTCACGAAAATCAAGAAGGACGCCGTTGATGAGAAACGTGTGTTTGCCCAGTATTACGAATATAGTGAACGGATCCGTCAAATCGTGCCGCACCGGATTCTGGCCATCAATCGTGCCGAAGCCCTGAAAATCGTTTCGGTGAAGATTGTGTTGGAGGAACAGCAAATTCTTCCGTATCTGCTCCGGCCATTTAACCGGTTGGCGGAACAAAAACGCCGCTTGGTCGAGGAAGCCGTTCAAACGGGCTACAAGAAATCAGTGTTCCCGGCAATCGAACGTGAACTACGGAATGAGTTGACGGAAAAGGCGGAAAATCAAGCGATTGAAGTATTCGGGAAAAACTTACGCCAACTGTATATGCAGCCTCCGATGAAAGGGAAAGTCATGCTTGGTCTCGATCCTGCATACCGAACCGGTTGCAAGTGGGCCGTCATTGATCCGACCGGTGAAATGAAAGAAGTTGGTGTCGTCTACCTGACGATGTCGGAACATAAAGCGCAGGAAGCACGCCAAGTCTTAACGAATCTCGTGAAACGGTACGGGATCGAACTGATTGCAATCGGAAACGGGACAGCTTCCCGTGAGACGGAATCGTTTGTTGCCGATTGGATCAAAGGACATGAGCAGATTGCCTTTACGATCGTCGACGAGGCGGGTGCAAGCATTTACTCCGCGTCGGAAATCGCGCGCAGTGAATTTCCGGATTTGCAAGTCGAGCAACGCTCAGCAATTTCGATTGCACGACGTTTGCAGGATCCGTTGGCGGAATTGGTAAAAGTCGATCCGCAATCCGTTGGTGTCGGGCAGTACCAACATGATGTCACGCAGACGAAGCTGAAAGAGACACTCGACTTTGTTGTCGAGACGGTCGTCAACCAAGTCGGAGTCGACGTCAACACGGCTTCCGAGTCATTACTCGGTTATGTTGCCGGCATTACGAAAGCGACGGCGAAGAAAATCGTCGAACGTCGCTCGGAACTGGGGGCTTTCGAATCACGGAAGGAACTGCTGAAGGTTCCGCGCCTGGGAGCAAAAGCGTACGAACAGGCAGCCGGATTCTTACGGATTCCGGAAGGCAGTCATCCGCTGGACCGGACACCGATTCACCCGGAGCAGTACAAGACGGTCGAAGCGTTGTTCAAGCAATTGGGCTTATCGTTACAAACGGTCGGGACAGAAGCATTACGCTCGAAGCTGGATGAGTTGTCTGTAACCGAGACGGCGCAATTGCTTGGGGTGGGGGAACCGACTTTACGTGATATCATCGAAGCCTTGCAACGTCCGGAGCGGGATCCCCGGGAAGCGCTCGATAAACCGTTGCTCCGTCAAGACGTCTTGTCACTCGATATGATCCAAGTCGGCATGGAGTTCCAAGGAACAGTTCGAAACGTACTCGACTTTGGTGCCTTCGTCGACATCGGCGTGAAAGAGAGTGGACTTGTTCACATCTCGAAGCTCAGTAAAAAACGGGTCAAACACCCGCTGGACGTCATCGCGGTGGGAGACATCGTGACCGTATGGGTGACGAGTGTCGAACCGGAACGCGGACGCATCGGTCTGACGATGGTCAGTCCGTCATGACGAATGAACAATTACAGCAATACGTCGAGCAGCTTTCGCTCGACGTGTTTGCTTTACCGTTTCGGCATAAAGCGGTTTTTAATGAGCGATTACGGACGACAGGCGGACGTTATTTTCTGACGGATCACCATCTGGATTTTAATCGGAGCTATCTTGTGGATCACAAAATCTTTCGTGGCATCGTCATTCATGAGTTGTGCCACTATCATTTGCATCTGCTCGGAAAGGGTCATCGCCATCAAGATCATGACTTTAAAGAGTGGCTACAGCGGTACGGCGGGTTACGATACAGTCCCCGTTTAAAAGAAAATGAAAAAAAGAATCACCTGTATGAATGCGAGAAATGTGGGACGTTATATAGAAGGAAAAGAAAGATGAATCCGGAACGATACCGTTGCGGACAATGTCGTGGAAAGATTTTTTACAAAAGTAGTTGACGTTCATTTCGGAGCATGATAAATTATAGAAGTCGTCAAAACGACAGCAACTAAACAACTTCTCGTCACTAAAAACTTTTTTAAAAAAGCATTGACGAAGAGAAAGAAAGTTGCTAATATAGAAAAGTGTTCTGAAGCGAACGTCACGTTCCGCAATAGCTCAGTGGTAGAGCAACCGGCTGTTAACCGGTAGGTCGTAGGTTCAAATCCTACTTGCGGAGCCATTATCTTTGGAGATGTACCCAAGTGGCTATAAGGGGCGCCCCTGCTAAGGGTGTAGGCCGGGAAACTGGTGCGAGGGTTCGAATCCCTCCATCTCCGCCAGACCTCTTATGTGAATTTGTTACTTGAGAATAGTTATCAGTTTTTGAATGGCCCGTTGGTCAAGCGGTTAAGACACCGCCCTTTCACGGCGGTATCACGGGTTCGATTCCCGTACGGGTCACCATTTTGGAGGATTAGCTCAGCTGGGAGAGCATCTGCCTTACAAGCAGAGGGTCGGCGGTTCGATCCCGTCATCCTCCACCATTTTTAATTTCATACTTAGTTTCACAAAAATGTGGTCCTGTGGTGTAGCGGTTAACATGCCTGCCTGTCACGCAGGAGATCGCGGGTTCGAATCCCGTCAGGACCGCCATTTTTGGGCTGTGGCCAAGTGGTAAGGCACTGGATTTTGATTCCAGCATGCGAAGGTTCGATCCCTTCCAGCCCAGTTTTTCGTGTCATTAGCTCAGTTGGTAGAGCATCTGACTTTTAATCAGAGGGTCGCAGGTTCGAATCCTGCATGACACACCATTTTAATTTTAAACTTTATATTTGCGGTCGTGGCGGAATGGTAGACGCGCTAGGTTGAGGGCCTAGTGGTGGCAACACTGTGGAGGTTCAAGTCCTCTCGACCGCACCATAGCGCACCCTTAGCTCAGCTGGATAGAGTACTTGACTACGAATCAAGGGGTCGGGAGTTCGAATCTCTCAGGGTGCACCATATTTTGTTTGCTTTTGACGGGCCTATAGCTCAGCTGGTTAGAGCGCACGCCTGATAAGCGTGAGGTCGGTGGTTCGAGTCCACTTAGGCCCACCATTTTTCAAAACAAACGATGACGAACTTTGAAAACTGAACGATGAGGCAAAAAACGTATCTTCGGATACAAACAATGAATGAAGCGCAAGCTTCGTCAACGTGACTTCGGTCACACAACGAGCAAGTCAAACACTTTATGGAGAGTTTGATCCTGGCTCAGGACGAACGCTGGCGGCGTGCCTAATACATGCAAGTCGAGCGCAGGAAGCTCACGGAACTCTTCGGAGGGAAGTGAAGGGAATGAGCGGCGGACGGGTGAGTAACACGTAAGGAACCTGCCCCAAGGATTGGGATAACTCCGAGAAATCGGAGCTAATACCGAATAGTTCTT